>NZ_JACJSH010000003.1:0-347771 GCF_014698055.1 Nostoc sp. FACHB-133
TTGAGAGCATCTACACGCTTAAATACAGACCAAGGTGCCAGCGCGCTCGACGGAATAGTCAATGTGCTGGTAGCCGCGACAACCTTCAGTGGCTCCAAAACCGGAATATTTAATACATGACTAATACCGGATAAACTCAGTAGTAACAGTAACGTAATAGCAGTGTGCAGAAAAAATCTGCTTAATTTAGGGTTCACATCATTTATCCTCTGAAATTAAACGGCGTTGCTGAATCAAAACAAAACATAAACAAACTAGCCGCAGTCAACAGGCTGCCAGTTACTACATCTACTAATGACTCTTGAAATATGCAAGAGATAATAGATTAGAGATTGAACTAACAACTTCAGTATTTATTCGGGTGAAAAATTTTGAAAATGTGATGACTTCAAAATGTGATGACTATCACTTTTTCATTAATCTAGGCTAGGCATCCTTCCTTTGTTACTACGCAGAGAGTATATCAGGGATCAAACCGTTCGAGAACCATATATAATTAATTTTGTAATTTTGTCTGATTATTTATAAGCTTAGATTCTGACCTATTTACAACGAAAAATATCTTAAAGTACCATTATCAGTTTAAATTTACGTTAAGAGTGCAATCTGCGATCGCCTGCTTGAAGCTTTTTGCATAGAGGCTTTGGCTGTTTTCATATATGTGTTATCAAAGCTTTCGTTGCTTGATGGGTTGAGCCGGATTACCTGCATAAATGGTCATCGACTGTAGCGATTTTCCAGCAACGCCACCTAATGTTAGTACTGCTCCTCGACCAACAGTGACTCCTGGCCCAATTACAGACTTGGCAGCAATCCAACTACTCTCTTGAATATTGATTGGGGCAACAATTAATTTAAAATCGGGATGATTCCAGTCATGATTTCCGGTGCAGAGATAGACCATTTGAGATAGGCAAACATGGCTTTCAATGGTGACACAAGCGAGGTTATCTATCCATACATTTTCCCCAATCCAAACAAAATCACCAATGTCTAACCGCCAGGGAAATTTTACCCGCACTCCAGGTTTAATGCGGACACCTTGACCGACTTTAGCCCCAAAACTGCGGAGTACCCAAATCTTAAAAACTGAAAATGGTAGCCAATAACTTTCAACTAAGGGCGATCCAATAAAATACCAAAGAAGCTGTTTCCAGTATGGTGTTCCTGGAGTATAGTCGTTAACAGTATATTTATTTAGGCGCATACGGTGGTTAAATTTATCGAAATAGCATTCAGGAGCCAGAATTCAACATGAATTCTATACGACTGGCAGACTTTGACTTCGGTGTGACTCTTCAACAAGGCTCAGTCGAATGCTGAATAGATGGTTTTCAGACCCCAGCAAATCGTAGATTTAGTGGTCAACCTTTGTAGCTGTAGGTCTGAATCTCCTACTGATGGTTACTGAGTGTATCGAAGTATTATAAGTATTTATAAAATTTAAAATAAATTCTTAATAACTTCTGACTAATTAAGTTTTAAATTTCTCAGCTTCTATAAGTCGAATGCTCAAGAGTATTTCTGCCAGAACACGCTGAAAAGCATAGTACCAACCATGCCAACCATCTAGAATACCGCCTTTGATAATCAAGCAGTAAAATAAAATTATAAAAGGTGCAATAATTTTTTGTTTGCGGATGCGATCGCCCAAACTAAGTTCACTTGCAGGTGTTTCTAGTAGTTTTTTACTCTCGATTACCATATAACGATCCTGCGCCCATAGCCAACGACTTAAGGGTTTACGATCATCATGATGGATATAGTTAGAAAGCATGGCAGACTTGCCAGTTAGTTGCAAAAGTTGAGTGTGTCCATCATCTATATAAATTGCTTTAACTTTGCGAAATAAAACTTGTCGAGGAGGAAGTAGTGTACCTCTCAACGGTTTACCCACAATGCAATACTTAAATCTGGCAACATAGCCATTTACCCGCTCATTTACTGGTAAGGCGGCAATTTCCGCAATTAGCTCATCTGTGATGATATAGTCTGCATCTAAAGAAAGCACCCATTCGGATTCAACTTGCTCTAATCCAAAGTTCCACTGTTGAGTATGAGTATCAAATTTTCGTTGAAAAACTTTAATTTGTGAATAGGAAAATAATATTTCTAACGTTTCGTCTGTACTATAGCTATCAATGACAACAATTTGCTTTGCCCATTTAAGAGCTTGAACTGTACGCTCAATATTAGGAGCTTCATTGTAAGTAAGGATAAGAGGAGTAATCTTTTTTAACATTTATTAAAATACGTTAAAAACCTATTTTTATTTAACTAGGGTGCTAGAACAAAGCATAGACTTCCAAAGGTAGGGAAATCTACCTGCAAATTTAAACTTGATATCTGTATAGTTCTCTGACTCTAATAGTGCATTCATTGTTGCTACTGAAAAAAACTTTATGTGACCACCATCCCAGAGAGTAGTGAAGTGCTTATCCATTTCTCCTGAAACAGCAAGCATGAGATTTTTGAGATAGCCATGATAAGGGGTAGTAAGAATTAACCGACCATTTGGCTTAAGACATTTTTTGGCATTTCTTACTAATTCTTTAGGATAAAATAAATGTTCAATCACTTCAGCAGCAATAACAATATCAAATTTTTCTCCTATTTCTGTATAAGGTAAATTGTAGATATTGCCTTGAATAAAGTGGCAGTTTGGAAAAGTTTGGCTAGCAAATTTAACACCAGACTCTGATTCTTCAATACCAACAACTTCATAGCCTTGCTGTGCAATTAAGTTACTCAAACTGCCATTACCACAGCCAATATCTAAAATACGAAGCTTTTGCTGATTTTCAAGACGGTAATTATATTCCGATATCATCTCCATCAGAGGCTTTATAAGATAAAGATGATGGTGTGATGGATTGGGAGATTGGTATTGGTATTCATATTGGTTAGTAATCTTTGAATCCATATATTTAATCACCTATTATTTATCATTACGTTAACTGGCAGTAAAAACAGTCTGACTTTCAATGATCTCAGTATAAACTGAGATTAGTCTTGATGCGATACAATCCCAAGTATAATTTTCTAATACAAATTTACGGGCGCGATCGCCTCGCTTCTGTGCTTCTTCGGGACAATCCAAAACCTGCTGTATAGCAGCCGCGATCGCAGTTACCTGTAGTTCTGTAACATAGCCAAGATGTTGCTGTGCAACCAGATCAGCTAAAGCAATGCCAGGAGTAAGTAAGACTGGAAGACCGACAGCTAAAGCTTCTAAAGCTGCTACCCCAAAGTTTTCAGAGTAGGAAGTGAGAGCAAATAAGTCTGAGCCTTGCATTATTAAATCTTTGATTTCTCCCTTAACAAATCCTGTAATATGGGTGCGGTTTTTAATGCCATTGGATACGAGAAGTGATTTAATTTCACTTTCATATTCTTGTGAACCACTACCTGCTAATACAAATGTAAAGCGATAATCCGATAATTTTCCTAAAGCTGGAATCAGGTATTCTAAACCTTTTTTGTGATGTAGGCGAGATAAAAATAAAATAATTGGTTCATCGTCTGGTAAGTTTAAGTATTGCCGCAAATGCTGACGCGCGTTAGGGTTAATATTAGGAATATCAACACCGTGCGGTAAAATAAAACTTGGGGAACTTAGATTTAATTGCGAAGCTTCTTGTTGTTCTTGCTTTGAGGTAAAATGTATGGATTTACTATAATTGAGATTGGCTTTTTCTATGAGTTGGAGATAAATTTGTTTTTTGCGAGAGCTTTGTTGTAAAGACCATTCACATAGCTGTCCTAAAGGGCGAACGATGTAAGGAACTCCTTGGAAACGAGCGATCGCCATTGCTACTGTAGAAGGATAGGAAAAAATAGCGTGGACGTGTAGTAAGTCATACTTAGAAATATTTTGCCACAACCATATAGTTAGCTCTCTAGAAAAGGCAAATTCTCTGATGGAGCCAACTTTAGGAGAAAATCGCTTAAAGAAATTTACTGGTACTTGGTTGTACTCAATACGCCTACCAAGGGGTACATCAAGCAAATCATTACCATTATCATTAGTAGTAACAATTTCTGCTTCAATATTTTCATTTCTTAATGCTTTAACTACCTCTATTACTGCTTGACTTGGGCCACCTCTTACTGATGCTATTGAAGGAATAATATGAAGAATTCTCATTTTTATTCAAAATTGTGAGGTTTTTAATTATTAATCTAACTTTTTTTGGCAGTCCTCACAAGTTACCTTTAAAATTGAACAATTTTTTAGGCATAAGTTCGCTCTAGCCAATGTTGTAACATCATCAAACTCCAGTGCCGATACCAATGAGTAAGAGAAATATTATCGGGAACTTTTACATTATTAAAATGATTTTGTAAATCCCCAGAAATCCACTTATCAACGGGAACATAAAATCCTTTTTTAGGACGGTTAACAACCCATTCTGGCAATTCAGGAACTGATTGAATTAATAGTTTTTTACCGATTGCTAAACGGATATTACTAGGAATAGAAGCTACTGCCTCAAATAGATTACGATCAACTAGGGGAACCCGTAATTCTAATCCCCAGTTCATGCTCATTACATCACTATCCCTTAACAGTTGATTACGCATATAGCAGCTTATTTCTAACAAACTTACTTCATCTTCTATTGTCAAATCTGCTTTATGAGTATCGGTTGATGGAAAGATATAAGTAGTTAAAGCTTGATGAGGAATATACTGCTGCATAATTGCACATGCTTCTTTATGAGAGAAAATTCCTCTGAAAGTAGAATAGGCAGATGCAGAACTTGGAGGCTGTTCCAAAAAATCACCCAGGCGTTTAAGTTTTGGTGATTTTCCCCAACGCGATAATCCTTTACCTATATTCTTCCCTAGAACAGGAATTGTTTGCAATGTTTTACCCCATGCTAGCATCTGGGGGATTTTTTCAAATGACTTATATCCACCAAAAATTTCGTCTCCACCTAGCCCAGATAAGACTACTTTCATGCCGTTTTCGTGGGCAATCTGTGATACGAAAAAAGTATTAAATCCATCAATACTGGGTTGATCAATAGCTTGTAAGAATTCAGGAAAGAACTGTTTCGCAATAGAGGCCGTAACTTTATATTCTGTATGTTTTGCTCCAAATAAGTTGGCAACTTTTTTTGCAACTTCGCCTTCATTCCATTGGGTTTCTTCAAAAGCTATAGAGTATGTAGATAGCTGTTTATTCTGCACCTTTGTAGCTAGAGCTAGAATAGCTGTAGAGTCAATTCCACCACTAAGAAAAATGCCAACGGGCACGTCACTTACCAAGTGATGTTCGATTGTATCAACTAAAGCATTACGAACTTTTTCTTGGGCTTCTATTGGTGAAATTGCTTGTGGAGTAAAGTTAATTTGCCAATACTGTTGTTTTGTGACACGATCGCCTTGCCAATACAACCAATGACCAGCTGCTAAACAATGAATATCTGCAATCAGGGTATATGGTTCTGGAACTGAACCATATACCAGATAGCCATATAATCCTTCTGGACTCAAGTTAAGGGCAGGTAAACGAGATGCAAGGATAGCTTTAAGCTCTGAAGCAAAGACTAAAGTAAAACCAGATGACCAATAGTATAATGGCTTGATTCCTAAAGGATCACGAGCCATAAAGCAGGTTTTTTCCCAGTCATCCCAAATAGCAAAAGCAAACATACCTCTTAAATGTTCTAAACAATTAGAACCCATTCTTTGATAGAGCTTGAGGATAACTTCAGTATCTGTTTGGGACTGGAACTGCTCTCCTTGAGAAATGAGATTTTGCCGCAGTTGTGAAAAGTTATAAATTTCACCATTGAAAGTAATCCAGTACCGACCATCAGGTGTAGACATTGGCTGATGTCCAGCAGGGCTGAGATCCAAAATTGACAAACGAGTATGAGCAAGAGCTACTCGTCGATCCTCTGATATATAAGTACCTAAATCATCTGGGCCACGGTGCTTAATAGCATTTTGCATCTTTAGCACCAAATTTTCCAGATCCTGATTTATTTCTGTTTTAGTTAAAATTCCGGCAATCCCACACATTTAAGACCTCTTAAGAAATACAGAAAATATAAATATGAAAATTAATAGTAGATTAGCTTAATTTAGCGGTAAAGAATCTACAATCTTTCTTGACGCTAGCTACTCTTTGTACGACAGAGGTACCTATGGATTGGCATAAGTTTCTTAGAAAAGCAAGCTCTGTAAAGAAGTTTTTGAGTCTTCAAACTTTTAGGAAACTTGATTGTTTTCCTTAAGGCATAACGAATGCTGTTCTTTAGAAGCTCACCTTAGAATTACCATCATTTACTTACTTTTATGTAAAATTCATTCTACTCGACAGCAAAGACACAATATCAAGTCTGGGAAAACTGCTTTTCTAGGTAATAATTAAGGCGTTGTTGAAAGCGTTCAAAACCAAATTTATCAATTACCCGCTTTCTTAATTCTTCGGGTTGATATATTAGAGGGTTAGGATATTTACCTTGTAGGATTTGAATTATAGCTTCAGCGATCGCTTCTACATCATCAGGGTCAATCAGTGCGCCTAATTCTCCTTGACATAGAGCATCAACACTTCCATCTTTATTCCCTGCCAAAGTAGGTTTACCACACGCTAGTGCTTCTAGGTAAACAATACCAAATCCTTCACCTTTACTTGGCATGGCAAACAGATCGCAAAGATTATAATAATCTCCGAGTTCTCGGTCAGGAACATAGCCAGTTAAGGTTACACAATCTTGAAGTTTAGACTCGGCAATTAACTGTTCAACTGCTGGTCGGTCAGTTCCTTTACCGACTATAACATAGTGTACATTTGGGATAGCTTGACGAATTTGGGGTAAGACGCTAAGGATTTTATTATAGCCTTTGTATTGCTCTGATTGAGAAAGCCGAGCCACAGTAAGAATAATTGGTTGTTGTGCATTTAAGCCATATTGTTGGAGGAGATAATCTGGTTTGGGTGCAATTCTAAAGCGATTGGGAGTGAAAGTATTAGGCAGGACGACAACTTGATCTGGCTGGAGATTTTGTTCTTTGAGTAGGCGATCGCGAGTGTAATTACTAACGGCTAGAATTAAGTCAGCATTCTTGAGGGCTTTTTTAAGGGTAGGATTTTGGATGTCCCAGGCTTCGATTCCATGCGCTGCAACCCAATAGGGAATGCCAATTAATCGTTTCAATAGGTACGCTATCACACTAAAGTTGAGATGAGTAGAAAAGATGAGTTTTGGTCGTTGCCAAAGACCAAGACCAATCATTTGCGCTGCAAGTATTGGAGTACGTAGGGACAAAGGCCAATTCCCGATTGCATGAAAACACAAATTGGGTGACTTGGATGGCACATTTGTATCGTGCTTAATTACAATATCGTAAGCACAATCGGGGTAGAGACTTTCAAATGCTTTTAAACACAAAGAAGAGTAACATTCAATTCCACCTGTTGAGTTGAATAGACCAGGAAACCAGAGATGATAGTGTTGGTTATGTTTACTAAAGTTTTTCTTATTCACTTTTTGTTATTAACTATCAGCAAATTCAGGGTAGGAAACTTTTTAGATAAGGTTTTTATTTATCTTAGCTGTAACTTCCCCTTGCTTGGCGCGATATACATGTTGAAGCGCCTGTTTTAAACCCTTGCTTGCATGAGTATAGCTGTATTGAGACACAATTTTTTGGCTTTCTTCTCCCCAGCGCTGCAAACGCAGGCGATCAGAAAATGCTTCTTGCAGGCTACTGGCTAAAGCTGATACATTACCAGCCGGAAATACAAGCCCATTGTGTTTGTGATGAATCAAATCTTGGGCACAACCCACGTGGCTGCTGACAATTACTGGGCGAGATAAGCACATTGCTTCGTTAATTGCCAGTCCCCAAGTTTCTGAAGCGCCGTAACTGGGCAACACAACTAAATCAGCAATAGCATAGGTGCGAGGCATCAAGCTTTGATTTTGAAAAGGAGCAAAATAGATATTTGAATGATGGGCGGCTGCGGTTTTTAAATCTGCTTCTAAAGAACCTGCACCGACAAATAGTAGCGATACTTGAGACAGGGTTGCTGCCAAAAAAGCTTGTAGCAAATCCAAAGGACGTTTTTTGGATTCAAATTTACCTGCAAATAGAATCACTGCATGATCCGATGGGATACCCAATTCTTGCTTCCATATAGTTGCCTGGTGTTTGGCACTCTCAGCTTGAGTAAAAAAGCGATCGTTATCAACAGCATGGGGAGCAAAAAATAGATGATTACTGGGTACACCATGATATTGAAAGTAGCCATAATTAGCTTTACCTACATAAAGGCAAGCAGCAAAACGGCGATAAATCTGGGTAATAAACTGCTGACGTGCCCATGCTTTAATTCCAGTAGGCTGTAGTAGTCTATGGGAATCACCTCTAAATAGCAACGGTATCTCAGATGAATTCCATTTCCAGAGAAATTTATAGATGCTAGCGTAGTTGTAGGTCATCAAGAAGACTGCATCAGGATTATAGGCTTTCACTTGTGAGATTAAAGATGGATTTTGTAACCCCCAAAAATGATGAACTCCTGGTTTATAACTAACATTTGGTACAAACTCGTATTGATATCCATCTAAGAGGGGAATATCCCACTGTAGAGCTTGCTGGAAGCCTGTATCAAGCTGATGTGTAACACCGAAGTTCCACAAGTAAAATACCTTAATCTGCAAATCACCAGCACTAGCCAGGTAACGAAACCAAGGTGCGTAGTATTGTATTGGGTGAGATGTGATAATTGCCAGTTTTATCGTATTCATAATTTAATTCATTTGTCCCCCCTGAAAAGCATGTCGTGAAACCCGCTGCTTTTTCATCAAAACTAACGAAATACCAGCAATTGTTGTGCTTGATTGAAATAAAGCAGCAACATATACTCCGGCAGAAAATTCAGATTGGAAAGAGTATGACATCATCAGTACAGCAAACAGAGACTGGAATGATAAAATTGGAGCATTCATACTCCAACGAGTTGCTTTTCCATAAGCTGCACCCAAAATAATAGCCAGTCCTCCACAGCCAATTAATCCAAAATTGGCATAGGATTCAGCTAGCAAACCCCAGCCAATAGTAGTTTTCACACTTTGTTCGTATGTCTGTAGTTTATAGTGTACGTTTAAAATGCTTGTACCTTCGTGAGACCTGATTTTATTAGAGTTTAATATCCGAGGGACTAAAAGTTCTGGTAATATTGCATAGGTCGCTCCGTATAAATAAGGTATTCTATCGGGACTCTTGTCCTGAGCTAAAAGTAGCATTTGGATTACACTAGATCGTTCGACAAAAGAAGCTTTTTCTTCGGAATTACTAGGTAAATTATCTTCACTCTTATTTCTATTTATATAAGTTAGTGAATAGCCTATCCATTCAGAATACCAAGCAGGATAATTCCAGGGTTGAACATAACAAGAGCTATTTTTAGCAAACCAATACTTAGCTCTCATCTCTCCTTTGCCATAGTGCAAAAAATTCAAGATAACCAGAAGGATTATAATTGATATTATAGGTATTTTTTTTCGAGAAATAACAAAGGAAATTATAGCGAGCAAAGAGATACTAGAAGCAGAGACAAGCAGCAATGCAACTGTACTTGTCACTAAATTTGCAATTAGAAATAATATAAACAATCTAGCCTGTAATTTTGATAATTCTTTTTTTCCTAATTGATAAGAAAGGACAAAAACACCTAGTGCGGTTAATCCTAAAATTGTACCGCGCACTACAGCAATTGTTCCTCCATTAATAGATTCAAGCCAGCCAGCATTACTATATACATTAAATAAAACACTGGTTATCAATATAAATAAGAAAAAGTTAATGCCTTTACGAATGTTCAAACTCCGATAAAACTTAGGCATTGGAGGAATAGATTTGACAAATCGGAACCAGACTAAGGTTCCTAGTCCTAAAAACCCAGCTACCGTCAGACCAGCAAACAAATGGCTACTGGGAGAATAAGTCATAACGGTTGGATGATTACTGACAAGTGGTAAGGCATAAGTCCAAAGGAAAGTGAGAGCAAAAAATGGGAAGATAGGCATTCCATGAGCGCGACCTGAACACCAAAGATAGCTAGGTACCAAAGAAGCAATAGTAATCAATATTGCTCCAGCTTTACTAAGTAAAGAGGTATTTTCATTGAAGAAGATTTCAAAAGCAAAAAGCCCTAAAGCGATTATCCAAAATACTCTCAATAGCTGATCTTGTTTCTTCTTTGGGGGGCGAGGAAAGTATTCCCAAGGCTGAGGATTAGACTCAAAGTATCCGTTCATAATGATTTGTTAATTTTGGCAGTAGTAAGACAATTGTCAAATATACTACATTGCTTTTTAGTCATTTCTCTAGCGGTATAAGCTTGAAAAGCAGACCAGTTAGTTTCTGGTTTATAACCTTTTGGGATAGATAATAACCAATTGAGCTGGTCAACTATCTTGGGGAGCAAATCTTCTGGTTTGTTTTGGGAAGTGAAGGTTACAGATTTACCAGCTTGGCAACTCTGTAATATATTGACTACAGAACTTTGCTGGTGAAAAATTGCCAGAACGGGTTTGCGGGCTAGAATGCAAGGATAGAGTTTAGAGGCGGTATAGTCTGGGTCATCAGAACCAATCATTAGAATAGCATCGCTATCGACAAGAACTTGTAGCGCTTCAAAGTAAGGAATACGATGGACATGTTCTCGAACTAAGTCCGCAACACCTAATTCTTGAGCAATCGGCTCTACGGTTTTGACAGCGCGATTTCCTGGTGTATAACTAGTACCTACAAAATGTAATTCAACTGCTTGCCATTTTTCAGGGTGATGACGACGCTCTGACTGGATGCCGAGAAATAGAGTCCGCAGTGCCAAAGCCATATCGTTACCACCTCGACCTACGTAAACCCAATGACGTTTACCATCATGAGGGTTAAATATTTTTTGTTGAATATTGAGGTAGGGTAGTTGCTCAAAATCAGGCTCAGGCGCACCAAAGGGTAAAACAGTAAATTGTTCTGAAAGCAAATGTGGATATCGCTGTTGTAGAGTTTTTGGATAGGCTGGTGATACGCTAATGACATGACTGACTTTGCTCATAGCTCTGGGTTCCAGCAGTTTTGCTTGGAGTTGAGAAAACCCATATTTCCAGCGTCCCCCTGGTGGAGGTGTGTTTGTCTGTTTGTAGTAATCGCTTAACCAGGGATCTTGAAAGTCCAAGACGTAAGGTATGCGGAAGCGGCGATACCATCGGGTACCCAGAGCCATTGTGATAAATACAGTTGTTGAAAAGTATATTAAATCAAATTTTGTTTGCTGAAGTAAGCGATCGCCTGCCTTGAGTAAATAGGGAAAACTTCGTATACCCAGGCTACCTAGACCAATACGCTGAGTTTGTTGCAGAGGTAATGCCTTTGTATAAGTTACAGGGATGCGATCGGGAATTGTTTTTGCTAGTAGAGAGTCTTCAATACCTGCAACATAGTCTGGTTGAACCGTGAGAACGTGAGCTTCCCAACCAAATTGTTCCATGTAGGGTAGAGACATTCTTACCCGTTGATGATCGGGGGCATTAATGGGCGGGAAGTGGGGACTGATGATTAAAACTTTACGCTTTAAACTAGGATACATTGCATATTACAATTTAATTAGGCAGGAAAAGTCCGTTAGTATGACTTGGCCATTGACTTGGAGAATATATTTTACCTCGTGAGTCAAATAGGTAACAGCTATAGCCAAACTGAGTAAGATAATCTCGAATTCGCTGCCCATTTTCATCTATCATCTCTGCGTAAATAGCTTTTATCCGTTGCTCCTTTAAAAAAGCTTCTGCACCTTGTAAGGCTGAAATTTCATAACCTTCTACATCCAACTTCCACAAATCTACTTTTGTAATAGAACGTGCAGCTAATTCGTCTTCTAGACGTACTATCTGAATTTTTTCACCTTCAGTTTCAGATATTTGGCTCCAAGCACCATGTCCCAAGCTATCTCCAATATGGTTGAGACGTAATTGAGCCAGAGATGTACCAAGTCCTGCCTTAATTATTTCTACGGGCAGAGTGGTGTTAATTGCTAAACATTCTTTTAGCCAGTTGCCTGCTTCAGTACCGGGTTCAAATGCTAGTATTTTACCTTGCGGTAGCCACTGAGCTAAGTACATTAACATTTGACCGATATTTGCACCTGAGTCTACAACAATACCATCGCTAGGGAGAAATTTTTTCGCCCAGTTTAGAAATGCTGCTCCTTCATATTTGCCATAAACAATCCAGCGATGGGTGCAATTTGTCAAATCAAGCTTCCAGGGAATTCCTGCTCCGGTTTCCACCCAACAAATGCCTTTTAATGCGATCGCCTCACCAAACAATCGTTCGCAAATTCCCAATTTATGTTTAAAATCCAGCGTTTGTATCCAAGTTAGAGGTAAAGGTAAAGAAATTGTTTCTATGCTCATCTTCTTTTAACTAAAACAAAAGGTTATGATAAAGTTTTTCGTACTGATCTAAAATAACAGAAGCTGAAAAATGTTTTTCAGCCCGTTGACGACATTGATAACGATCAATATTTAGTAATTGGTTAACAGCAACAACTGCTTCGTCAATACTGTTAATTAAGTAACCGTCAATACCTTGACGCACAATCTCTGGCAATGCACCTCTAGGACATGAAATTACCGGAGTACCACAAGCCAAGGCTTCAGCAAAAACAATACCAAAAGGTTCTTCCCATTCAATTGGTACAATCATGGCAGCAGCTTGTCCCAACAGATAATTTTTCTGAGCATCGTTGACAGGCCCAACATACTCAATTCCATCTTTTCCTAGTTGAGGGAGAATTTGTTGTTGCCAGTATTGACCTGCTTCCCCAGTTGTGGAGTGATTACCAGCAATGATTAAGTTGCGTCCGGTTTTTTTAGCAATAGCGATCGCACTATGCGCTCCTTTAATCTGCTCTACTCTGCCGAGAAATACCAGTGGTGCATCGGGAGCTACCTTTGGTTGGAAAGTGTATTTTTCTAGTTCCACACAGTTGTGGATCGTATGCCAAACTCCCCCGGCAGTTCGTCCGATGCTACAAATATAATCACTACAACCAGTAAAAGTTAGAGAACCCTTAGCAAGCTTTGTACCCCAGCGAGTGGTGCGATGGCTGGGATCTCGCTGATAAGACATCACCTTGGGGAGGCTAGACGGTAACAGAGGTAATAAATAGAGGATGCGAGAGAAACTATGGATAATGTCGGGCTGAAACTTCTTTACTGCTGACCATAGGGTCATTGTATTCTGCAATGCATCAAATTTGTTTTGCGATCGCTTCCCCGGCCAAGGAAAGAATTGGGTTACTTTTGAGGTTGAGTCAGGGTGAGCAACTAGTCCCACGGTGTTACCACGAGTTTGTAATCCTGTAACCAATAAATCAACAATGCGCTCAATACCACCATACAATTTTGGTGGTACTGGTAGTTCAGGATCGGCACTGAGCAAGATTCTCATGACACTGGTTTAGTTATTATTTTATTTGTTCCAAAATCATGAAAAATCATTACCCATAAGGCAGCAATACCGCGCCAGTGGTCTAAGATTTTATACTTAGGATTCCAATATTTCATAAATATTCAGCTTGTATGCATTAAATTGCTTTTCTAGATTATCACGACCAATCAATTGTTAAATTAAAAGTATCTCAACGTACTAGATTTGAGTTTACTGAAAAATAAATAAGTTTAATGCTACAGCAGTGATTAGAGTTAATATCAGGTTGATGTAGTGAGAAAGTTTTCCCATGCTAATAGATTAATATCAGCTTCACCTTTTTGTTCTAATGGGACTTGATTTTTCATGACAAACTCTTGAATTTGTGGCAGAAGCTTTATGTATTGTGGTGGTTTAGTCGCAGGATGCAAAAGCCATGCTTGTTCAGATTTGAGATTCAATCGCCAACCACCAGCACCACCTATCCGCTTAAAGAGCATTATTTCTGGAGATCTGGGATAACCACGATTTAAATATTTAACAAGCAAGGTTTCTATCAATAGACGACCTTGAATAAGTGGTAAATAAGTATTTAATTTTTCATTATCCATAAAAAAACAACGGGTACTAAACCAATCGTTACGCCAGCCACCGTCAACTGGAATCAGTGGTCTCCCTTCATGGATGCTCGGTGCATCGAGAATATTTTTATCTTTGTTAAAGGGTGGGCTAATTCTTGGACTAGCAGCTATTGCTTTGGGATGTTGATCTATCAGATATCTGGCTTCAACTGACCAATCATAATTTGGTGCTTGATAAAGCAGCATATCAGCATCGTAGTGGATAATATAACGTGTAGTAGTTGCTTCAAAAGCTGCTAGATAAGACATAAGAGCGCAACCACCATAATCATGTGTTTTATTTACCCAATTGCCTAAGTATTTACGAGAGAGAAGTGGCTGTAAGGAATTACCAGGGTACAAGTAAACAATTCGGTCTAGATAACCCTGAGCTTTTAACTCTTCAGCTATCAAGGTAATTTTTTCTACTCTCTGACTGAATTCAGTTTCAGGGAAGCGATGAGATGGATTAATAATCTTAGTTTTTTGGGGACGACAACAATCAACTATTGCTAGGGTTTCATCTACATTTGTACGATGTGCAGTAACTAAATTTGGTACTGTTAGATGGGCGTAGTTAATATCACCGGGTGAAAGATTAATCTGCAAAGTTACATTATGCATAAGAGGTGATTTGTAGACTAAAGTAAAGTATTTTATTTGTAAAGGTTTCAGTAATTTGAGCAAATAAATCACCTATTACCTATTAATTTTGGGGAGGCTAGATGGTAACAGAGGTAATAAATAAAGGATGTTAGAGAAACTATGAATAATATCGGGCTGAAACTTTTTTACTGCTGACCCTAGGGTTATTGTATTCTGTAATGCATCAAATTTGCTTTGCGATCGCTTCCCCCGCCAAGGAAAGAATTGAGTTACTTTTGAGGTTGAGTCAGGGTGAGCAACTAGTCCCACGGTGTTACCACGAGTTTGTAATCCTGTAATCAATAAATCAACAATGCGCTCAATACCACCTACAGTTTTGGTGGTACTGGTAGTTCAGGATCGGCAGTGAGTAGAATACGCATTTTAGGCTGCCCAAGGCTTATCAGATATTAGAGAACTATGACGTAATACAAAAATGAAATCTGTTTGTCAAAGAGCGATGAATATTAGTGAACCACAAATAAACTCACCCAATACCCAATACTTCAATAAACCTAATCGAGGATCGGCAGGAATAAAAACAGAAGCTAATCCTAAACTTATAGCTATAAGAGTTATAGTGCTTTCTATCGTAAATAAAAAATGATCGGAGCTAAGTAAAATTTTTGCTGTTAACCAGAAATTTATAAGCTTCTTCTTGCAGGATTTTTGATTTTAAGATGAGCAGAGACGATACTGGTCTTCTTACGAGAGTCATTAAAAATCTTAACTTTAAGTTTAGAGGACACATTGACCATAATATCTTCGCTTCTTTAAACACGAGTCCAGTAAATAGCAAAGATGTGTATAATTGCTTTTGAGAAGTAAATGCTTTTTGCCAAAGAGAATCGGCTAACTGTTGTCTCATATCAAACATATCACCATAAACTGTTTCAAATATGGAGCCAATTAACAAAACTTGGTAAGATCCCCATCTTGAGACATCAGAAGACCTATAAGAGTCAATAGTTTCAGCATAATTCACAAGTGGCTTTTTTACTAACAATATAGGATGTGGGATAATCCGTTCTCGAAAATGCTCAGTTACGTCTATAGGAATAGACTGTGGTGTTTGCCAATTAGGTGAGTTTTTTGTTCTCCAAAACATTGAACTATTACAAATTTTAGCAGAACCACATTTGTCTAATAAGTTAGATTTGAATAATTCAAAATCGTTGTCATATTTCCAAATTGTTTTTTGCGTATTTAACCAGCTACCATCTGGTTCCTCTTTCCAGATAATTTCATTAGCACAAGCAAGTTCTATATTAGGAAAATTAGTCAATGCAGATATCATACACTGTAAAAAATCTTCTTGATACCAATTATCATCTTCAAGTAGGCAGGCATACTTAGTGTCTTGGGCTCGAAAAGCATAGTTAAAATTTTCTGTGCCTCCTCTATGAATCATTGGTTGAGATAGAAATATCCTAGAATCATTTAGATTTTTGATAACTTGATTGACGCTATCATCTGTAGGATCGTCATTAATAACTTCTGCGATCCATGATGTATAAGTTTGCTTAGTTAAACTTTTTAATGCTCTGACTAAAAGATGTGGTCTTCTATAGGTGACGATATGAACTTTTACAGTGTCTTGATAGGTCATTATTTTGATTTTCCTCTACTGTCTTGAAAAAAATACCTTAAAATATGACAATCGGCTGGCATTCTTCCAAATAATCCGATCGTAAATAGCTGTTATTTGATATTCATAACTTTGGATAATGACTAGGGTTTTTCCGAGTATCTGTCACGCATCAAAATTGTATGATGATCGCTATGAAGCCCATGCTGTTAGGGACTCAGCCCAAAAATTAAAATGCAGATTAGCTTATTTTGTTCAAAGCTAGTTTAGCTAGTGCAGCGACATCAAGAACAGAAGGAGATGTTTCTGAGGCTAGGATTAGTTTTTGTCTGACTAAAGATATATCATATTCTGAGTCCTTGCCACATAAATAAGAAGAATACTCGTTTATTGCATCGAATCTAATCACATTGCCTTTTTGCCATGTGTATCCTCTACAACCTACTTCAGTGGTTAGGACAGGTATTTGCCACTCCAGTGCATCGGCTAGCTTAGTGCTACAGCCGCGAGACCATATAAATAAAGGATGAATGAACCATGTCCAAGTTGATGCTTCATTTTTAAGGTCTTCGTTATCAAGGCGACCTAGATATTTAACGAAATGAAACCGCTCTTCTAAATATTTGCCCAGTTCTTTTGAACTACTGACTATTCTGATAGTTCCTTCAAAATCTTTCCTAGTTTGCAAGTTAGTCAATATACTTAGCAGTCCTTCATAGTTTGGTTGATGAGCTAATGTGCCAACAAACCCTGCACGACCAGCAATCGGTCTCCAGTCTAGAGGCTTTGGTGAAATAATGCGAGGCAGCCAACTTACGGACTTTGCGCCTAGCCAACGCTCAAATGCGACTTCTTGCTCACTTAATGTAAATACATGATCTATATATTGCCTAAGTTGCATCTCATCAAGAATTGTATTAGCTAGATGCGATCGCTTCCTTGGAGATATTGAAGTCTGATTCTGCGCTGCAAGAAAATCATCGACAAACTGCGCCCCATGAGATAGCAAGACAATCTTGACATCTGGTACGGCATTTTTTAAGTATGGTGCAATAGGTAATGCATCCACTTGGTTGAGAAATACGTAAGGAATATGTTCTGATTGAACTTGTGCAATTAAGGCATCAACAAAAGACTGCGGAATGCGATTATAAAAGCTCGATGGTTTAAGTTTGCGGAAAATTCTCGCCTGCCATCGGCGATCTATTTCATACGCTAAAAGTTCTAAGCTCCATCCTGCCGCTTCAATAACTTCTTGATATTCCTTTGTGCAGCGCTGCACTCCACCAAAAGCACTATTAACATAGACGGAGAAAGTTACAAATAGACCTTTCTTGATTTTGTTTGGCAAATTATTTCCTCTTTTTTATAGCAATTAAAATTATAAAAGTGACTGCACTGGAGTTAATAAACTATTTAGTAATTTATTTGATAGCGATACCGATAGTAAAATCTTTGCAAATTCATTGCAGCCTTCCAGCCAAAAATATCTCTCAAGACTCTAAATAGTGAACCACCGCCTGGCTTGACATCACAACCGCCAAGTTCAGTAATTTTCTTCTCTGCATATTGCACTAACTCTGGTAAACGATGATAAGCAAGAAAAACAAAGTTCTGCCAAGAGCAAGCAGCAGCATAACGTGTCCGATCGCTATTTTCAACACTTAATAATCGTTCTGTACTGAGTCGAATGACTTCATATTGAGACCACAAGGCTTTTTCAGAGCGTTGTCCACTCAAGCTAGGGTTTCCTGAGCGATAATACCATTTAGCTTCAGGACAAAAAACTAAGCGCCTACTGGCAAGTACGGCTCTTGTAAAATATTCCATGTCATTATTCAGTGTTAGTTCTTCATGCCATAAACCAGTCTTTTCAATGATTTCTCGTGGATATAGCCAAGAGCCTGGGGGCATTGTTCCGTGACCTGTCCAACATTCCACCAGCCAAGCGATGGGATCATCAAAGTCGCGCCAATCGTTGTTGGGTACAAATTTAGCGGTTGACAAATCATTTTGATAAAATCTTGCCCAGGGTGCGATCGCCAGAGTACCGCTAGGTTCTTCTAAAAGACGCTTAATTTGTACTTCAATTTTTTGTGGTTCTAAAATGTCATCAGCATCAAGGTATTGAATAAAGTCGCCCTTCGCTTCTGCCAAGCATCTGTTTAAGGCAGCCGTTTGTCCTTTATTTTGACCTTGAGAAATCACTTTTACACCCTTTGATTCGTAGCTTTTAGCTATCGCCAAGCTATCATCTTTAGAGCCATCATCAACTAATATTATTTCTATATTTCGCCAAGTTTGATTTAGAGCCGAGTCTAGATTTTCCCGTAGATATGGCTCGGCATTGTAAACGGGTATGAGTATTGAGACTAATGGACTTATTGACATTTTAATTGTTATTTATAGCAAATTCTAAAGAGCGAAATGCTGATTCCAGACTGATTCTTGAGCATTGCTTGCTCAAACTATTAGATAGCCCGTAAAATCTTGCCCATTAACATCCAGCAATAAATTCAGATTCTCCCAGACTCAGTGATTATTGGCTGACGAAGCTGTGGCTTAAAGAATCTGATTAACCACTCTCTAAAGCGAATAGCAAAATAAGGATTAAAATTACATAACAGCCGGAATAAAGCACTTAAATGATTAGGAGTTTTACTGTTGAGAGAGAAAGCTAGATTCACACAGCTATCAGCAGTGTTCCAGTCTAAATAAGCAGCAGAAACTCCAGCAATTCCCCAAAGTTTTTGAGAAATTTCATTAGAGTATTTCCCTTTGAGAGATTCAGATACCTTCCGCATAACATGAAATTGTGCTTGGGCACATTTAATTTGGTTAGCAGAGGACATAGAATTAGCTCGATAGTAATTAATGATTGTAGTTGTCGGTTCAGCCGCAAATTTTAAACCTGCGATCGCCATCCGACAATGGAATGCTACATCTTCGTTGTAAAGTACTAATGGATCAGTGTCATAACCACCTGCCTTTAGGTATGCTGAACGGCGATACAACCCACAAAAGGGATTAATTTGTCGTCTAATTGTGTATGCGATCGCATCTCGTCTCAATTCGGCATCATCAAACTTGCAAATGCCGAGCAACTCTCCAGTATCATCTCGTCGCCATTCATAATTGAATAGCACAATATCTGGCGGATTCTCTAACGCCATCCATTGATGAGCTTGTTCTACAAAATTTGGATATAGGGCATCATCAGCATCATGAAAATGAATCCACTCGCAAGTTGTGTGTTCTGCTAGCATATTTTTACCGTGAGAACAGCCGCGATTTATTTCTCCTCTAATAACTTTAGCTCCAAACTCAGCAGCGACTTTCCCCGTTTCATCGGTGCTGCAATCGTCATAAACCCAGATTTCATCGAACGGAATTGTCTGTGCTAAGGCAGACTCAAGTAATCGCGGTAAGTAAGCTGTAGCATTGTAAGCAGGAATACATAAAGCTAAGGAAGGATGAGTCATAGCTATCAACTTAGAAATTTTTGCAGACTGCGTTTCCACAGATAATTACTCAACTCACGCAAAGGTAGACGATCAAGAAATTCTAATGGTTTTTCTAAAGGCTGTGTAGGAGAAACAGCATCAATTAACCAAGAATTAGGACTAGTTGAAAATCTACCATTGTCGATCAGCTTTTGATAAATTTCAATTCTTTGTTGGGCAATTTTAGTCGGTGCAAGTTTTGTCTTGACAGTTTCTTGAGCAGCCTTGCCAATTTCTTCTCGTTTTGCGACACTCAAACTCAGTAGACTATCTAAGCCTTTTGCTAAACTTTGGGGATCACCTACTTTAAAAGTTAAACCATTGACTTCATCAGTAATCAAATCTGCTGCTCCAGCTCCCTGAGAACATAATACAAGCTGCCCTTGAGCCATACCTTCTATACAGGTGTAGTTGAATACGTCCCAAATAGACGGTACAAGTATAAAGTTTGCTGTTGCTTGGAGTTGGCAAGTTTTTTCTGGAGAAAAAGTTCCTAATGGCTGAATTTTTTTTCCCCAAATATCAGGATAGGTCTGTGTAAGATAGGCAGACATTAAAGTTTTTGAATCTCGATAAACTGTATCACGACCAATCCAGTTGATATTAGGTGATTTTTCCCCAAGTAATCTTAGAGTCTCACAGAGAATTGTTGGCCCTTTCCAGTACTGAATCCGCCCTACCACTAAACCATTAGCAGATTTATTTAATGGTTTGGTAATAGGCTTAGAAGACAGAGCTGGGGGAATATAGGTAACATCTCTGCCAGTCATCTGTTGCCAAATCTTAGCATTAGACT
The DNA here is from genome assembly GCF_014698055.1 of Nostoc sp. FACHB-133. Lineage (NCBI taxonomy): Bacteria > Bacillati > Cyanobacteriota > Cyanophyceae > Nostocales > Nostocaceae > Nostoc > Nostoc sp. FACHB-133. The sequence goes on from NZ_JACJSH010000003.1 coordinate 20,614, forward strand.
GACTGTTAGCTTGCAACTCATCTGCTAGCGATAGTAGGTTTAATTCTAATAAACGAATCAAACTACCTTGGAGTTGATTATCAAGTTGAGGATCAGAAAAATCTATTTGACCAATGCTGGCATGAAGTTGAACAACGGTGGGTGGACTGTTTTTTGAGACAATCCAAGGGGCAAACAACATACCCCAATCTGTTGTTTCAACTAAGTCGTAGTCTTGACCTCCGTTTACTTGTTCCCATATTGTCCAAGCAGCTGCAAGATGACGTTGAAATTCTGGAATTGCATGGTAACGATTAAATTTTGCAAGATTAGCATTTACTGCTTGGGGTTTGAGAAATTCTATGGTTAATCCGTTTACCTGATAGTCGGTTAGTGCTGATGAAAAGGCACTACCCACTACTACACGAACTTGATGTCCTTGACGAGAAAGTTCTGGTAGCAGGTTACTATAAAAAGTAGCTATTCCACCACCAGAGCAAGGTGGATATTCGGGGATGATGAATAGTAATTTCATGCAATTACTGAATCCCAAAAATTATCAATTTTAGACTTGAAAACTTGGCGTTTTGCTTTTTATCAAGTGTATAGCAATAATTTATATACATCTTCTGCAATTCTGATATAGGTAGATAAAATATATGATTAATCAATTTATAAATATTATTAAAATCCATATAAATATTTTTTTAATTTGCATGTTTATTTATAACACGTCATATAATGTTTTTGATTAATATTAAAATACCGTATCAGGTAGCTCAAATACAAACTGTGAATGAATACGTTCTGGATTGAATTCATGAAGAGCGAATTTTTGTGTTTGATCGGACATTTGCATCCAAGTTTCTTTGTTTGTCAGCTTGACTAAAGTATTCAAAATTTCTGCGTTATCTAGTTGGGTAATGTGTGCAAGCCACTGGTTTCTCTCAGCCCACTCAGATATGGCTGTAGAGCGAGGTGACAGGATAAGGATTGGTAAACCTAATTTTGAAAACTCAACTAACTTGCTCGGAAAACTAGTGGCTGCCCAAGGTTGTTCAACTAGGGAGAAGGAGTAGGATACCAATATACAACTAGCGTTATCTGATAGAAAGCTGATAACATCTTTATTTTGCTCAAAAGGCTCATGATATTTAACATTTGGGCACATATCAAGCAACTTAGTCAAAGTAGAATTATCACCAGAAGCAATGATTAAAAGTATCCCATTTATTTTTTGCAGAGTTTGAGCAAGGATTAGAAAGTTAGTAAATTGAAATGGATGTAAGCTTCCAGCATGAGCAACAACAGGATGGGACTGGAAATTACTTTTCCATTCCACAAAACTGCAATTGATTTTTTCAGGAATGGGGTAAAGGACAGAACTTTTTTCGGTATTGTTAAGGTTGTAAACTTTTGCAAGCTCTGACGAAACTGGCCAGATTCTAGCTGCTTTGTTAAGTATAGTTAGAGAGCGTTGCCTAATGCGGCAACGTTCGTCTTCTGATTTCGCCCATACTTCTTCTTGATCATGAATTATGACTGATAGAGGAACGTTCCAACTTTGTGATAGATGCAAAGCTAATAAAGGATAGATATCCCAAAGACACGTCAAAATTACTGAGGGTCGCTCTTTTAGTAGATATTGCTCACACTCCCATCGCCAAAGAGGTAGACGCATTTTTAATAGCCCTGAAATTTTCCGTCTAACAGGAGGCCACCACCATTTGCGACCAGTTAAAGGAATAATCTGCCACGAACTGGAAAATTTATTTGTATTGCTTAGAGATGATTCTGGTACTACAACTGATATTTTCCAGCCTTGAAGCTCAAGTTGGCTGAGATGTCTTTTTAAAATAATAGGACTACCAGTTCCTGCCATTGGTGGTAGGAAAGAAACTAAAAGAATATGCTTTTGCATTATTGTTGCCTATTCATAGCATTTACCAAGGACTTACTGAGGGGAATGTATAAGATGGGTATTGCTGCAAATGGACAATTTTCACTGATGCGATTTCAAATATCCACTTTATAATGCACAAACATTACAGTTATAGATAAGGGCGTAAGTGTAACCTGTTGTCAATATCACCCTATCCCAATCATGGCGATCGCAATACCTGTTGGTATAGCTCAATGTATTTTTTTGCTTGCAGTTCCAGGGTATACTCTTGAAGTGCGATCACTCGACAATTTTCACTCATTTTGTACCGTTGCTCTTTGTCTATTAGTAATTGGACAATACCATTACAAAAATCTTGTGTATCTTCTGGTTGAGCTAAATAACCAGTTATTCCTGCACGGACTAAATCAGGTACACCACCAACTTTGAAAGAAACCATTGGCGTACCACATGCCATACTCTCTTGCAGTACCAAAGGTAAATTATCCGCACGAGTGGGGAAGATAAATACATCAGCCGCAGAATAGGCTATTGACTTCATGCGATCGCCACTTACATACCCCAAGTTTAAAGTTGGTATTCCCACTACTTCAAGAACTTTTTCCCCTCCACTACCCAAAGTTAGTAATAATGTTTCCGCTTTTAACGCTTGAGGTAAAGTTTGGATCGCTTGTACAAGTAAATCCCCACCTTTACGAGAATCCTGTAAGCCATCTGCACAAAACATGATAACTTTTTTCTCGGCAGGAATACCTAAAATATTTTTACATTTGTCTTTATCTAAAGATTGATAAGCATCAGTGTCAAGACCATATGGTATGTGATAAATTGAAAATCGGTTAAGTATACTTTTTTTTGCCTGCTCAGTCAGCCATTGACTAGGAGTCACTATTGTGAGATCAGACTTACCGTAAACCCAGTCTTTCAGTTGCCATTCTAGATGAGTATTATCTCTTGCTATCTCTGGATAAGTTCCAGGGTAGGGACATTGACCACAACCTTGCTGCCAGCGATCGCAATCGTAACTATAGGCGCAATGTCCGGTAAAGCTCCACATATCATGGAGGGTAAAAATAGCAGGTTTACTTTTGGTTAATCCAGGAATACCTAAATAATTAAAATACCCTGTGTGCAGGTTGTGGAAATTAATAATATCAGCCTGTTCATAAAAATCATGCTTCCAGATGTCAAACGTGCTTAGTAAATGGAGGTAATTTAATCCTAAGCGCCTAGTCAAACGCAATAATTGATTTTCTACGCGATACTTATGACCTACGGCAGCAACAAGGCTACTATCAGTGTTAACTTTGCCAACTAACAGTTTTGAGTTAACACCTTGTTGCAATAAACCTTGATGAAGGCGATAGCCTGCGATCGCCGCACCGCCACCAATATCGGATTGATTAATATGCAGGACATTCATATATCTGATTAAATTATAGTTTTTATTAAAGTATCTTACGATAGATGCAGACTTAAATTATTCTTATTTATAATAATTAAGCCTTCATGTTAAGCGAGCAGAGGATATCTCTTGAACATCATACGCAACATATTGATTCATCGTATAAGTCTGACCATTATTATTTTAATTCAAGCTTAAACAACAGCTTTTGTAAATTTGCTAGATGCGACGCGATCATTACTTCTTTTGACTTCTCCTACCTAATATCTTCAGCTAGCCAACCTTTGCTATTTAAAAAAATAACTAGTAAAGTTTGGCTATTACCTTATATGTCTTTTTACTAAGTAAAACTTTTTAAATTATTTTTTCAGATGCTATTTTACTTATAAAAGTATACTTTATTTTTTTTAAAACTTTGTATAAAGCTGGAAGATAGATATTCATTAAAAATGAAGTTTTTAATGACAAATCGCTTAACAAGCGATTGTTTAATAAGTCTTGCAATAAGAATTTATTTAAAAATTTGCGAGCATTTTTTCTATCATCATTTTGCATATAAGCTATACATAATAATTTATAATTATCAGACATGGCTATTCTTATTTTATTCTGGTATTTAGAGTCTAGATAGTTTTCGATGTAATGATATGCTTTCAAGATTTCCAAGCGCATTTCTATTTGAGTTCTCCAAGACCAATTCCCATTAGGATGAATTCTATATACATTCATGGTTTCATTGATGTATCCAATATTTCCGTGTTGAGCAAGTAAAATTTGCAATATCCAATCAACAAAGTTTATATCGTACATCCACTCTGGAAATTCTTCTATAAAACCCTGTCGAAACACTATTGAAGCAAATGACATAATGTTTGAGTTAAGTATATCTTCAAGAGTAAAAGTATTTTTACAATTTTCTGGAGGCATAAAGCACCTTGTACTGCCATCCTGATAAAGATATAAGGCATTATGGAAACAGATTGTATAGTCAGTATGTGTATCTAAAAAATCTACTTGTTTTTGTAGTTTGTCCGGAGAAGTCCAGTAATCATCTCCTTCAAGAAGCGCTATATATTTACCTCGGCACGCTTTAAAAGTTTGAATGAAATTATCATGCATTCCCAAATTTTTCTCAGGCAGTAACAAGCGGATTTTCTCTGGATATTCTTGTTGATATCCAATCAGAATATCTTGCGTATTATCTGTAGAGCAGTCTTCGCCAATCACAATCTCATAGTCAAAATTAACTTGCTGCATCAGAACACTATCTAGCGCCTGAGTAATAAATTTTTCATGATTGTAGGCGAGTATTAATACACTTAGTTTCATAGGAATGCTGTCTAAATAATGTTGACTCAAACAAATTGCCCTCAGACTGAAAGTCTGGGGCTATACAAACTAAGTCATCTGTCACGGACTGAATTATCCTAAATTGCCGAGACCTGCTTCGTTTGTTTAATCGCGATTTCTCATTGTCTGATTTTTCCTAAGTGGAATATATTTGTCATCGACGTGTCCGTATCAACTCCTCAGATGCATTAACTAGTCTGTCCTTGACTTCACGACTATGTTGAACTACCAACCTAATAATCTGACAGATTTTATTGATTTCCTCTGTACCAACCGCCGTACCTGTAGGCAGAACCAGTACTCGTTTGCCCAAACTTTCAGTCTCCGGTAGCAGCAGTCCTGCATGAGGAAAGTAGGAGCGATAGGGTTCCATACGATGACATCCAGGATAAAAGTAGCGTCGAGCCAATATATTTTCAGCCCAGAATATTTTTACAAATTGATCTCGGCTGACGTGAGTAATTTCTTGGTCAATTTCCAGCACAATATACTGATAGTTGGATTTTTCAGTCTCATCGTAGGTTAATAATTTAACACCTGGAATATTCCTTACTTCGTGTTGATATTGTTTGTAATTTTGATAGTTGATAGCCACAAATTCGTCTAAACTTTCCAAACCTGTTAGCCCCATTGCAGCACAAACTTCGCTCATTTTGCCATTAGTGCCGATATAACTGACATTCTCAAATCCAGAAAAGCCAAAGTTTTTCATCAGACGAATTTTGCCAGCGAGTTCATCATTATTAGTGGCGACAGCTCCACCCTCAAAGGTATTGAAAAATTTAGTTGCATGAAAGCTGAACACCTCTGCATCGCCAAAGTTACCTATCATTTGTCCGTTGTAGGAACAGCCAAAAGAATGGGCTGCGTCAAACATCAGCTTGAGGTTATGCTTGCGAGCTATTTCTGTTAGGGCTTCTACATTACAAGGTTGCCCCCACAGATGAACGCCAATGATTCCGGTCGTGCGGGGTGTAATCATTGCCTCAACCCGCCACGGATTGATAGTGTAAGTATGAGGATCAATATCACAAAAGACTGGAGTTATCTCTTGCCACTGTAATGCGTGAGCAGTAGCAATGAAGGTGAACGAAGGAATGATAACCTCTCCCGTGAGTCCTGCTGCTCTAATAGCAATTTCTAAAGCGACAGTTCCATTACACATAGGAATGCAATGCTTGACCCCAATCATGTCAGCAATGCGCTGTTCAAACTCCTGAACGTAGCTACCGTTATTAGTCAACCATCTTCTATCTAGCAGGTCGTTAATTCGTTGGAACAGGTGATCGCGGTTCCCAATGTTAGGGCGACCCACATGTAGCTTTTCATTAAAGGCAGGAGCCGCACCGAATATTGCTAAGTGTTCCAATCGAGTTTTGTTACTCATTTGCTGTAAATAACCTTTTAGTTTATGTCTGTTTACTAGGTGATATAGAGAACCAATAGAGTTCTTGAACAATTGCTATTAATGATTTTTATGAACCAAACCTAAAAGCTAAAATTTCCAGTGTGCTGGTACATCACTAACAGCTTGTTTTATTTTTTCAACGACTTCGGGGTCGAGTACGCCAAATTCTACAGCTTGCAAGTTAGCTTTCACTTGTTGAGGATTTCTCATTCCTGGGATAACGACTCCAACACCTGAATGATATAAGACATAGCGCAACGCTGAAATTGTAATTCCTCCTGGCAATTCATCTAGAAAAGCTAATTTTCTGGCACTTTCCAGTAACCAATTTTTATCTATTTCGGACAAATAATGCCGCCAATCATTTTCGGCAAACTCTGGAGTTTGGTACAAATATTTTTGCTTAAGAAAACCGGAAGCTAAAGGCACTCTAGCTATAAATTGATATTCATGATCTAACTTATTAAATAAATATTCTTCAGCACGCCGATCCAATGCATTAAATATTGCCTCAATCGTACTTCCAAATTTATCTTCTGCTACTTTTAATGCGCCTTTGATAGTTTTTGAACTCACACCATATTCCTTAATATATCCTTTCTGCTTGAGGCGTTCTAGAATAAACTTATCGTAATTTTTCCAATCAAAATTATCTGGCGGGCTATGAAATAGTAAAACATCAATGCAATCAATGTTTAAACGCTCAAGGCTGTTAGTTACAGATTTTTCCAGCCATTCCGGAGAAAAATCATGAAAAGAATTACCTTGATTATCTTTTCGATTGCCAAACTTCGTACAAACAATAAAATTCCCACTCGGATAGCTTTGAAAAGCTTTACCTAAAATTTCTTCCGATCTACCCTCTCCATAAGAATCCGCTGTATCAAAGAATTGGATACCGTGATCAAGAGCAAGGTGAACTGCTTGAATAGCTTCTTTGTCGTCAATATACCCCCATCCTTTATGCTGACCAGCAATAAGGTTTTCCCCGCTAAATTGCCAGGTACCAAAGCCTAATTTAGCAATTGCTGTTTTCATGCTGGGCAAAAAAGCTCTAAATTTTTAGATTTTCTTGAATGTAAAATTACAGAACCTTTCATGAGAATACGGTCGCCTTTGTTAGGAGTAAAAAATGCATTTCTACCATGCAAAAGTCTTTCGTCATGGAAGAATACAGCATCTCCTTTTGTTAATATGATATTCGTGTAAATTCCGCTATGATGAACACGATCTTCAAGGAAGTGCTGAAATCTTTCAACTAAATCTTTAGCTTCTGGAGTGTTATCTTTATCTAAGGGGTAATAATTATAATTTAAGCGGATTCCTAATTCGTCTTCTGTAATAATGGGCTTAGTTTTGCTGACACCTTCTTTTGAAAAAGATACAGGAATTTTTTTTAGGTCTTCTAGTAACTGATGCTCATTGTCTAGCTCCAAAACTTTAATGAGCAATTCGCTATCTAAGAAAAAAGTAGCACCTCCCACTTGTGCCTGAGATAAGCAATAAAAATAATTCACTGCATCATGATGATTAAGATAAGAATTATCCGTATGAAGAGGCTGCCTAGTTTTACTTGAGCGGTACTTATTTGGACGTGCGGGATCGTAGCTAATATCTATCCAACGTTGACCCGTTCGTTTACCTGTGTCTTTATCTTCATCCATACTAATCACTAGTCCTAAAAAATCACTTAGTTCCGTGAAATAGTCGTGAATATTTATTTGAAAATCAAACCCGACAAAATGAACTATCTTATATTTATCGAGTGCTTCTTGGATAGCTTTTTTAGTTTCTTCAGGAGAAGTGTATTGTATTTTTTTATAAAATTCCATAATCAGCCTCACCAAATAAATCAATCTTCCTTATAAGTCAATTTTTCTGATTACTCTAGCCGGAACACCATAGACTAAGACACCATCAGGAATATCATTGACGACAACCGCGCCAGCCCCGATTAAGGCACCTGCACCTATCCGCACGCGGTCTATGACCGTCGCTCCAATTCCTACACAGGCTGCACGCCCCACAGTTACTCGTCCAGCTAAGTGAACACCTGGGCAAATATGCGCTCCATCTCCTATCACGCACTCGTGATCAACACTCGCAGAAGTATTGATAATGACATTTTGACCAATCTTTGATCCGGGATTAACAACCGCTCCAGCTGCAATTACGGTTCCCGATCCTATAGACACGTCAGAAGCAATTACTGCTGTTGGGTGAATAGCAGTTGCTAAGGAAAAACCTTTTCTATAAATTAATTCAGACAACTTTAATCGCGCCTGACAATCTCCGAATCCAAAAATTATATACTTAATCCCTTTATCTTTACAATAATCTAACTGTTCTTGTCCTCCCAGAATTTTAGCTCCGCAGAAGTTTTCACCATAACGTTGTGGATTCATATTATCAAGGAAACCAACAATTTCATAGATTCCTTGTAAGCGGATTATGTCTGCGACCACTAAAGCGTGCCCTGAAGCACCCCAGAACAGTAACTTTGATATCATAAAAATTTACTAAAAATCTTCGTTGAATTATCTATGTCTTAGTTCATCTTCAACATTTTTTAGTCAAAAATTTAGCAGGACTTAGATGCGAATATTTCAACGGGAGCAAACCTCCATTTCAAGTTAGGGCGAACTATTCCTTGCCATTTGCCATACCATTTGAATTCTCTCTCAATATCATGCACAGTAAAACTCAGTAAATTTTCACATGTATAAAGTATAGTTGAAGTATCTTGAACGACCATCATCGTAATTTGATAACTTCCATCATTAAAAAAATCTTCAGGAATGTAACAAACTCCTCTGATTAGACCTGAAGTACAAGGAATCGATCTTGAGATTGAATTAAAAACACAAACTCCCTCTAGTGTGTAGACGTGTAAGCTCAAATTTAAATTAGCACCATTGAGGTAATTCCAATACTCAAATTCAATCCTGAGAGGGGTTTTAACCGTAATCTCATCTATTGAGTCATCAATATCTGGAATTACCCTGATTTGATGTATGCGAATTTTATCGTTTCCGGGAGCAGTTTCAATATCATCCCAGATTCTTTCAAGAAATTTAGAGTCATTTTCGGACTCCAAATAACTAGATACGACCTGATGAGTTTCTCCATAAGTTACTAAACATCCTGATTTGAGCAAGATGGCTTGATCGCATAGATTTTTTAATGCTGTCATGTTGTGACTAACAAACAAGACGGTACGCCCTTCTTTTTCAGAAACATCATTCATTTTTCCCAAGCACTTCTTTTGAAATTGGGCATCTCCTACCGCCAGAACTTCATCCACAATCAAAATCTCTGGCTCTAAATGCGCTGCTACGGCAAATGCCAAACGCACATACATCCCTGATGAATAGCGTTTAACAGGTGTATCTAAAAATTTCTCAACTTCAGCAAAAGTGACAATTTCATCAAACTTTCTTTTAATCTCTGTTTTGCTCATCCCCAGAATGGCACCGTTGAGATAAATGTTTTCTCTACCTGTCAATTCTGGGTGAAAACCTGTGCCCACTTCTAAAAGACTTGCGACTCTACCCTTGAGAGAAATACAGCCGCTGCTTGGTTCAGTAATGCGGCTCAAAATTTTGAGTAAAGTTGATTTTCCTGCACCGTTGCGACCAATAATTCCAATGCTCTCGCCCTGTTTAATTTCAAATGACACATCCTTCAATGCCCAAAACTCTTCACGGGCTGGATTATATATTTCTTTGCCAGAAGACTTCACCAATTTTTTACCCAGTGAACTGACTCTATCACTGATGGATTCTCGCAAAGATTTATATCTGCTACTTCCTTCTTGTTGATGACTCAACACGTATTTTTTACTGAGGTTTTCAACCCTAATTACTGTATCAGACATTATTAAATTACTCTCAGTAGATCGAAAACTTTTCTCTTAAAACACCCAAGCTACTATGGTGTACCACGGACAGGCCAACCGTAGACGAGGCTCGGCTTACTGGTGTTGACAACGCCGCCGAAGTTTAGGAAGATTGCCCAGGCGGAATTCCCAGCCTCCTGGTAAGGTCCCGTAGTACTAGACCAGTAGTTGAATTGGATGCCAGTAGCCCACTGTGTCCCTTGTGCAAAGCAGCCTGAACCCTCTTGATCTACCAATGTCGGATTAGTACAGTTTAGATTTGAAGGAGGTAATAGTGCCGTAACCTCGTCTTTGGTCGGCAAACGCCAATCGCCAGAAGAAGAGTTATCCGACAGATTGCAGTCGCCGCTCTTAATCTCAGCTGCTTTGTAATTGGCTGTTGCCCAATCTGTTGCTTCAAGACAATCTGCCTTCTTGAGCCATATAAGTCGAGTTACGGTATCAGTCATCGTGCCATTACCACAGTCTACATAGCGATCGCTGTTATTGAAGCAGGGGCCGGAGGCTTTGACCACAGTTCCCACGGGATGTTGGGTATTGATGTAGTTTCTATGTTTCCTGGCTTGTACCGACACAGGAAGAGTAAAGGTAAAAGCCAGAAAAAATATGAATACAGCCCCGTATAGTATTTTGATAGCAAAACCAGGTAAACAAATGTGGAGCATATTTTTCAACTTCCAAACATCTAAGCGTGCAGATATCTGCCGCTTGCCTCGGTGAATCGGTACTCAGAGATTAAGCATAAAATACTATAAACTACTTCAACAGCAATCTTTTTGTCATACTTGTATATGATAATCACTTAGAGAACAAGGCTTTCTTAGGCTCGCACAAATAGAATTTTATCGACCGCAAATTTTCTCACCAGAGTCATAGCTCCGGTTTTCATATCCACGGTGAACAGGGAATTTGTTCCCTCATATTTGGGGTCAGCAAGGGCAAATAGTTGACCTGAAGAAGAAAAGGCTAAACTTGCCAAGTCATTTTCCAGAGGCTTGTTCTTGAAGCTTAATTCCACCAGTCTGATAATCTTTCCTCTGCCACTAACTACTGCCCTGTTCTCTAGGTCTAGTTGCACTAAACTTAGACCACCTTCACCGCCGACACTAGTAGCGTAAATTTTTCTATCTAATGGAGATTGAGCAAGATTACCAAGCCTCTCCTTGAGGGAAATATATGGTAGACCTGTTGCAACACTAGAATCTACTTGCCCTGAGTTTTGGTCAATAAATGCCAACTCAAAAGGAGGGCTACCTTCTGCAAGACTAATTATACCAAGTAGTACCTGCTTACCTTTTATAGTAGTTGATAATAACCCTTCAACAGTACTATACTTTTTATCCTGGTTTTTTTTGATTTTCAAGCCTTTTGGAGGCTTAATTCCACTCTTTTTAGGAGGTGTAATAGATATCAGGCGACTGAAATCGCCTTTCTTAGTGGCTGCAACAGCGGCAATAACAAATGTGTTATCGGGTAGGACAGTAAAAGCAGTTATCCGCTCGCTGGGCTTTTTAACAACCAAGGCTTTAGCAACAGTCTCAGTGGTTTCTAGGGAGTTAGTAACGCTGTCGGCGGCAATTTCGGCAGTTAATAACACCTGACCAGTTGTAAAGTTTATAGACTGAAAGATAATTCCTGGGATGGTGTTAGCAGTAGCAGCGTCAACTAAGTCTTGTGTTTTACTTTTGCTAGCTGAAGAAAGGGTCACTCCATAAAGCTGCTCCGACTCTTGTGCAAACACCTTAGATGTAAATTTAGCACTTGCTGCGGTGACAGCGCTGACGATAGCCAACTGCCCAAATCTTCGTCGTCTGATTCTCAAATTCATAACCTACACTACCTAAGCAACTGGGATTAGTATTTGCTCAATTATGAAAGATAACTGTGGTGCATCCATTTAGGTGGTACAGACAGTACTCCAGCAAGGGTAGAGCATAATATTTGTGAATTTTGTTACGGTTTTTCAAGGCACAATTATGCCGGAACCGGGAGTCAAAGGTCTAGCTCCCATATCTGCTAATATATTGACAACCATTTGCTTGACGCGATCATCTTCGCGAGGCCCGCTAACGCCCTCGCTGTCTAACCCCCACATAAACTGAATAGAGCCAGTCGAAAATACCTTGGCACCACTAGCAGAAGTGAAGCAAACTGCTTGGGAAATCCGTGGGTCTGTTCCAGCAGGAAAACCCTCTAGTTCAGCTTGATCAAAGTTTTGCGGCTGTATGGATTCGCCGAGAACAACCAACCCACTTGGAGATGCATTTAAATTGATTGCATCCCATTCAAAGCCCACCAAACCACTTAATTTATCCCCATCATTCAGGTTTGTGTTGGCATAGTAGGGGTGAGTACTGTTTTTCACCACAAAATCGAACCCATCAGAAAAGAAATTCCGCCATCTACCTCCAATGTACATATTGCCTTTCAACGCACTCTCTGGCTTGTTGTTTTCTGGGCTGCGGAATTTGTTGGTTGGTGCCACAGGATCTGAGGCATCTTTGTAGCAAACCATAACCCTGTTAGCTACTCCCATACTAGAGTTTTCAAACCGCACTCGCTGATAGACACTGTTCCCTGAGAAAAAAGCCTTGTTGATACTGCTGGTCTTGACACTATTAAACTCCTCTAGCGACCAGTACTCATCGTGACCGACTGACAGAAATACGTTATGCTGTTGCAGCAAACTTGGGTTGGCGTGGACATCCACGTTAGTTACGTAGGAGATGTCATAGCTTTGGGACTCCAGCCACCGCACCATATTGTACTCCCAAGACAAGATAGTGTTGTTATAAGGGTTACTACCAGTTAACGTGCTATGTTGTGCGACTGGTCTGTCGTAGGAAAGCTTAAACCCCCTTTGACCTCCAGTACTCTGTTCTGGGTATAGAGAGTAACCACCACTGAGGTTATAAGCCTGCAAAGTATTGAAGCTGCTCTGGAATAATATGTCAGACCTTTCACTGTCATGACGAACAACAAACACTACCTGCGACTTACTCCCACTTCTCTGGTCAGTTAGCTTGGCAATATACAAACCACTAGTCCAGTCATTGCCAACTTGTAGCGTGTAGGAAGTTGACCAGTTTTCACATGAGACTGTGCGGGTAGAACTGTCGAAATTACATGCGGGCTGGGTAATTCCGTTAAGCTGACCGCTACTCAGTATTAGCCGGCCGCCTTGTCCTCCGTAGTAACCTAAGCGATACACATCAATCGTGTAATTTCCGGCCTGTGCTAAAGAAACTTTGATTGGCAACGAGCCGCCCTTGTTTACACTAGTTGCTGTCGCATAGCCAGCAATATCCGATTGACCTACTTGGGGAATCCGCCAATCTGTAGTACCAGGTTTTTGGTTTTCTAAATAAATCGCATTAGTGTTTGCTGGGTTAGCCCTGGCACTGAAGGTCACGCTACCTATGTCAGAAGCTGTTGCACTCACAGTGTTTGTTATACCAGCTGTTGTCCCTAGAGTTAACACTGTGCTGGCTTGACCATCGTTACCAGTTACCGCACTAGTGGATGAAACCGAACCTCCACCACTGGTGATAGCAAAGTTGACTGTCACTCCTGACTGAGGATTGCCATTACTATCTGTAGCTTTCACAACGAACGGGTTGGCTAAGGCAGAACCTGCCGTACCAGTTTGATTATCGCCGCTTACTTTAGTCAGACTGTTGCCAACCACAAATACTATGTCGCGGAAATAGTTACTGTTCTGATAGGAATTAGTTGGGAAAGAATTCAGACTACCAAAGACTGAATTGTTGCCATCAGCAACTGAACTGAGATCGCCATTCACAACTGGGCTGGCTAATGCGTTATTAGTTACACCAAAATAGCTATTGCAACTGACAGTCACTATATAGGTGGTATTGGCTAAGATACTCACTGGCGTGCTGAGATCCTGCTGCTGCCAACCCGAAGAAGTTTCATTCGAGAAAGTAACACTTCCTAATATAGATCCTGTTGCCGACCAGATTCTCCCTATATGATTGCCAGTCTCATTGACCGCTTTCCAATGGCGGATTGCGGTAATTTGACCACTCTTGGCACTTTGGAACTTCATTCCAAGTTCATAGGATACGCCATCACTCCATTCAAACCCAGGAACCTCAGTTGTAAATAAAGTTTGCGAGGTGGTCTGAGATTGGGCTAAAAGTATTTTATCGAAATCGTTTTGCTGAGTCATTGCTGTTCAGAAATTTAATTTTCTTAACACGTTAGTTAATATAAAAAAGTCGAAGTACAAAATCTTTAGAGTGGGTAGTAGACTAACTACTTGATGTGGTTATGATCAAATATTTCAAATCCCTCCTAAATCACATCAGCAAATGTCCGTTCCATTTTTCGGAAGTACCAAATGCCACTTACCAGTAACAAAGCAACTAGTCCTAGAGATAGTGTGAATCCAGTCCAGTAAAGTTTGGACTCTCCCCCTAAAATTGCCCAGCGAAAGCCATCAATCACGCCTACCATTGGGTTCAAATAGTAGAGCAAACGCCATTGCTCTGGTACAATGCTGCTACTAAAACCGACGGGCGATACATATAGACCAAACTGCACAATAAACGGCACAATGTACCGGAAGTCTCGATATTCCACATTTAAAGCTGCCAACCACAGTCCTACTCCTAATGAAGCAGCAAAGGCAATGCCAATAAATAACGGTAATGATAATATCCGCCAATTGGGAACAAAATTATACCAGGCCATTAGCCCTAAGAGAATCATTGCAGAAACGAGAAAGTCCACAAAGCTGACAATCACTGAGCTGGCAGGCACAATTAAGCGCGGAAAGTAGACCTTAGAAATCAAATTGGCATTACTAATTAGGCTGTTACTACACTCACTTAGAGCATTGGAAAAAAATTGCCAGGGTAATAAGGCAGCAAATACCAGTATTGGATACGGTGCTGACCCCTCTGAAGGTAATTTTGCCAAACTTCCAAAGATGACGCTGAACACGATCATCGTCAAAAATGGTCGAATGAGTGCCCAGAGCATACCAATCACTGTTTGCTTATACCGCACCAGAATGTCACGCCAAGCAAGAAAATAGAATAATTCTCTATAGCGCCATATATCTTTCCAATACTGCTGCTCTGTACGTCCAGCTTCAATCACTAACTCCTGTTGGGAGACAATTTTTGGACTATTCATAGTTCTTGATTGAAGATTAATATTTTTAACGAAATGACACTAATAATTCTTAACTCACAAACTGGAAACCTCTAAGACCTTGATAACCAACTTGCCTGGCGCTTTTACGAGTAAACTCACCAACGGAAGGGTTCCCTAGAGAATCAATCACTCCTGTGACTTGCCGCCATATTTCTTGTGGTGCTACCAAAATTTCATAATTACTATCATCACACTTACGAATGTGATACCAAGTTGTTTGCTGACATCCTTCACACCAAAAAGCTTCTAACCATTCCCCTTCTATAGGAACTGTGGTTTGGTTCGCTACTAACATCAAAGCATTCCGTCGACTCATACCTCGTTGCTGTAATTGACCTGCTTGGTCAGCAAACATTTTATATTTTTGACTGACGCTATCTATATAGCAACTATGAATCGGGCAGTAAATTGCTCTTCGCTTGGAACGTTTCCGATTTCGGTCACACCTCATCTGTAATTTCACCTCCTGTATAGACAAAAACCATGAGCAAGGAAGGCTATCTTGGAGGGACTGAGATCAATAAGACCATCAAAGCCCTACTCCTAAAAAATATTGCAAAAATATTCAATTATAGATGATAATTTTGTTATTATTTTACCTTATTTTTTAATTAATTTACTTCCTTTGTAATTGAAAAAAATGATTTTGCGAAGAGTTAGTTTTTGACTAAATCAAAAGATTCTAATGCTTTATTTTTCTCCTAATAGTCTTATACCATGCAACCAAAAATTTGTGGATCAAATTGTTTAAGGTTTATCAAAATCATAGAAATTTAATAAACCTAAATATGCTTACTTTACATCGCTTCGAGACATGGTGATTATTTCATCAAATACTGCCTGCTGTAAAACATGCAAGTATTGTTTAGAGATAACTTTAGGTGTGAAGTGCGATCGCAAATACTGACGACCTGCTTTGCCCATCTGCTCTCCTATTTGGGGATCTCGATTCAGAAACCGAATAAATTGCGCTAGACCTTGACCATCTCCATTGTCAAATGTGCTACCACAACTAGCATCAGCTACGAGTTGTCTCAGATATGAAGTCTGGGAGCAAATTACTGCTATTGGTCGCCCAGAGGCTAAAGCTGAGTAAAGTTTGCTGGGAACAACTAAACCCTCTGTAGTTGCATCTACACTCACTATTGATAGATCGCAAGCCGTTAGGGAATAAGGTAACACCTGCTTATCTTGATAAGGTAGAAATGTAAAATTGGTCAGCCCTAACCGCTCCACTTCCATCATTAATTCTTCGCGTTTGGCACCACCACCAATGCAGACAAACTGAATTGGCTCATCTTGCAATTGCTTTGCAGCTTCCAACATGGTGTCAATATCATGGCAACGACCCATATTGCCAGAATAGAGGACGGTAAATTTGTTAACTAGGTTATACTTCCAGGCAAACCAGTTTTCTTTCTTAGCAATCGGTACGATCGCTTCTGGGTTAGCCCAACTGTGAATTACAGAAATTTTATCAGCTACTTGGGGACAATGTGCCACTACCTGTTGTTTCATCGCTGGGCTAAGTACTATGATCCCCTTGGCTTTTAACCAAACCTGTTTATTGATTGCACGCCACAATCGCACCAGCCAGTTACTCTTTGAAATTACACCTAGTGCGATCGCAATATCAGGGTACAAATCATATAATACGCATACATAAGGTAACTTGAATAAGATATAAGCTAGATATCCGATCACTGGCAAAAACGGGGGAGCCGTAGTTAGCAACAATACATTGTTGCGACGCGAACCTCTTAGCAAATAGAGCGTCGCCCGCAAGGTGTATAGCACACCATTAATGGCTTTGCCACGAATTCTACCCGGCCAGAGTTGAGCAGTACGCGATCGCTGAATTCGGATTTGGTCAGCCCATTCAACAGCTGGGGCCGTATCAGAACGAAATGCATATCCTGGCTGACTTGTAAAAATTTCAATATCCACTCCTTGCTGCCCTAACTGTTTCACTAATTCTTCAATCAACTGCCCTGTAGCGGCATAATCCGGAGGGAAAAATTGGGTAACTACAGATAACTTAATTGATTGTTGAGTTTTTACAGAAGGCTTGTTTTTTGTATCTTTTTTTGCATCTAAAGGAGTAGAAATGGATTTCAAAAAATTTTGATTAATCCATTGATTAAGTCTCATAGTCTATGTCCTCGTCTGAAATAGAAAAAACTGTTATCCAAAAATTGTATAAACTCGAAATAATCTAGAAAAAACATCTAGACTATATTGTAAGAATTTACAAATTTGGCTTAATATTCACTAAGAAAGCTTGACTCAACAAAATACAATTTTCGCGAAACTAATTCATTTATATAAGGTACTATCAAGACTAATTTTGTTTCGGCACGTTAGCCACAGCTTGGCATACCCTAACTAAACTGAAAACCTTGTATTTTGTTTAGTTCACGCTCCCAAGTAGGGTCTATTTCGTCACCCCACAATAGCTTAAAAGACCTCTGAATGTTGCACATTTAGGCATGATCTTATAACTCTATTCAGGCTAACTAACAGAACACTCTTTCTAGTTTATATATACACTTCTCTAACAGATACGAGAACACAAAAATGATGAGAACACTTCTAGCCGAGAACAAATTATTTTAGAGAGAAGTAATATTTTTATGTGTAAAGCAAGTACTTGACAGGTTGAGCCAGTACTTACTTAAACTTCTAAAAAGAGATTTTATGCTTGCTTGGTGGCAGTCTCTATTGTTTGAGTAACATTCAGTCAACTGAGATATCTGGAGTTATGATTACTATTCACAATTTAATTCTAGAATGCTTTGTTTTGAGTAGTGTTTAGCTTTTGTTTGAGTTTCTCTAGTCACACACAACTTTATAACTAAAGCTTTTAGGCTTTATTACTTTATTATATGTAACACTGAGAACTTCACAATACCATGTTTCCATATCGAATCATTTACTTCATTAAAAATTTATATTTTTAAATTATATCTAATCTAAAACTTTATAAAATAATAGTTTTATGGGCTAGGGGGACTCCTGTTTGATTGTTGAACAGGATTTAGATAATATACTGAGAAAATAAAAGTATAATAAAAAGATGCACTGCCTTTGTATTAAAATACACTTAATATTTATTCAACGAACTGCAAGGTATGCAAAGAAAGAGATCGTCCGAGGAATTAATTATTCAATGCATTTACATAGAATTTGGTAGAAGTCAGCATTTCCAAGGTACCACAGCCGCAGTAGAGGTATGGCAAAAACTCCACTTCATGCCAAGCATCGATAATTTATATCCCTTAATTGTTAACTTAAGCACTTAAGTATTACCTGTGTTTCCACTGAATCCAAAAATAAATTGTTTTTATGAGAGAATAATTTGGATATCATTACCGAAATTCACGTTTATTAAGTAGAAAATTTAAAGTTTTGTACTCTCTTATACTTAAACTAAATTGCTTGTATTATTTCATACTATTTAACGAGCCTAACTAGCAGCTTGCGTTATTTGTGTAATGGATTAAAGAATAAAGACTTGTGATTTCATCATAAGTTTATTAAGTAAATATCAAATCTAGTATAGATTGTTGGTTGTATCAAATTTATCTCACAGAAGCTTATAAAACTCTTTCTACTAATTCTGTCTAACTTATTACCAAATATTTAAGAATATGATAGAGAATTATCCTTCCCAACCTTCAAGTTCTGATCGCAGTAATAATTCTGCGCCTCCATCTCTTCAAAATCAACAAAATCAACTTGTTCCGTGGGTTGAAGAGGAAGAAGAATGGAGTGTGCAAAAATTTCTGGGTGTTTTACGGCGAAGAGCGCTAGTTATGACAGGTGTGACTATTACTGTTATGACAATTGCAGTTATTAGCTTAGTGCTAAAGCAGAAGCCCCCAGAATATGAAGGCAATTTTCAACTGTTAGTGGAACCTGTGAATGATGACTCCACAGATGTGGATGTTGTCAAAGACTCTAACTCACAGATGTCTAGTCTAGATTATGAAAGCCAAATTCAGGTTCTTAAGAGTCCTGAACTGATGAAAGACACTCTTAAACGGCTACAAGCTTCTTATCCAGAATTAAACTATTATTCTCTGATCGATTCTCTAAAAATTACTCGATTAGGTGAAACCAAGATTATATTAGTTAGCTATCACAGTAAAAATCAAGATCAAACTCAAGCTGTACTACAACGGCTCGCTAAAGATTACTTAGACTACAGCAAAATCAGGAGGCAAACCAAATTACGTCAAGGGCTTCAGTTTGTTGAATACCAATTACCTTTAACACAGAATCGGGTAGATCAACTCCAAAAAGAGTTGCAAATTTTTAGACAAAATTATAATTTTGACAACCCAGAAAGCCAAGCAGAGCAAATCTCATCACAAACCATTGAATTATCTCAGAAAAGACAAGAAATTGATCTACAGTTAGCTCAAGCTCGTGCTAATGTAACGAGTCTAAAAGAAAAAAATGGCGCAACAGCAATGCTGGATAATGCTCCTTTATATCAGCAGTTGATTACTCAAATACGTCAATTTGATATTCAGATTGCAACTGAATCTACTCGTTTACAGGACAAAAACCCAACCATTCAAACATTGAAAGAGAAACGAGCTAGTCTTTTACCTTTGCTACGTCAACAGGCACAGCAATTATTGGGTGTAAAATTTGCAGAAGTAGAGATGCAACTTCAGAAATTAGAAGTGCAAAGTCAAGAACTTACCAAAATAGAACAGAAACTTGCACAACGACGTAAGCAACTGCCAATTCTAACAAGACAGTACACTGAATTACAGCGTAAATTACAATTTGCAAATGATAGTTTAAATCGGTTTTTATCAACCCGCGAGAATCTCCAAATTCAAATATCCCAAACAGAGCTAGGCTGGCAATTACTTCAAGTACCAACTACACCGGACATTTCTATTTCTTCTTCTGATACCCTACGCAGTTTTGTATTGGCATTAGTTGCAAGTATCATCTCAGGAGTTGGTATTGTCTTACTAATAGAAAAGCTAGATAATGCCTACCATACTGTCGATGATCTGAAGAGAAAAGTTAAGCAGCCATTGTTAGGAAATATTCCATTTGAAGAGCAGATTCAAACTAAGCAAAACCGCCGCACTTTTCAGCAAAATTTTCCCTTGTTAAGGATACCAAATTTTCTTTCTAAGAAGATTGCTAAACTGACTGTTTTACCAGAGGAAGAACAGGGTGAGTATTCTTCCAACTTTTCCGAAGCTTTAAGGGTAGTTTATACAAATATTAAACTACTCAGTTCCGATAGCCCGTTTCGTTCCATAGTTATTAGTTCAGCTATGCCTGGTGATGGCAAGTCGACCATAGCCCTTCATCTAGCTCAGATAGCTACAGCAATGGGGCAACGAGTCTTACTTGTAGACGCTGATCTTCGTAAACCCACAATTCACAATCTCTCACATTTAAATAATCTCTGGGGATTAAGCAATTTAATTTCTACAAACTTGCCAGTGGGAGAAGTAATTCGACAACTACCTTCTATGAGCAAACTATCTGTAATCACTGCTGGACCAGTATCATCCGATCCCGCAAAGTTGCTCTCATCTTCAAAGATGAAGCAATTAATGACAGATTTTCAGAAGAATTTTGACTTAGTGATTTATGATGCACCTCCTTTAGTGGGATTAGCTGATGCTAGCCTGATAGCACCCCACACTGATGGACTATTGATAGTAGTTCGAATTCACAAAACAAATTCTTCAATACTAAAAATAGCTTTAGATAACCTGAAAATTTATCGGTTGAATATATTAGGCATAGTTTGTAACGGTCAAAAAACTAATTTCAATGGTTTGTATTAAGAGGGAATATACTTTATACTCTCCACATTAGAGTTATAGAAGCCTATGACCTTGTAATTATTGACTCTGGTTCATAGGTTCAATTTCCGGGATGGTGAGGCGAAAAATAATTAATTAACAATCCAATCTTGAAAGGATACTATTGGATCAGCAAAGAAGACAAGGGCAACAAACGATTCAGGCGTTGCTGAATCATGGGATGATTTAGCCAAATTTGGAATGAGTTATCAATGCTTTCACCCGCCAATTCATTCCGTATTTATGCAACGCCGCTTTTTCGAGCGAATCTTTTTCAGAAAGCGATCGCTGTTTTTGATTTGTTGACAACGAAAAAATAAGCCTTTATCAGAAGTATGCACTTCCCCAACAGCTATCTCAAGTAATCGTTTCTTGCTTGGGTGCTGATGCTTCAAGAATCCCTGGACTTGGAGTTAGCAAATTATCAGGATCATAGCGCCGCTTTGCACTTACTAACAGGGCAAACGCATCTAAATATTGACGAGCCTGAATCAGAGTGGAATTTAGGAAAACCCTAATCAAATAAGGCTTTGAGGAAATTAAATATTCACCTATATGGTAATGATAATCATTGTAGAGGGAGGGGGTAAAGAACACGGTGTTCTAACAGTTGCTCTAAAGAAGAATTTCATTCTGATTCTCCTCTCTATGAAGCTAAAGCCAAAAATTACAATTGCTGACCATTTTTTGGGAATAGAAGACCCACGAATAGATCGAACAAAGCGACACAACTTAATGGATATCATAACGATTGCCGTGTGTGCTGTGATTTTTGGGGCAGATGGTTGGGTGGCAATAGAGACTTATGGATGTGTCAAGTATGAGTGATTAAAAATATTTCTAGACCTACCAAATGGTATCCCGTGACATGATACATTCGCACGAGTATTTGCACAGATAAATCCCCAACAGTTTCAGCCATGTTTTCTAGATTGGATAAAATCAATACAGAAGATAACTTCTGGGAAAGTGGTTGCACTCGATGGAAAAACTTTACGTAGTTCTTATGATAGTAGTAACCAAAGCGCAATTATAATGGTAAGCGCCTGGGCAACTACAAATAAATTTAATTTTTAGGTTACACTAACTTGAACTCCGATCAATTACCAATGTGATGTTATTAGTGGTAAGTTTTAGATATAATATTCACTCTTTGCATAAAGATAGCAACGCCACTAAATTACAAAAAAATAATCAAACAGAAGTAATACCAATTTTTTATGAAGCTGCATAGAATTTGAGCCCCCCTAGCCCACGCCAGTCGCTCATGGGGGAAACCCCCTTCTCCACGAGACGCTCCGCGTTCGCGTAGCGTTCCGAAGGAAAGGCGCTAGCCTCTTCCTTTGCGAGAAGACCGCGCTGGCTCCCCTTAATAAGGGGGGAACCAGAAAAACATCTATCAAAGTCCCCCTTTTTAAAGTGGATTTAGGGGGATCAAGATATGTGCAACTTCACATTAAATTGGTATGAAATGTAGTAATATATACAAGAAAATATTAGTTTAAATATCCGGTTTTTCAGAACATAACTTGTCTAAAATTATCAAGGTAGATTATAACAATTGAACAATTGCTGAAGACAACTCAAGCATAACTTAATTGCAGGCATTTATAACTATGACCTTCAAAATGCTAGTTATCTTTTTGACAATTTGTTTAACGCTTTAATTTACCATAAAACTTTTTTGCAAGAGGTCTACTCAAAAAAGCTCTTAGGATATAAGCTGTAAACAAGTAGATACAGCAAGCACTATTGAGAGCCATTAGTAAAGCATATTCCAGTAAACTGGGCAAAGACCAGTAGAAATGTGCATGGGCATTTTTTTGATTATTAGCTATATCCATTTCTAGACAAGCCAACTCTAATATGGATGTAAAAATCAGAAATTAGTAAATTAGGAATTGATTTAAAAATTAAATTTTTGTTCATTTATAAATTATCAAATGGACAAAATACTTACCTATGTCAATTCTCTAGAAATGATTATTTAACAAGATATTCCAGGCAAAAAACATCATTTTCCAAGTTAATTGGCGATATGAAATATTCTCCAAAGGGAGAATTTTTATGTACAAAATGGGTGATTCTGTAGCTTGCTTAGGAGGTTTTTTCAAGTATGAAACTCTTACTTAGAATCTTTCAAAATTTTAGTGCCAATTTATTAAAAAAGCTGCTAGAGCTAAAAAATACGCATTTGTTAATTTTTGATATCATTATTTTTTCAATTACTCCTTTATTAGCGCTGCTTATCCGTTTAGACGGCTCTCTCGATATTCAAGCAAACATATCACAACTAGGAATCGCAACTCTACTATTTTTATTAGTTAAACTAATTGTATTTTGGAGTTTTGGTTTTTATAGGCGATACTGGCGCTATGCCAGTGTTGAGGAACTGACATATATAGCGATGTTGATGGTAGGTGCAATAGTCATCCAAAGCATGACATTTAATCTTCTTAATCACATATTGCCTTTTGTAACAGATAACCTGCCGCGATCGCTGCCATTTATTGATGGATTACTGTCATGTATTTTTATAGGAATGTTACGTTTCAGTTTTCGAGTTGTAGAAAGATTTATCCAACGTCAAGGAGTATTTCATCCACGAGAGCGGGTGCTGATTATTGGTGCTGGTAATGCCGGAGTTTCCCTTGTGCAAGATATGCAAAGCAAACCTAAACTAGGCTTTCATGCTGTTGCCTTCATTGACGACGATCCACGGAAATTAAATGTCCAAATTCGTGGTCTTCCAGTCGTAGGCAATCGCCACCAAATTCCTGATACTTTAAAATCTCTCCAAATCCACAAAGTTATCATCGCCATGCCTACGGTTGCTGGCCATGTTATTCGAGAAATCGTAGATATTTGCAAAGCAACTGGAATACAAACTAGTACTTTACCTGGAATATATGAAATCCTCAACGATCGTGTACGAGTAGATAGCATTCGAGATGTCAGGATTGAGGATTTGCTCAGGCGAGAACCCATACAGACTGATGTTGAGCAAGTGCATAAATTTATCAAAGGTAAGACAGTACTGATTACAGGTGCAGGAGGATCAATTGGTAGTGAACTTTGCCGTCAAATTTTCAAGTGTCATCCTGCGGAAATGATACTTATGGGACATGGGGAGAATTCTATATTTAATATCCAACAAGAGTTAGAAAAACTGATCCAAATACTCAAAAATGATGGGAAAGTACAGCGATACACCCCTCGTATTTATACTTTCATTGGCGATATTCGTTATAGCGTTCGCCTAAAACAAGCTTTTGAACAATTTCAACCTAACGTGATTTTTCATGCGGCTGCTCATAAGCACGTTCCTCTGATGGAATTAAATTCATCAGAAGCAATCACTAACAATGTGCTTGGAACAAAAAACTTATTGGATATGGCACTGCAATACAATGTTCAAAACTTTGTGATGATTTCCACAGATAAAGCTGTTAATCCCACTAGTGTCATGGGTGCTAGTAAGAGAGTTGCCGAAATGTTAGTGCTACAAGCTGCAAAAGAAAGCGGTAAACCTTATGTTGTTGTGCGTTTTGGCAATGTTTTGGGTAGTCGCGGTAGTGTAGTTCCAACTTTCAAAAAACAAATTGCTTCAGGTGGCCCAGTAACCGTTACTCATCCCGATATCTGTCGTTATTTCATGACCATCCCAGAAGCAGTGCAACTTGTTTTACAAGCTGCGGTATTGAGTCGTGGTGGTGAAGTCTTAATGCTGAATATGGGCGAACCTGTAAAAATTGTTGACTTGGCTAAAGAATTAATTCGCCTTTCGGGATATGAAGTAAATAAAGATATTGACATCTTATTTACAGGCTTAAGACCTGGGGAAAAGTTATTTGAAGAACTGTTTATCGAGGGAGAAGAGTACGAACAAACTCAACATGAGAAATTGATAGTAGTGAAAAATGGTAGTCGGATTGTTTCAGAAAATCTCGCCATGACTGTAGAAAAATTGTGTTCCGCAGCAGGTAAAAATGATATTAAATACATCATGTTATTACTGGAACAACTGGTTTCAGGATACAAACCTAAGTATTTAGAAAATAATGAACGAAGAAACAGTCTAAAGAGTAGTGCTGTAATCACATATTCAAGTAAAAACAAACTTGCGAAAGTGGAATCGGGAGGAGCTAAATAAAATAGAGAATTTGGACTCTAAGTCGATGGCTAATTCATCAAATAACTCTACATTTAATTTGGAGAATAACATGGAAACGATCTATGGCTTTCACAGTTTATTACGAAAAACAAATAGAGTATTTACCTTAAAAAAAAGATACTTCTCCTTTTTCAAGGAACTAGCAAGAACTTTGGTAAGAAGACAAACTAAATGGTCAATTGGAATTTATACAGGTCAATCTCTTTGGGATTTCGTTTCTACAGAAAACATCAAAAATCCAGTTTTAACTGCTAAAGATGTAACAGATGTAATGGCCGAATTTGTTGCCGATCCATTTATGGTTAGTGATAATGGCACTTGGTATATGTTTTTTGAAGTACTGAATAGTCTTAATAATAAAGGTGAAATAGGACTAGCAACTAGCAATGATGGATTCAATTGGAATTACAAACAAATAGTAATTAAAGAAGAATTTCATTTATCTTATCCTTATATATTCAATTTTAAAAATGAATACTATATGATTCCAGAGAGTTATAAAGCTAATTCTATTCGCTTATACAAAGCAGTTGATTTTCCAACTAGATGGATGTTTTTAAAAACTTTACTAGATGGCAAAGATTATGTAGATAGTTCTGTTTTTAATTTTAATGAAAGGTGGTGGATGTTCACATCTTCATCACAAAGCAATATTTTACGTCTTTACTATACTGATGACCTAATGGGGCGTTGGATTGAACATCCTCAAAGCCCTATTATAAAAGACAATTTAAACATAGCAAGACCAGGAGGAAGAGTTGTAGTATACGATAATAAAATTTTTCGATATACCCAGGATGATGAGCATTTGTATGGCAATCAAGTGAGAGCATTTGAAATTACCGATTTGACAACAACAACTTATAAAGAAAAAGCGGTTCAAAATAATCCAATTATCAATGCAAGTGGTTATGGGTGGAATAAAACCGGAATGCATAATATCGATCCTCACAAGCTTGAGAGCGGCAAATGGATAGCTTGCGTGGATGGTTATCAAATCATTGTTGTGTTTGGTATCAAACTGCAAAATTGGATGAGGTTAATGACTAAAGCAGATGCAACAACATAAGCCACTAACACTGCGCGGCAATTTTTCTTGGACTTTCGTCGGTAATTTAGTTTATGCAGCTTGCCAGTGGGGAATGTTGGTGATACTGGCTAAACTTGGCAGTCCAGAGATGGTAGGACAGTTTACCTTGGGGCTGGCGATAACAGCACCTATAATCATGTTTACAAATCTTCAGTTGCGAATTGTACAAGCAACAGATGCCAGAAAACAGTATTCTTTTAGCGATTATTTGGGGCTAAGACTAATCTCGACAGCTTTAGCACTTGCGATTATTACGGTTATTAGTTTGTTAGGCGGCTTTCGATGGGAAACATCTCTAGTTATCTTCTTGATGGGTTTGGCAAAGGCATTCGAGTCTATTAGCGACATATTTCATGGACTGATTCAGCAGCACGAACGCATGGATCGGATTGCAATATCGTTGATCATTAAAGGCCCTCTATCACTGCTACTACTGGGCATTGGAGTATATATATCCGGACATATTCTGTGGGGTGTACTTGGGTTAGTCTTCGCTTGGGCAGTGGTGTTAGTCGCTTGGGACATTTGCAGTGGTATCTTAATGCTACAAAGGTCACAATTACAACCACGCTGGCATCAAAAAACCTTAGTAAAACTGGTATGGCTCTGTTTGCCTCTGGGGTTTGTGATGATGCTAATTTCACTCAATACCAATATTCCCCGCTACTTTATTGAGCGATATTTAGGTGAGCGGGAATTGGGTATTTTTGCAGCCATTGCCTACCTGATGGTGGCAGGAAACATAATAGTAAATGCCCTAGGAGAGTCAAGCATTTCTAGGCTAGCTAAGTATTACGCGGCTAAAGATGCTATTGCTTTCCATACACTCTTACTCAAGCTGGTAGGAATCGCTGCTTTATTGGGCGGAACAGGTGTTTTGATAGCTGTTGTAGCTGGACATCAGATCCTGACTCTTCTGTATCGACCTGAATATGCCGAGCAAACAAATTTGTTTATCTGGTTGATGGTTGCAGCTGGAATTAACTATGTGTCATCCTTCCTGGGCTATGGAATGACGGCATGTCGGCACTTTCGCATCCAAATCCCTTTGTTTGTGATTGTACTAACTATCTCAACGATAACCTGTTTATGGCTGCTACCCAGTTTGGGATTGTTAGGGGCAGCGATCACACTAGTTATTGCAACTATTGTCCAAACAATTTTTAGTTTAGGAGTTATCTTTCATGCACTACACAAACTCTAGAGATATGCAGAAGGTCGATGAGCATTCAATACGTATCCTCCATGTTGTTGCGGGGATGAATAGAGGTGGAATCGAAACCTGGTTAATGTACATTTTGCGACACATTGATCGCGATCGCTTCCAGATGGATTTTCTGGTTAACACAGCCCAGTCCAGCGCTTACGATGAAGAAATTCGTACCCTTGGTAGCAAGGTTATTCCATGTCCTCATCCGTCACGACCCTGGTTGTACGCTCCTAATTTCAAACGTATCTTACGCGAGTACGGCCCTTATGATATTGTTCATAGTCATGTTCATCACTTCAGTGGTTATATTCTCCGCCTAGCACAGCAAGGTGGTGTGCCAATCCGTATTGCCCATAGCCAAGTTGATTCTTTTTCACTTGAGGCGAAGGCGAGATGGTATCGGCGTTTGTATCTAAGTTTGATGGAACGGTGGATTTCCCTATATGCAACTGTAGGTCTAGCATGTAGTCGCAAAGCAGGAGAGGCTTTGTTTGGTCTAAGCGATCCGCGTTGGCGGGTGGTTGACTGTGGAGCTGATCTCAAACCCTTCCAAGCTGTTGTTAATCCAGTTACTGTGCGTGCTGAATTGGGTATACCTAAAGATGCCTTAGTCATAGGTCATGTTGGCAGATTTGAGCAACCAAAAAATCATCACTTTCTTGTAGATATCTTTGCAGAGGTCGCTAATCGAGAACCAAAGATGTACCTCTTATTGGTAGGTAATGGATCATTGCGCCCAGATATAGAGCAGAAAATCATGCAAATGGGCTTAACAGATCGTGTAATTTTCGCAGGCGTTCGTCCTGATGTACCCCGACTGATGTTAGGCGCTATGGATATATTTCTGTTTCCATCTTTCTACGAAGGACTGGGCTTAGTATTAATCGAAGCACAAGCAGCAGGGCTACCTTGTGTATTCTCAGATGTTGTTCCTGAGGAAGCAGATGTGGTTAAGCATTTAATGCGAAGAATGTCTCTATCGGAACCAGCTTCTGCTTGGGCTGAGGGAATCCTAGCTGCAAGCAAGACTCTATCAGAAATGAGTCAAAGAAAAGCTTTTGAGATTATTGAGCAATCCTCATTTAATATTCACAATATTGTTGAAAGCTTAGAAAAAATATACTTAGAAAAATTTGTTTTATTCAAAACTATTAATTTTTAGATTTTATATAAAACTAATCATACTGGTGTAAATAAATGTCAAATACCATCATTCAAAAAACATCAAACCAGGATTTTTGGAATAATGTAATTCTTTTACCTATTGACTTAAGTTTGATTTTTTGTTCTACATTTTCTGGAGAAAATAAAACAGTATATGAAATTCCTTTCTTTTTGGTTTTTTGGATAATAGTTTTTGCCTTGAGAAGAAACTTTATTTTAAGCCCAGCAGAAATTTCTGCTCAAATATTCATTTTTCTCGCTCTCCTAGCTATTTTTATTCAATTTTATCAATACAGTTTTGACTATTATTTTGGCGCTGTATCAGGAATTCTATATGTTAATATTCTTGTTTTTGGAACGCATGTAATCGAGCGATTACTAAGTGATAGTCCAGGTTGTAAGCTAATTCGATGGCTACCTGCCATATCACTAATTTTTCTTGGAGTATTATCTCAACAGTTTTCTGGAAATGATCCGAGACAATCTTTTATATTTGGTCCCAATATTTACTACAGGATTATTGGAACTATTTTCTTGCTAAATCTCGTGTTGGTTCATGAAAATTACTCTAGTAAGAAAGAAAGAATTTCAATACTTAGTTTAATAATTACAATATTTTGTTTAGCTATTGCATTGTCTCTAATGGTTAAAACAGGTTCTAGAGGTGCAACAATAGTAGGAGTTTTGATGACTTTATCTTTTATTTACACAGTACTATCTATCAGATTAAATTGGCTAAAATTTGCTAGTATATCTATAATATTTGCTATTTCCGCACTCACTATACATTCAAGTTTTTCTAAATATATTATTGATTCTCGAGTATTTTGGTTTTATGATCGTGGTGTCTCCTCTACTTCTATTGCAGTCAGGGAAGGATATTGGCAAAACTTGACATCTTTTTTTCTAAAAGATAATTTTTTATTTGGAGAAGGAAGCAAATACATATATTCCTATCCTCACAATATTTATCTAGACCTGCTATATAATGGCGGCTTTTTACCTTGTGTAATTCTTCTAGTATTTACTGCAATGTATGGAATATTTTTGTGGAAAGGGAAATTAAATAGAAGCTGGAAGATTATAACTCTAGTTTGTTCACCAATTTATATAGGTTCTCTATTTTCTGGAACATTATATGACAACTATTCAATTATAAGCCTAATATTTGCGCTGCCAATTTTGATACAAAACCAAGTTACTCCTATATCTACAAAAAATCAAAGGGTCTGATAGAGATTCAAATCTATAGTTTGAACAGGAGAGAATCACTTTTATGTATGAATTTGATGAATGTAAAATACGGTCAACTGTTATCCTATATGTTGCGCCAATTACACACAATCGGATTACTGGGTTAACACCTGCCATAACGCCATTAGTTAATGTCCTGCAAAATTTAGGAGTGCAAACTGGACTTTTGACTACTTCTAAACTAGGGCGCTACGAAAATCCTGAGCCATATCCAGTTGTTTATATAAAGGATCTACCTCTTTATCCAAGTTTAGCTTCAATGCCAGAACCATTAAATAGACCCGATCTGATTGTTTTCCAAAGTACCTATGTTTTGAAGCATATTCCACTCATATATGAGGCTTTGCAACGCAAGATTCCCTATATAATTACGCCTCAAGGTGGGATGACAAAGAGAGCACAGCAGCAAAAACAACTGAAGAAAAAGGTAGGAAATTTTTTGTTTTTTAACTGGATGGTGCGAAATTCTGCTGCTTTACATTGTTTGAATGAACAAGAAGCCATAGAGGTCAAAAAAACCTGGAATCATCCTGTATTTATAGTTGGGAATGGAGTCCATATACCTCAATGTAAACTATTGACATATCCAGGGAGTAAACCAGAATTGAAATTTGTCTATTTAGGAAGGCTCGATATCAACCATAAAGGATTGGACTTTTTGTTAGAAGCTTGTGCGCTGCTACAAGAAAAATTGAGACAATCAAAAGTACAAATCCTTTTATATGGATCTAATATAGCTGGAAGTAAGGTAAAACTTGAGAAGATGATAAATAAATATCAAATTCAAGATATTGTTAATCTCAAGGATCCAGTTTTGGGAGACGCAAAGCAAGAAGTTTTCCAAAGCGCAGATTTGTTTATACATACCTCTCGCTTTGAAGGACATCCAATAGCAGTATTAGAGGCTTTATCTTACGGAATACCTTGCCTGCTTACACCCGGTACTAATATGGCAAGTGAAGTGGAGGCGGCTGAGGCTGGATGGTCTGTGGAAGCTACTCCAGCAGCGATCGCTAAAGGTATGGAAGAGGTTTTAGCCGCACGATTAGAACTCTCAAAAAGAGGGCTTGCTGCACGAAATTTAGTAGAAGAAAAATATTCCTGGAACGAGATTGGCAAGCAGTCACTTCGAGAGTACTTCAACTTATTACATTAAAATTACAAGCGTGCAGATGTAATAGTTAAGTCAAATAATTATGTATAGGTTTAACGTTGATGTATACTCGCAGATTAATTTATTTAGATCAATATTTTTCGATTCCCACAGTTTCTGGAGGCACAAGATCCTGGGAATTTTCAACTCGTATTGTCCAAGATAAATGGCAAGTTTGTATGTTTTGCGGTAACTCGAAAATTCATGGAATTTCCGCCGTTAATATCCTGAAATTGTTCAACAGAAAAAATGTGAGTTTTGAACTAAATATTATTCCTTTGAAGTACAGTAATCACATGAGCTTCTCTCGAAGAATTTTGGCATTTTTGAGTTTTGCTGTTAGGTCTTCTTTACAAGTTCTCCGAGAAGAAAAAGCTGACCTCACTTTTGCTACTAGTACACCGCTTACTATTGCAATACCAGCTTTGTTGCGAAAATGGTTGCATGGTACTCCTTATGTTTTTGAAGTCAGAGATCTTTGGCCAGAAATGCCAATAGCTGTGAAAGCTATACGCTCACCATTAGCTATATTTTTGGCTCGGCAATTAGAACTGATAGCTTATCAAAATGCTTCTCATATTGTGGCGCTTTCTCCTGGTATGAAAGAAGGCATCGTCAAGCAGGGTATTCCTCCTGAGAAAGTAGAAGTGATTCCTAATGCTTGCGATAATGCACGTTTTAACATTTCAGAAACAATTGGATTAGAGTTTCTCCGCCAGCATCCCGAATTATCTGGCGGGCCTTTGATTGTTTACACCGGTACATTAGGGCATATAAATGGAGTTAACTACTTGGCTTATTTAGCAAGTCACATGAGAAATATCATACCTGAAGCTAAATTTCTGGTAGTTGGTTCAGGTGCCTGTGAAAGTGAAGTCAGAGAAGCTAGTAGTCAATTAGGGATTTTGGAAAAAAACTTCTGGATGTGGCCACCTATTCCCAAAGCTGAAATGCCAGCACTTCTTTCTGCATGTACCGTTGCCACCTCCTTGTTTAAGCCAATTCCTGAGATGGAGCATAATTCAGCTAATAAATTCTTTGATGCCCTAGCAGCAGGTCGTCCAGTCGTAATTAACTATGGCGGTTGGCAAAAAGAAATTCTCGAACAGTCTGGTGCTGGTATTAGCATTTCTAGCAACGATCCAAAAGTTGCTGCAATTCAACTTGCAAAATTTTTAAATAGCTCTGAGTGCTTGCAAAGCGCTCAGACTGCTGCAAGAAAACTTGCAGACACAGTGTTTGATCGGGATATTTTGTACAAGAAACTAGCAAATGTTTTTCAGAAGGTTTTAAATGAAACGCATTCT
This sequence comes from Nostoc sp. FACHB-133, assembly GCF_014698055.1. Taxonomy (NCBI): domain Bacteria; kingdom Bacillati; phylum Cyanobacteriota; class Cyanophyceae; order Nostocales; family Nostocaceae; genus Nostoc; species Nostoc sp. FACHB-133. The sequence goes on from NZ_JACJSH010000003.1 coordinate 52,942, forward strand.
GGCATTTAAAAAGTGGAAACATTGGTCGAAAATAAAATTCTTACGTTGTGCTGATAAGTTACTAGCAGCCGTTGGAATTGTTGTTGCGTCCGTCGTCTTTACGGCAACAAATACAGAAGTTGTTGGACAAGATATATACCCTAAGAGTAAGGAATTTCCGCTAGGACTATACTCCATACATGAAGCACAAGATATGCAGAGGGTGCGGCAATACGGATGGAAAATCGCCCAGACATATCATTTTACCCCTTCTTTTCTTGAGACTGTAGCTAAGGGTAAGATGCTTGCTCTTGCCAGCCTACCAGGTAAATCTGAGCCGATACCAGAGGTACAAGCGGCAAACAAGATTACCGCTCTTGCTAAGAGCGATCAGGTAGCGTGGTGGGAATTTCCTGAAGAACGGCGCTATTGGAGAGATGGAGAAATGGCGATAGTCACCAATTATGCGAGTTGGACACGCAAATATGACCCAAAAAAGCGACCAAATTATATGTACATCCCCGGTCACTATGATGCTATAAGTGTCCAGCAGTATGTACCTTATTTAGATATCATTCCCTCCAGCATTTACACAAACTATATAGGGGTGCCACACGCATGGGTGCGATGGCGGATGGAAACCACACTAAAGGGGATCAAGCTAGCACAAGCCACGATAGGCCCTGATTATCTGAATGGAGAAAAAACTCCTGTAGCGATTCTAGAACTTTTTCACGATTCTGGCAATGCGATCGCGACCACTGAAGGGGCATATCACGACTTTTGGCAGTCTATCGTATCTGGTGCTAAGGGAATTCTGATTTTTTCTTACTGGCACAAGCGCGATCATCCGAATCTAGAAAGTGTTTTGCAAACATATCATAAGGCTGCTGGAGAAATCGTAGGGCCAGAACAACTCGGCTCGGCTATCTTGTATGGCACGAGGTTGGACAATGTGAGCTTTGAGATTGTCGCTGGACCAACAAGGACAGAGAAGTTCTACACCTATGGCATGGAGCACCCACTCAGCTTTCCTTCTATTAATCTCTTGACAACTGTTTGGAATCAATCTACTTACGTTATTGCTGTTAACTCAGCAAATGAACCTGTTTCGGTTAGTCTTACTAGACTACCTAATACGTCCACGGAAGCAACTGTTCTATTTGAAAACAAGACAGTTCCGCTTACAGATGGAGTATTAAATACCGAATTTCAACCACTTGGTGTACATATCTTCAAAATTTCTAGCAGCAAAGTATTGAAAAGGAAAAAGCAAAGTCTCTACGCTCAAGTTACTCGATGAAAGTGATAGGTCTTGATTACTGATTTTTACCTTTGCAAAAGTGAAGAACACAGCTATGAACAGCAAATATTTACAGCAACATATTTTCATAAAAAGTAGCAGATTAATCAAGTCTATATTAGATAGATTTGTAGCAGCAATCGCATTAATTATTCTTTCTCCTGTGCTACTAAGCGTTGCGATCGCTATTTATCTTCGTATGGATCGCCCAATTCTCTTTACACAAGAACGTCCCGGTAAAGATGCTCGCCTTTTCACCTGCTATAAATTCCGCACAATGACAGATATGCGTGGGGCTAATGGTGAGTTATTACCTGATGCTGAAAGGCTCACAAATTTAGGCAAGTTTTTGCGTAAAACTAGCCTCGATGAACTTCCACAGCTTTGGAGTGTGTTTACAGGAGATATGTCTTTTGTAGGGCCTCGCCCCTTACTAGTTCAGTATTTACCATACTATTCGGCACGAGAGCGTCAACGCCATTCAGTTCTTCCTGGAATCACTGGATTAGCCCAAATTAATGGACGCAATAGATTGCTGTGGGAAGACCGACTGGAACTCGATGTCCAGTATGTTGAGAAGCAGTCCTTAGCATTAGATATTTACATCTTGTTTATGACTGTTTGGAAAGTAATTGCTCGTGTTGACGTTAATATTGATACAAGTCTAGAAGGTAATTTTGCTAAGTACCGTCAACAGCAGTTAGGACAGCCTATAGATTTGGAGCTAAAGCATTAAGAAAATCAAAAAATAAGGACTGTATGATCGCTACAAATGCACGCAAAGCTTTATTTTGGGGACTAGATTATATGCAGGGTGCACCCATCCATATCCACCTTCGCAATATTCGTTGGCACTCGATATGCATTTGTCGTAGCAGCAGGTTCAATACATAGAGAGAATCCCTAAGATATATTTTGGGTTTTTTAGTTTCATAATCAGCAGTTTTACAGAAATACCATTAGCTACAGAGGGTTGATATTTATGAACGTCATGTTGACTTGTGTGGGAAGACGGAATTATCTTGTAAAATTATTTCAAGAAGCTTTAGAAAATCGAGGTCTGGTGTTTGCTGGGGATACTAGTCTAGAAGCTCCAGCATTACAGGAAGCAGATAAAAGTTTTTTGTTACCACCTGTAAATCATGAAGACTATTTTGACAAACTACTTTATATCTGTGAACAATACCAGGTTCGTTTGTTGATACCACTAAATGATTTAGAATTACCTCTGTTAGCAAAACAACGCGATCGCTTTCTCAATATAGGGACTATCCCTGTAATTTCTTCTTCAGAAGTAATTGATATTTGTTTTGACAAATTAGCTACTTTTAAATTCTTAAATAGTTTGGGTATTTCTGTCCCCAAAACTTATCTTTCTATTAACGAAGCAAGAGAAGCCATCAAACATCAAGAAATCTGTTTTCCTTTAGTCGTTAAACCTCGATGGGGAAGTGCATCAATTGGGATTGAATATCCTGAAGATGATGAAGAATTGGAATTAGCATATCTTCGGTCAAAAAAAATGATATCCAAATCATTTTTAGCGGGCATAAGCTCTACAGACTCCGATGAATATATCCTGATTCAAGAAAAAGCAATTGGACAAGAATATGGTTTAGATATTGTTAATAATTTAGCAGGAACTCACATCACTACTTTTGTTAAACAAAAGTTAGGTATGCGAGCTGGAGAAACAGATCGAGCGTTAACTGTTGAGCATGAAGTTCTTAAAAAGCTGGGTGAAAAAATAGGTAAAAATATAGGACATATTGGCAACCTAGACTGTGATGTAATTGTGGGACAAAAAAGTGCGTGTGTGTTGGAAATGAACCCACGTTTTGGTGGTGGATATCCATTTTCTCATGTAGCAGGAGCAAATATTCCAGCAGCATTGATCGCTTGGGCAAATGGGGAAAATTCTAACGAGCAATGGCTGAAGGTTCAAACTAATGTAATGAGTGCAAAATACGATTGCATTATCACTGTTCGTAGGTAAAAAATAAAAAATTATGAATAAACCAATCCTTCTTTCAACTCCACACATGGGCGATCGCGAGTTAGAACTCATCAAAGAAGCTTTTGATACTAACTGGATTGCACCAGTAGGACCACACGTAAATGCTTTCGAGCAAGAATTTTGTCAAGAAACTGGGGCTGGGTATGCGGCGGCTGTTAGTTCTGGTACAGCAGCTCTACATTTGGCTTTACGGTTAGTAGGTGTCCAGTCTGGAGATGAAGTTTTTTGCTCTACCCTGACATTTATAGCTACCGCTAATCCAATTGCTTACTTAGGAGCAAAACCAGTATTTATTGATAGCGATCGCACTTCTTGGAATATGAATCCTGACTTATTGCAGGAAGCTCTAGAGAACCGCGCACGTTTTGGCAGATTGCCTAAAGCAGTGGTACTTGTGCATCTGTATGGTCAAAGTGCAGATATCGATCCCATCCTGAAAGCTTGCAATCAATATGATGTTCCTTTAATTGAAGACGCAGCTGAAGCTTTAGGTGCTAGCTACAAAGAGCGTTCCCCAGGAACTTTTGGGCGCATTGGCATTTACTCCTTTAATGGCAATAAAATCATCACTACCTCCGGCGGCGGGATGTTGGTTTCCGACGATCCACAATTGGTAGCAAAAGCCCGTTTCTTAGCAACCCAAGCACGTGATTCATCTCCCCATTACCAACACTCGGAAATTGGTTACAACTACCGCCTTAGCAATGTTTTAGCTGGTATTGGTCGCGGTCAATTACATCTTTTGAGTGAGCGAGTGGCAGCTAGAAGACGCAACTTTAAGATTTACCAACAGGTTTTAGGAAATCTTCCAGGCATAGAATTTATGCCGGAAGCTATTTTTGGCTGTGCTACTCGCTGGTTAACCTGTTTAACAATCGATCCAGCAACTTTTGGAGCAGATCGAGAACAAGTCCGCATCGCACTTGCCGCACAGCAAATTGAAACTCGTCCTGTATGGAAGCCTTTGCATCTTCAGCCTGTGTTTGCTGAGTGTGAATATATTGGAGATACAGTAGCTAAAGATTTATTTACACACGGTCTTTGCCTACCTTCGGGATCTAATCTCACAGACGAAGATTTGGAGCAAGTGATTAGTGAAATTCTAGCAGTTCACCATAATAGTTCTAAAACTCATACTTGTATGTCTTTATCTAATCAGTAGATTGGCTTGACAAATTACCTATCTTATCTGTTTTGCTTGTTTGTAATATTGAGTCATTCAAGCTTAATTACATCAATCATTAAAAATTCAATTTAAGTTTATGAAATCTCAAACAGAAAGCATTATTACATTTAATACATATTTGCAAATTTTGAAGCGCCGTTGGTTGTCTTTTATAGTAATATTTTTCCCAGCTTTGCTAATTTCATTGCTACCTTTGTTATTAAGGCAACCTAAGTATATGGCAGAGGGAAAGCTGCTGTTCCACAAAACAAATATAACTTCTTCCCTAACGGGAGTAGGAGCAGAAATAAACAAGCTAGAATCCGTATCTCAGGATCAAACTAATCCTTTAAATACAGAGGCAGAAGTTATACGCTCTATACCTATAGTGCAAAAAGCTATAAAAAAACTTAACTTGAAGGACGACAAGGGAGAGCTTATAAAACTCCAGGCTTTTCTTAAAAAGTTGACTGTGAATAATATTAATGGAACTGATATTTTATTAGTATCCTATCAAGATACTAATCCGAAAACTGCAACAGAAGTTGTTAATAAATTGATGTATGCTTATTTAGAATATAATGTATCTGCTCAGAGAAATCAAACTACGGCCGCTCGCAAATTTTTAGAAAACCAGATGCCGAATACAGAATTAACTGTTCTAAAAGCAGAAGCCGATATAGCAAAGTTTAAAGAAAAACATAGAAGTGTTTCCCTGCCAGAAGAAGCAAGTAAGGCAGTAGAAAACATTGCAGATTTACAAAAGAAATTTGGTGAAGCTCAATCAAGAATTGCCGATATCGATGCACAGTCTAAAGAAATCCGCGAACAATTGGGTATGAACTCTCGGCAGTCAATTATTAAGACTTCCCTTAGCCAAATTTCAGGTGTACAAGATATTCTTAAAGAAATTCAACAATTAGAGTCGCAACTTACACTCAGGCGAACTGTTGTAAAAGACACCCATCCGCAAATTCTAGATTTAGAAGACAAGTTAAAGTCTTTAAACGAGTTACTGCAACAACGCATAAAAAAAGTTACAGGAACGCATAAACTACAACTAAATCAAAACTATGAATTAGGAGAACTACAACAGCAACTCTCAGCGAAGCTTATAGAATTAGAGTCAACCCATCTAGGTTTAGAAAACCAAGCTGCTGCTTTATCTAACTTACAAGCTAGCTACAAACAACGTTTGAGTTATCTTCCGAAATTAGAACAACAACAACGCCAGTTAGAACGTAAAGCACAAGTCGCACAATCTACTTATTTACTTTTGCAACAAAAGCTAGAAGAAAGCCGTTTAGCAGAAAATCAAAACTTAGGTAATGCAATTATCCTATCCGAAGCTCAAGTTCCTCAAGAGCCTATTTCTTCTCCTTTTATGCTTGTGAGTGCTTCTTTGCTGGCTATCCTGGCTACTTTAGTGGCTATCTTTATTTTGGAAGCAACAGATAAATCAATTAAGACTGTTGATGAGACCAAAAGTTGTTGGGATTGACCTTTTTTTAATTAAAAATTAAAAATTAAAAGTTAAAAATTAAGGAGGATAATAATTTTTAATTTGGGGTACAAGCCCCCACTGAATTTTTGATTCAGTGGTCTACAATCAGTGGTGGGTACAAGCCCCGACTGATTGCAATTTTTAATTAATAATTTTTAATTTTTAATTGGAGCGTTCGCGGTAGCGTCTCGTAGAGAAGCGACTTGACTTCATTAGGGATTATTCTTTCTTTGAGTAATACCATTTCACGAATATTACTGAATTCTAAATGCAAATTTCAGAATCAATTTTATGGATCTGCCTAAGTAGAAAATTCCAACCGATGTGCAGTACCATTATCCACAAAAGTCTGTTCACCAACGCCGACTAATTCCACAGTGGTTTCACGCGTTATAGGTGAGAACTCACCTTCTCTAGCTGCAATCTCAACAATGGTTCTTTGCTGCTCGGAATAAACATGGTAAGTTGTGGTGCAAAAGGCTCCTGTTTTGTACTCAAAAGTATGACCATCATCTTCATAAAGGGTAAACTCACCAACGCCCTTCCAAATCCGCAGTCTCATTTGGTTTATGGGATGTTCATCTACATATTGCATTACTGGTGCGATCGCAATAATCGAGCCAGCACGAACATATAACGGCATTTTCTCCAGTGGTGCATAAGCAAGAATGTAAGTTGGCCCTGTAAATGTCTCCCCACTCCACCAATCGTACCAACAACCTTCAGGCAAGTACACAGCACGATGTTCAACGCCTGGACGGTAAATAGGTGCTGCTAGTAACGAGGGACCAAGCATTACTTGATCGGCAAGAGAAAAGGTTTTTGGGTCATTGGGGAAATCATACAGAAGTGGGCGAAGAATTGGTGCGCCAGTAGTTGCAGCTAACCAAAAAAGACTGTAAATATAAGGTAGTAGTTGATAACGGAGTTCAATATACTCGCGGCAAATTTTTTCGATGCGATCGCCAAATACCCAAGGCTCATGCTGTGCAGTAGTTAATGCTGAATGTCCACGCATCAAGGGGTAAAGCATTCCTAGCTGCATCCAACGCGCATATAGTTCAGCTGTAGCATTTCCCGCAAACCCCCCAATATCACTACCAACAAAGGGAATGCCCGATAGGCCCAGGTTACAAAGCATTGGTATGGACATTTCCAAGTGTTCCCACAGAGATTGATTGTCTCCTGTCCAGATAGCTGACCAGCGTTGAATGCCGGCATATCCAGAGCGTGTCAATATAAAAGAGCGTTCAGTCGGACGAGATATTTTCGCTCCTTGATAAGATGCCTGTGCCATCATTAGCCCATAAAGATTGTGAACTTCCTTGTGGGTGGTTATTTCCTCAATTGGTCCCTGTGGTGCATCAAGGGGAAAGGAAATTTTGTTACCAGGGTCGCCGAATGGACGGTCATCAAGTGCGGGTTCATTCATGTCGTTCCAGATGCCGGCAACACCAATATCAGTTAAACTTTTTTGCCAATTTCCCCACCAATCTCTAACTTCAGGACGTAGGTAATCAGGAAAGACAGCCTTGTCTGGCCAAACATAGCCGTGGAACAATTGACCATTAGTTTTTCGGATGAAATAGTTATTGTTTAATCCCTCGTCAAAGACTTTGTAATCTGCTTCTGGCTCGTATTTGACTCCCGGATCAACAATCGTCACTACTTTAAATCCATCTTGTTTGAGATTTTGGATTAATGTTTGAGGGTCAGCAAATCGCTTCGGACTCCAGGTAAAAACCCTATAGCTATTCATATAGTCAATATCTAAATGAATAACATCACAGGGAATGCGACGCTGACGAAATTCATCAGCTAGTTTGCGTACTATATCTTGTGACTCATAACTCCAGCGACATTGGTGATAACCTAATGACCATCGAGGTGGCAAAGGCATCCGTCCAGTTAGCTGGGTGTAAGTCTGGATAATTTTCGCAGGTTCAGGCCCATAAATAATGTAGTAATCTAGTTCACTCCCCTGAGTTTCCATCTGCCAAACTCCAGGCTGCTGTGCGCCCAGATCAAATCGGCTCCAATAAGTAGTATTAAAAAAAAGTCCGTATCCCAATCCAGGACGCAAGGCGATGAAAAAGGGAATTGCCTGATACATACTGTCTGTCATGATGCCGTAATCGATCGCATCTGATGCCCAGTTGGTTCTCACTTTTGATCGCTGATCTAGTAAACCAGTCGGTTCACCAAAACCATAGAAATGTTCGTCAGATTCAATCCGTTTCCACCCAGCAACCTCCCCTGTCCGCCACCCCATCCCTAAGTCTGTATCTTGAGCAAAAGGCTGTCCTGCTGAGTCAAAACACTGGATACGACAAGGATCGCGGGACACGACAATACACAATTGCTCAGTTTCAATTTCTATAGTCTCTGCTTTTTCCCGTACTTCAAACGGCACAGTAGGCCATTCTTCATCCGCAAGTGCCACTGCCCACGATCGCCTAAAGAGAAATTCACCACTTGGGGCCATCCGTACCCGAATTAAGTTTGGTGCTAGCACACTAACTATTAGACAAGGGTCGCCGCACAGCAATAGAATATGGCGCTCATTCTGTTGTATTGCTTGTACTGCTCCAAGGATTGACCAAGGCGCTTCAGTTGTGTGCAGTTGTCCAAAGTATTGTGGCATAATTTCTGATTTCAAGATAACTATTTTACCCAATTGAGATTCACATAAACTACTACTCAAAAGCGTGTATCTTTAGGCATAGGGTATATTGAACTTTATTTATCACTGTCCTAGTAGTTCGCCAAGTTCACTTGGCGGGGTAAAGGGTAAAGGGGAAGGGGGAAAGGTTTCAAATCCCTTACCCCTTACCCCTTACCCTTTCCCCAGCCATCACGCAGCATTTTTGGGTTGGCAGACTACTAGGCAATCAAAGCTGTGCTTTGGAGCCAAAAGTAGTAATATCTGCGATCGCAGATATTATCCCTTCAAGAGCGATCGCTTTTTGTGCCACACCATTACCCGTTTCTATGTGAATACGAAATTTTCATCAAAGTCTCAAGGTGGATGAAGCCATGAGCTAAATTTGTTACTGTTGGCTAAAAATTACAGTTGAGTAAATTTGATGAGTGTTCGAACAGTACGCTCCTACGCTTTCCTATCAATTGGGGCAGCAGTTGTTACTATTGCTTTGAAGTTTGGGGCTTATCTGCTAACCGGATCGGTAGGGTTGCTTTCGGATGCAATTGAATCGTGTGTGAATCTGGCGGCAGCATTGATAGCACTGTGGGCAGTAACTTATGCTGCCAAACCAGCCGATGCAGAACACACCTTTGGGCATTCTAAAGCGGAATATTTTTCCAGTGGAGCCGAAGGTGCATTGATTATAGTTGCAGCAATCAGTATTGGAGTTGAAGCCTGGGGAAGATTATTGCACCCAGAAGCGATCGCTCAAGTGGGATTGGGGTTGGCTCTATCAATGTTGGCAACAGCAGTCAACGGTGGAGTTGCTTTTGTTTTGCTAAAAGCAGGACGACGTTTGCGTTCGATTACACTGCGAGCTGATGCACACCACCTGTTTACTGATGTCTGGACTTCAGGTGGTGTGATAGTGGGAATCTTTTTGGTTCAGGTAACAGGTTGGTTAGTACTTGACCCAATCATCGCTTTATTGGTAGCAGTCAATATTGTCTGGACAGGATTTCGCTTGCTACGAGAAAGCTTTTTTGGATTACTGGATACTGCCTTGCCTATTGAAGAAATAGAGACAATCCGGGTTATTCTCAGTAAATATGAACGCCAAGGTATCCAGTTCCATGCAATGCGTTCTCGGATTGCTGGAACACGTCGGTTTATTTCCTTTCATATTTTAGTGCCTGGAGCATGGACAGTGCAGCAAGGACATGATTTATGCGAAGCAATTGAGTTGAGCATCATTCAAGCATTGCCAAAAAGCAGCATCACAACTCATCTCGAACCATTAGAAGACCCTGTATCCTGGGAAGATCAGGAATTGGAGCGGACTAGTAGTTCGCCAAGTGTACTTGGCGGGTTAAAGGGAAAGGGGTAAGGGGGAAAGGGTTTAAATCCCTTAACCTTTCCCCTTTCCCCTTTCCCCAGTCCTCACTTAGCATTTTTGGGTTGGCAGACTACTAGTAACCAATGACATGAATCACTTGCAAGCGTTGTTCAAGAGGTTAAATAATAGGTGAACCACCTTCTAAACACAAAACAGCCACCTCTGCTCCATTCAACGATCCAACATCAGCAGCGTTTTTTGAAAAGTGTATGTATGAGGCGGTAGCCCCTAGGGACGAAAAAAAGCAAGTACCTCTGGAAATCTGCATAATTATTTACCTAATTACACAGAAGTTACAGTTAGTAACTTCTGTGTAATTATTAATTTTAAAAATTTTAACTATCTCCTTAACTGTCTTAACTGTCTTAAATGTCCGCTTAACTGTCTTAAATGTCTTAAATGTCTGTTTAGCTATCTTAACCATCCGCTTAACTATCTCCTTAACTGTCTTAACTGCTATTGCATTTTGTAGATAAAGCTGAGATGATTTGTAGGCTGAAGTTCAGCTTGTTCTTTGAAATGCAGTTATTAAATTGAAAATTAGTCTATTTTAATAAATCTATCATAATGAAAGTTTTGTCCGATATTAAATAGCAGGAATAACCGTAAATATTATCTCATAAACAATCCCTAATCCACTCCAAAAAACTATAGAGGTCACACCAATAAAAAATATAAAGTTCTTGTCATTAATGGAGGCGGTATCGGGGCAATTGTACTAGCATAAACACAAAAGCGAATAGTAAGTAAAAATTATTTTTAGTTTGTTAGATTTAATTGCTGATATTTAAACCGGAGGTATTCTTACAATCAGACTAACAGAATTTTATTAAACTTAAACAAATCTCATACATTTCCGAGCGCTGAATATAGTATTGAAAATCTCATTAAAAATATTTTTAGTATAGGAATGAGATATTTTGCGAGCTATTATTTAAACATATAGTTGCTTCAATAGAGAATATATTATTCCCATGAAAATATTTCTCTGAATTAGATACTTAAGTAGTGTTTTCATCAGCATCCAAGTGTAAGGATTTTAGGTAATTATTATAATGGATGACATAGTTCAAAAACTTGCTGGTCTGGGTCTTCCTGGTGTAATACTCGTGATTCTAACGGTAACAACAGGGGGGAGTTCTGCTGCTGTTGCAGCTACCCTGACAGCCTTGGGAGGGCCGTTTGGCATCGTCGGAGGTATAGCCCTGCTAGGTCTAGTAACTTTGGTCGGAGATACTGTAACGGGATATGGAATTGAAGCCATTCTTAAAGGCATCTATACAGAACGTAGCAAAACCGAATCTGTGATATTTCTCCTCAAAGAAATTCAAGGTTTACCGATTACAGAGGAGCTAAAACTAAAACTAAAAAATCAACTTAGCGTAGCAATGATTACTGATACTAAAGAGGTTCGATATCTAAAAAAAATTGAAATTATTGAGGAATAATTTTTATATAAACTGTAAAACCGATCAATTGGCCATCTTTTTTAGTCCAAAACTTTTTGATGATCAGAGTTTAGTGAGTCTCACAAAAGGAATTCGCACTCGAATTGTGAACAATCTGAGAGTAAATCCCGATGATTTGATTCCACTAGATAAAGAAATTATTCCTAAAACTGCAATTGGCAAAATTCAGCGATCGCAACTTAGCCAGCGCTTTAATACAGGTGAGTTTAAAGCAATAATTAAACAGATTGATATATTACTGGGTAATGCCAATACTATTTCTGACTAGTTCTACCGTAAAGTATGAAAGCAAAATTACAAATTTATTTTTTTGTGGAGATTAAAATCTTGTGATAAACCAGATATATAGCCAATCAGTATTAACATTTGATGGTCAAGATGATTACATAGATTTTGGCAAAAACGATTTTGATGGTGTTTTTGCTCAAGGAAGTTCAGCCTTTACGATTTCAGGATGGGTGAATCCTCATCAACTAACAGATAAAGCCACCACTTATGGAACGCGCAACGTTTTTTTCGCCCGTTCTTCAGATCGATATAGTGATAATTTTGAGTTTGGCATCAGTGAATCAGGGAACCTAGATGTATACATTGACGAGAATGTTGAAAAGTTTATCAAACCCTTTGGTAATGGAGAATTAACTGTCGGACAATGGCACTTTTTTGCTATTATTTTTAATAAGGGTCAAGTAAGTATATACCTTGACGAACATGAGTACTTTGGCTACTTCACAGGTGACTCTTTAAACAAAGCAACCAGTTCTGTGACTCTGGGCGCGACTTTACACAACAACATATATTTCACCGGTCAATTAGCTAACATTAGCGTCTGGAATTACCCTTGTCCCCCAGTGGAAATCCAGAGGCATCGCTATCAACCTTTAGTTGGCAATGAACAAGGATTAATCGCTTACTGGGCATTAAACGAAGGACAAGGGACAAGTGTAAAAGACCAAACTGGAAATGGCCATGATGGAAAATTGCGTGGCAATCCCAGTTGGGATATTGCACAACTTCCCTTTGGAATTACACAATCATCCGACGAGAGTGAGAAACAAGACCAGATAGCAAGTAGTCCTGATGGGGAACAACCAGAGGAAACTGTGGTAGTGGATGAGGAAAGCCGCTTGATTGCAGAAGTTATCCCCACTGAAGTAACTGCGATCGCTGAAGATGATTTGCGGCAACTATCCGTTGAGGTTCCTCCGGTTGTAGAAACTGACATCCCCACAGAGAAAACAACAAAGGGAAAAAAAGGGACAAAAAGACAGACTGAAAAATCTGCAAATATTCAAACTAACCAGCCAAAGGGACAGAAATCAGAAACAGCCCAAACAGTTGCAGTCAATATCCAACAACAGGAACAACCACAAACATTAACTCAGGAGCGATCGCCAAAAGCTATGAATACTAAAGCCAATTCCAAATATAAAATCCTTGCCATTGACGGAGGCGGTATTCGGGGCCTTATCCCCACCATGATCCTGGCAGAAATTGAAAAGCGGACACAAAAGCCGATTTTTAGTTTGTTCGATTTAATTTCTGGCACTTCTAGCGGAGGAATTCTGGCACTCGGATTAACTAAACCCCGATTAGATTTAGAGGCCACTGATACCTCACCCACCGCCCAATATAGTGCTGAGGATCTCCTGCAAATATATATTGAGTATGGGGCTGAGATATTTTACGAGCCATTCTGGGAAAAAGTACTCGGTCAAATAGAGGATATATTCGTTCAACCAAAATATTCTTCCGAAGGAAGAGAAGAAATTATTAGGCAATATTTTGGTGATACTCCTCTAGAAAATAATCTCAAAGAAGTATTTGTAACTAGCTACGATATCGAGCAGCGAATTCCAATATTCTTTACTAACAAACTGGAAAAACAACAGACAGAATCGAAAAAGTTTCGTAAGTTATGTGCAGGTTTTACCCTCGCAGATGCGGCATTAGCAACTAGTGCAACTCCAACTTATTTTGCTCCCTATCGCGTTTCTAGCTCCCATAATACCAACGGATTTTATACTTTAGTCGATGGTGGAGTAGTTGCTAATAATCCAGCTAATTTGGCTATTTTAGAAGCACAAATCAGTAGACAAGAAACCAAACAACCCCTGAATATAGAGGATATCTTATTAGTATCCTTGGGTACTGGTTCCTTGACCAGTGTCTACGCTTATGATGAAGTGAAACAATGGGGACTATTACAATGGGCAAAACCACTGTTAAATATTGTGCTGGATGGTGGTAGCGAAGTAGTAGCTGGAGAATTAGAACGGTTGTTTGAGGCTACTAGTAAAGGGAATAAAGCTTCTTATTATCGATTCCAAACATTCTTAAAAAGCGAACTCGAGGCAATAGATAATGCCAAACTAGAAAATGTCCGGCAGTTACAAACTTTAGGTAGCATACTGATTCAAGAAAAAAGTCAACAAATCGATGAGTTGTGTAGTATTTTAACAAGCTAAATCTGAGAGGATGTTTTAAAAGTTGCCTTGGCGATATCAAAAGTTTTAGCTCCCTCTAAATCACTCGATAAATTGGGAAACTTTGATTCCAGTCTCCTGCCTTTTTAGGGGGATAGAGGGGATAAAGAAGTGTCTAAAATCACAGATAAACACTTTTAAAACAACCTTTGAGGCTTTCTGAGTAAGTATCAATACAGTTCAGTTAAAGTTAAAACTCTTTGCCCAAGTCAATTTTTTTAACGAACCGCAAAGGACGCAAAGGACGCAAAGATAAGAAAGAAGTCCTTAACTGAACCGTAAAGTAAGTATGTAAAACAACGAGGTATTGGAGTTGTGGCTAAATGGAGTCTTTAAGTAAGGCATATCGGATTGTTGCCATTCCTGGAGAAGGGATTGGGCCAGAAGTAGTGGAAGCTTCCTTAAAAATTCTGCAACACGTTGCTAAAATTCAAGGATTTAGCTTACAGGTAGACTATGGTTGGCTCGGCGCAACTGCCTTTGAACAGCTGGGTAGTTACTTCCCTCAAGCCACCGCCGAACTGTGCGATGGAGCCGATGGGATTGTATTTGGTGCAGTTAGCCAAGGCGGATTGCTGGAACTCCGAAAGCACTTCGACTTCTTTTGCAATCTTCGTCCAATCCTCAGCGTTAACAGTCTTGTGCATAAATCTAGTCTTCGACCAGAGAAAATTCAAGGACTTGATATTCTCATCGTTCGAGAACTAGTCAGTGGAATCTATTTTGGCCCATCTGGACGCTCTTGTGATGAACAAGGAAATTATGGATACCATACAATGCGCTACTACGATGAAGAGATTCGTCGAATTGCTCACAAAGCATTAGAAAAAGCGCAATCTCGCCGAGGATTACTGACCGTAGCTCACAAAGAAAATGCTTTACCTCATTTGCCTTGGACTCGTCTAGTTCAAGAAGAAGCTAGACAATTTCCCGGCGTTGTTGTTGAGCCAATGCTGGTAGATAACTTAGCTATGCAAATGGTTTTAAATCCCCAACGGTTTGATGTCATTTTGGCTGGTAATTTGTTTGGAGATATTCTCAGCGATATTGGCGGTGCATTAGTTGGCTCAATTGGCTTATTAGGATCGGCAAGTCTTAATGCTAATGGATTTGGTTTGTACGAGGCCATTCATGGTACGGCTCCAGATATTGCAGGCTTAGGAATTGCTAATCCCCTCGGAACCTTGGGAGCGTGTGTTTTAATGCTTCAGCAATGGGGAGAAGTGCAGGCTGCTCAACAGATTATTGCAGCGCAAGACCGAATTTTAGCTAAGGGATACCGAACAGCTGATTTGTTTACCCAAGGAGAAGAAATTTTAGTTAACACTGCCACCTTAATTGACCTTTTACTTGAAGAACTTTCAGTTGTGCAACATTCTCAATTAGGAGTGCTTCATGAGTCACGAAAATAAAGTTTTGTACCTTGGGGATGATATCAATACCGATGATATTATTCCTGCCAATCGAGCTACAAATGATGATCTAGATAGCTTAAAACATTATGCTTTAGAGCATGTGATTGGAGCAGGTGAACTGCTAAAATATGATGTGATTGAAGCAGGAGAAAATTTCGGCTGTGGTTCCAGTCGAGAAATTGCTCCCATTGCCCTACAAGCTGCTGGAATTACAAAGATTCGGGCGCGATCGTTCGCCGAAATTTTTTATCGTAATAGCATCAATATTGGACTTTCTCTAGAAATTCTAAGGGAGAAACAGGAGAATCCTGTCGTTGATGCGATCGCAGCAGCAGGTGGGTTAATGTCTTTTAATCAGCTGCGTCGTCAGGGTCAGATTACCATTCCTCGGAGCCTGACCCCGACCCGACCCATGACTTTAGTAGAAAAACTTTTGACCAAAGCCTCTAGAAATTCCTACGTCCAGCCTGGAGAAGTGGTTTTTGCTCAGGTCGATTTAGCATTATCCCATGATGCTGTAGCCGGGCCAGTAGCTAAAACATTCTATAAACAGTATGGAGAAGGAGCAAAGTTATGGGACTCCCAAAAGGTGGTCTTAGTAGCAGATCACTTCATCCAAATCAACGACATCCGTGCTGATGACAAAGCATATCTGATGTACGAACAGATGATTGAATTTGCTAAATTCCAAGAATGCCACTTATTTGATGTGGTTTCCCCAGGTGAAGCAGCAGGTATCTGTCACGTTTTACTCCCAGAAAAAGGGTTTGTCCGACCAGGGATGATAATTGCTGGTACAGATTCCCATACCTGCACCTACGGAGCATTGGGAGCCTTTTCCACAGGGGTGGGAACAACAGATATGGCTAATATCTATGCCACAGGAGATATGTGGATTCGTGTTCCTCCAACCCTAGTATTTGAGTTATCTGGAACCTTACCTCCTACAATCAGTGCCAAAGATATTATCCTGTTTATTCTGGGACAAATCGGCTGTGCTGGCGCTACCAGTAAAGTAATGGAGTTTAGAGGGTCAATCCTCGCACAACTGCCTTTTGATGAACGGTTAACTTTAGCCAATATGGCCGTGGAGTGTGGTGCAATCTGTGGGTTGATTGTTCCTGATGAAGTAACCCGTGAGTATCTAAAAAACCGAGTTTCAGAAGAATTTCAAGAGATTATCGGCGATGCTGATGCTGAGTACGAAAGGGTTTATCAATTTGACCTCAGCAGTTTAGAACCACAAGTTGCACGTCCCCCAAAACCAGATCAAGTAGTTGCCATTAGTCAGTTAGAAAACATTCCGATTACCAAAGCCTTTATTGGCTCTTGTACTGGAGGAAAACTCTATGACTTAGCTCAGGCAGCCGAAGTTTTAAATGGTCGCCAACTGGCAGACGGTGTAAACTTGTTTATTGTACCTGCAACCATTGAAATTAGAGAACAAGCTCAAGAATTGGGCTATCTCGACATTTTTGAACAAGCAGGGGCACAAATTCTCAAGACAGGTTGTGGGGCTTGTATCAATTCTGGATTTGGGGTTTTGGCGAAAGAAGAAACAGGTATTTATGCAACCAATCGCAATTTTAAAGGACGCAGTGGCGATCCAACGGGCAAAAATTATTTAGCCTCACCAAGAACAGTAGCTATCTCTGCTGTAAATGGAAAAATTAGCGATCGCTTTGATTGAATTGGGGACTAGGGACTGGGTACTGAGAAGAATTTAATAGCGATTGGAAACCCAACCAAATCGAACTATCAGATAGGGGTGAATTAGAGGTAAAACTCAAAATATTAACCCAATCTGAACGTGAATTACTCTTATTTAGCTTAGTCTAGGTTTTGAGAGAAGTTTCTTTATTTACAAAGACTCTATGCTCTTACCCTTAGTAATGTCTTAACCAAGAAAAAAGGATTTTAGGTAATTAAAATGGACGAAATCGCTAAAAAACTTGCTGGTCTGGGTCTTCCTGGAATAATTCTCGTGATTTTAACAGTTACATCAGCAGGTAGTAATGCTGCTATTGTTGCTGCCCTTACAGCAATAGGAGGCCCATTTGGCATCGTTGGAGGTATAGGTTTACTTGGTCTAATCACGGTTCTAGGTGATACTGTCGCGGGATATGGAATTGAGGCTGTTCTCAAAGCTGTCTATACAGAACGGAGTAAAACCGAATCTGTAAGATATCTCCTGAAAGAAATTAAAGATTTACCCATTTCAGAGGAGTTAAAACTCAAACTGAAAAATCACCTTAGTCCAGACACTATTACTGAGGTGGAAGATGTTCAGCCTCCAAAAACAATTGAAATTGTCGAGGAATAATTTCACGGTTAGATTCGGTAACATTTAAAATCAAATGGCACAACTCCTATTTGGGATTTTAGATTAGGGATTTGGGGTTATTAAAAGCTGATTGGATTTTGCTTTAAGATATCCATTCGGATTCTATTTAAAATCAGTATCAGTTAACCAATAACACCAAATTTCTGTGAGCAAAGAAAATGGCCTCTGAGTTCAATCTCACCGATTCAACCCTCAAAGGCCTATTTTTTGAGATATCTATGCAATAAATGTGTTACTTTGCAGAAGCCCAAAAATCGCTCTAAATGCTTGTGAAAAAAATAACTGTAAAGCCTGGGCAAGTATATAGCAAAAAGTTACAAAAATAGGAAAATATTTACTTTCTGTACCAAATTTATTATGGAAGAAACTATCATTAACTCTATTCAAAATATGAATAATTTGTCTGCCTTAACTGAGCAGGAGCAACATAAAATATTGGTGGAATGGAATCATACAACGGTAGATTATCCAAAGCACTTATGTATACATCAGTTATTTGAAGCACAAGTAGAAAAAACTCCAAACAGCATCGCTGTTGTGTTCAAGGAGGAACAACTAACTTATCAAGAGTTGAACCACCAAGCCAACAAAATTGCACATTATCTACAAATTTGGGGTGTAAAACCAGAGGTGCTGGTAGGTATTTGCGTTGAGCGATCGCTAGAGATGA
Source organism: Nostoc sp. FACHB-133 (assembly GCF_014698055.1). Classification (NCBI taxonomy): domain Bacteria; kingdom Bacillati; phylum Cyanobacteriota; class Cyanophyceae; order Nostocales; family Nostocaceae; genus Nostoc; species Nostoc sp. FACHB-133. Next base: position 71,334 of record NZ_JACJSH010000003.1, read on the forward strand.
TTATAGGAATGTTGGGTATCCTCAAGGCTGGTGGAGCATACATTCCGCTAGATCCAACGTATCCCAAAGAGCGTCTATCGTTTATGCTCTCAGATTCGCAAGTCCAGGTGGTGTTAACCCAAGAAAAATTCGTTGAAGAGTTGACTGCAAGTGGGGCGAAGTTGATTTGTCTGGATACTGGCTGGGAATCTTTTCAGCGAGAGAGCCACGAGAATCTTAGTAGTGGGGCTGCACCCGAAAATCTGGCTTATGTAATTTATACATCAGGGTCAACAGGAACACCCAAAGCCGTGCTGATTCAACATCAAGGCGTGTGTAATTTAGTCCAGGCACAAATAAAGCTGTTTGATGTAAAGCAAAATAGCCGTGTTCTCCAGTTTGCTTCTTTCAGCTTTGACGCTTCAGTTTGGGAAATTTTCATGGCTCTGTGTTCAGGAGGTAGCCTTTACCTGGGAACTCAGGATTCCTTGCGCCCAGGAATAGATTTAATTCAATTTTTGCGTAAGCAATCAATAACTCAGGTGACACTACCACCCACAGCACTAGCAGCGTTACCAATAGCAGAATTGCCAAACTTGCAAACCTTGATCGTCGCCGGAGAAGCTTGTAATCCGAAGTTGATTGCTGAATGGTCAAAAGGGCGGCGTTTTTTTAATGCTTACGGGCCAACGGAATCAACAGTCTGTGCCACTGTGGCAGAATATACTGGCGACACTCAACTGACAATTGGTCGAGCGATCGCTAATACACAAGTTTATATCCTCGACAACCATCAACAACCAGTTCCGATTGGCACTCCTGGCGAATTGTATATTGGTGGCGACGGCTTGGCTAGAGGCTATCTGAACCGCCCAGAGTTGACTAAAGAGAGATTCATCTCTAATCCCTTCCAAAAAAGCAGAGGAGCAGGTGAGCAGGGGAGCAGGGGAGAGAAAGAAGACCAATCCTCAAATTCGGAACGTCTCTACAAGACTGGTGACTTAGCCCGCTTCTTACCAGATGGCAACATTGAGTTTTTGGGGCGAATCGATCATCAGGTAAAGATTCGCGGCTTCCGTATTGAACTGGGAGAAATTGAGGCGCTTTTAAGTCAACACCCAGATGTACAACAAGCGGTGGTAATCACTCGTGAAGACATTCCTGGTGATAAGCGTCTTGTCGCCTATATTGTGCTTAACCAAATTGATGCAAGTGTCACTACCCTCAAACGCTTTCTTCAAGAAAAACTGCCTAACTACATGGTGCCAGCAGTCTTTGTAATCCTAGACTCCTTGCCCGTTACTCCCAATGGTAAAGTTGATCGTCAAAATCTTCCAGCTTGCGATCGCTCACGCCCCGATCTCGAAGAAACCTTTGTCGCGCCTCGTAACTCCACTGAAGCAACACTCTTCAGCATCTGGGCTGAGTTATTGGGACTTGAGCAGATAGGAATCGATGACAATTTTTTCAATTTGGGCGGTCATTCCTTAATAGCAGCTCAGATGCTTTCCCGCATCCGCGAGGGTTTCCAAGTCGAGTTATTCTTTCACCACATTTTTGCCAACCCTACCATAGCGGGTCTAGCTGGGCTGATTGAACAACACAGCCACCTCAAGCAACAGTTGCAACGTCCTGCGATGCAACCGATTTCACGGTCAGGATACTTGCCTGCTTCCTTTGCTCAAGAGCGAGTATACTTCATCCAAGAAGTAGCACCTGAAAGTGCTGCCTATCAAGCTCAGGTAACTCTGCGATTCACCGGAAAACTAGATGTGGCGGCATTAGAGCAGTGCCTCAGTGAGATTGTCCGACGGCATGAAATCTTCCGCACGACTTTTCCGGCAGTAGATGGACGGTTATTTCAAGTAATCCACCCAGCCTCACCACTTAAGTTAACAGTAGTAGACCTCCAGACATTTCCGGAGTCTGAGCAAGAAGCAGAAAGTCAGCGCCTATTTGACGCAGAGGTGCAAAAGCCCTTTTACTTAAATCAACTGCCATTAGTTAGGTGGTTATTGTTGAAGTTGAGCGACCAAGATCATCTTTTGATCCACATCGAACATCACATGGTTCATGATGGCTGGTCTTTCAATAACGTGTTCTTGAATGAGTTTGTGGAACTTTATCAAGCCTTCTGTTTGGGAAACCCTTCTCCACTACCAGAATTAACACTCCAGTTTGGAGATTATGCCCATTGGCAGCGAGAGTGGGTTAAAAGCCAGGAAGCCGAAGCTCAATTAGACTATTGGCAACAAAAGTTATCCGGCAGTCCGCCCCTATTGGAATTACCATCAGACCGCCCGCGACCAGCAGAACAAACTTACAACGGCGCTCAAGTCAGGGTAGAGTTGCCCATTAGCTTGTGTGAATCTTTGAGAGTTTTGAGCCGTCAAGAGGGAATAACCTTATTCATGACGACGCTAGCGGCTTTTTTAGTAATATTGCACCGATACACCAGACAGGACGATCTCTGTGTGGGGACAGCTGTTGCCAATCGGCGGATGCGCGAGACAGAACAATTAATTGGCATGATCGTCAATAATTTGGTTTTACGCACCGATTTGTCTGGAAATCCCACATTTCGGGAATTACTGGATCGAGTCCGTCAAGTCAGTCTGGAAGCCTTCGCTAACGAAGATTTACCCTTCGATAAGGTCGTGGAGGTTCTCAAGCCAATACGGAACCTTAGTTATAATCCCCTGTTTCAGGTGATGTTTAGCTTCCATGATTCTCCTCGTCCAGACTTAACTCTCCCAGAGTTGAACATCACCACGAATGTAGCCCTTAGCAACAAATCAACAAAGTTTGATCTTGATGTCGTTCTGATCCCGCAACATGGTGGAAAAAAGGGAATTAGTGTTATTTGGGAATACAACACCGATTTATTTGACGCTGCCACAATCCAACAGATGGCAGAGCAGTATCAAACTTTACTTGTGGGAATTGTTGCTAATCCAGAGCAGCGAGTTTCTGAATTACCACTGTTAACTCAGACTCAGCAGCAATTACTGGTGGAGTGGAATCAGACTCACAGAGAGTATCCGTCTCAGCAATGTTTCCATGAATTATTTGCGGCTCGGGTGGAGTTAACGCCCGACGCTGTAGCTATTCAGCAAGAAGGTCAACAGTTAACTTACCGCGAATTGAGCGATCGCGCCAATCAACTAGCCCACCATCTGCAAAGTTTGGGAGTCAAACCAGAAACCTTAGTCGGTATCTGCGTTGAGCGTTCTCCAGAGATGATTATCGCCTTACTTAGTATTCTCAAAGCTGGGGGTGCATACATTCCCCTTGACCCTGCCTATCCCGAAGAGCGACTGGCTGATATTTTCGAAGATACGCAACTAAGCATTCTGCTGACTCAAGAAAGATTCCAGGAGAAAATACCAGATTATGCCGGAAAAACGATCTGTTTAGATACAGATTGGAAAATAATTGCTCAACACAGTACAGCCAATCCGATTACTAACGTTCAACTCCATAACCTCGCGTACATTATTTACACCTCTGGTTCTACAGGTAAACCCAAAGGGGTGATGATTGAACAGCGATCGCTAATAAATTTTGTCATCACTGCCACTCGTGAATATGGAATTAATGCGGGCGATAATATTCTGCAATTTGCGTCAATCTGTTTTGATACATCTATTGAAGAAATCCTACCTTGTCTTTTAGTCGGCGCAACATTAGTGTTGCGAACCGAACAGATGTTGCACTCCAGCAATGAATTTTGGCGGTGTTGCCGAGAATGGCAGTTAACTGTTTTGGATCTTCCCACAGCCTATTGGCATCAATTAGTCGCAGAACTTACCCCTGAAGACTCCCGAATTCCCGAAAGTATCAGAATAGTGATTATTGGTGGGGAAGAAGTTCAACCCGAAAAAGTGAAGCGCTGGCACAGTAGTGTTGCTCACTTCTGGCATCCACCCCAATTACTTAATAGTTATGGGCCAACGGAAGCAACGGTTATAACCACCTTAGATCGCTTAACCCCAGAAGCTTGCTCTGTTAGCATTGGACGACCGATTAGCAATGTTCAGGTTTATGTCCTGGATCAATATCTGCAACCTGTCCCTATAGGAGTTCCCGGAGAACTGCACATTGGCGGAGCCGGATTAGCTAGAGGCTATTGGCAACGGACTGAACTTACCGCAGAGAAATTTATCCAAAATGCAAAATTGGATCGCCTCTACAAAACAGGAGATTTAGCACGATTTCGCGCAGATGGCAATCTAGAATATCTTGGTCGAGTTGATGATCAGGTGAAAATTCGCGGCTTCCGCATTGAGTTGGGAGAAATTGAAACGGTGCTGAGACAACACCCACAGGTGTTTCAAACTGTGGTCATTGCTCGTGAAGACATTCCGGGACAAAAGCGGCTTGTAGCTTATGTTGTACCGCACGAGCCGCAACCAACCACTGATGAACTGCGCCATTTCCTAAAAGCAAAGTTGCCTAATTATATGGTTCCTTCAGCTTTCGTGCTGCTAGAGACGCTGCCGATGACTCCGAACCGCAAGATAGACTACTGCTCCCTACCAGCACCCGATCTCTCTCGTGGCGCAGAAGATAACTTTGTTGCACCCCAAACCCCTACAGAAGAGAGATTAGCAGCAATTTGGTCGGAAATCTTAAGACTAAAACAAGTCGGCATCCACGATAACTTCTTTGAATTGGGCGGAGACTCCATTCTCAGCATTCAGGTAATTTCAAGAGCCAATCAAGCGGGTATTCAAATTGCCCCTAAACAGCTATTTCAGTACCAAACCATTGCTGAGTTAGCTGCTGTGGCAGGCATGACTCGCTCCGTCAAAGCCGAACAAGGATTAGTAACTGGCAAGGTGGCGCTAACACCTATCCAACACTGGTTTTTCGAGCAGAAATTGCCCGAACCTGATTATTTTAACCAGTCAGCCATGCTGGAAGTGCCGCCAGATTTGCAACCAGAGCTATTGCAGCAAGTTGTACAAGAATTGTTATTGCATCACGATGCTTTGCGTCTGCGGTTTGTGCAGGAAGGCGAAAACTGGCAGCAGTTTAATTACGAATTACGAATTACGTTAGCGAAGCGGGGCGTAGCCCATTACGAATTATTTAGCGTCATCAATTTATCGCACCTATCGGCAGAAGAACAACAAACAGTAATGAAAGCGGTAGATGCTGAACTCCAAGCTAGTTTGAATCTATCGACTGGGGCGATCGCTACGTCCACCACAGGCATCGCACGAGTAGTACTGTTTAGGTTGGGCAACGATCAACCTGGTCGGTTACTGTTCATCATCCATCATTTAGTAGTAGATGGCATTTCGTGGCGGATTTTACTTGAAGATTTGGCTACGGCTTACCAGCAAATCAGCCGTGGTGAAGCCATTAAATTACCAGCTAAGACAACTTCCTTTCAATATTGGAGCGATCGCCTCACAGAATACGCCCAATCAGAGGCAGTCACAGAGTTGGATTACTGGCTAAGTCAATCTAGTATTCAAGTTACAGCTTTACCAGTAGACTATCACTTCGACTCCGCTCAGTACAAGCCTTCCGATAAAGAAAATAACACTGTAGCCTCAACTGCGTCTGTGTCACTTTCCTTAAGTGAAGAACAGACCCGCGCCCTTTTGCAGGATGTACCTTCTGCCTACAACACTCAAATTAATGATGTGCTGTTGACTGCCCTAGTGCAAAGCTTTGCTCAATGGACGGGAGAACGTTCTCTGCTTGTTGATTTAGAGGGACATGGACGAGAAGACTTGTTTGAGGATGTGGATTTGTCGCGCACCGTCGGTTGGTTTACCACCTTATTCCCCGTTCACTTACAGCTAGAAGAAATTGACCATCCAGGAGAGGTTTTAAAGTCAGTTAAAGAACAACTGCGGCGCATTCCCAACCGGGGAATCGGCTATGGTGTGTTGCGATATTTGCACCCCGATCACACAACCCGCACGAAACTACAAGCGTTACCCCAAGCACAAGTAAGTTTTAACTACCTTGGTCAATTCGATCAGGTGCTTCAGGCTTCTACCACCTTGGGTTTGGCTCAAGAATTCAAAGCTGAACAGAGTTTACTTAATCAGCGCAGCCACCTGTTAGGGGTAAGCGGATTCATTCGTGCAGGAAAGCTAGAGATGACTTGGGCTTACAGCGAGAAAATTCATAAACGAGACACTATTGAAGGTTTGGCCTTTGGATTTATGGAGGCATTGCGATCGCTCATTGCCCACTGTCAATCTCCTGATGCGATCGGTCATACACCTTCAGACTTCTCAGCAGCTAGACTCAGCCAAAAACAGCTTGACAAATTTATGACCAAAATCAAAAAAAATAAAACGAAGTAGTCATTTGTCATTTGTCATTGGTCATTTGTCATTTGTCAAGAATCATTTTTTATTCTCCTCATTCCCTATTCCCCATTCCCCATTTCCCATTCCCCAATCCGAGGTAGTTTCATGAACAACATCGAAGACCTTTATGAACTTTCGCCCATGCAGCAGGGGATGCTCTTTCATACCCTTTATGCGCCAGAATCGGAAGTTTATTTTGAGCAGTTGCTTTGTATCCTCTCTGGGAAATTGAATTTTACTGCTTTCCAGCAAGCTTGGGAACAGGTTGTTGCACGACACCCAATTTTACGCAGTTCCTTTTATTGGGAAGAGATAGAAAAGCCCTTGCAAATGGTGAGTAAGCAAGTGAATCTGCCGTGGGAGGAACTGGACTGGCGGAATTTCACGCCTGATGAACAACAAGAGCATTTAGAGAATTTTTTGAAATGCGATCGCCAAAAAGGATTTGAATTGGATGTTGCTCCTCTGATGCGCTTCACCATCATCCAACTAGAGGACTATACTTACCAATTTATTTGGAGTCATCATCATATCCTCTTTGATGGTTGGTCGATGCAGATTATTCTCAAAGAAGTTTTAGCTTTCTATGAAGCACATCAGCGAGGCGAACATTTACGCCTCCAACACGTTCGCCCCTATCGAGAGTATATTAATTGGTTACAGCAACAGGATATTGATCAAGCAAAGAATTTTTGGCAAAAAACTCTCCAGGGGTTTGAAGTTCCTACACCTTTAATAGGAAATAGGGTACAAGGAACAGGGAACAGGGGACTGGAAATATATAATGAGCAACGTTTTCAATTATCCCAAACGGTAACTGAAAAATTGCAATATGCGGCGCGACAGCACCATTTAACTTTGAATAATTTGGTGCAGGGAGCATGGGCGTTACTAATTTCCCGCTACAGAGGGGAAAGCGATGTGGTCTTTGGTGCAACTGTATCTGGTCGTCCACCAACGCTTGTCGGAGTGGATTCGATGGTGGGGCTATTAATCAACACCCTCCCCATACGGGTACAAATTACACCAAAAGCAGAATTATTACCCTGGCTCAAGCAATTACAAAGTCAAGCATTTGAACAGGAACAGTATGCTTATTATTCACTGGCAGAAATTCAGCGTTTGAGCGATGTTCCCCCAGGAATGCCTCTGTTCGAGAGCCTTTTAGTATTTGAAAATTATCCACTAGATTCTGCTGAACAGGAAACCAAAAAAACTTTAGAAATTAGTCATCTTCGTTGTTTTGAACGCACGAATTATCCGTTAACAGTGGTAATTAATCCTGAATCAAAATTGTCTGGAAGGATTGTCTATGATATTGGTCGTTTTGAGCAAGAGACAATTGAGCGGATGATTGGACATTTCCAAACATTGCTATCAGGGATGGGAGCCAATTTACAACAAGATATTTGCCAATTATCCCTGCTCGATGCAGCCGAAGAGGAAGAGATAATTCTACAAGAGAATAATAAAAATATAGATTCTATTCATTACAAATGTATTCATATTTTATTTGAAGAACAGGTAGAAAAAACTCCTGATGCAATCGCACTTATATATGAAAAGCAACATTTAACTTATCGGGAGTTGAATAACCGCGCCAATCAATTAGCCCATTATTTAAAAGGGCTGGGAGTTAAACCAGAAGTACGGGTGGGAATTTGTATAGAGCGATCGCTCGAAATGGTAGTAGGAATACTGGCGATCCTAAAAGCAGGCGGGGCTTATGTTCCGTTAGATCCCGCTTATCCAACAGATCGACTAGCGCTCATGCTGGAAGATTTACAGACACCCATCTTACTAACACAAACTCATTTACAAAATAGACTCCCAATTGATAATCAAACTGTAGTTAATCTTGACTCAGATTGGCAAATAATCGCTCAACACAAAGAAGAAAATTTGCTCAGTGAAGTTAATCCAGAAAACTTAGCTTATATCATTTATACCTCTGGCACGACGGGAACACCAAAGGGAACGGAAGTTACCCATCGTAGCATTATTGGTTTTATGTTTGGGGTTGATTATATTCACCTTGATGCAGAACAGATTTGGCTACAACATTCATCGATTTCTTGGGATGCACTAACCTTAGAACTTTGGCCGCCATTGCTTTACGGTGGGCGTTGTGTACTTTTTCCAGATAAAATTCCCACACCAGAAGGCTTAAGCCAGATTATTCAAGAACAAAGAGTTAACACCTTATTTCTGACTACAGCCTTATTCAATCTCATGATTGAGACAATGCCGCAAGGATTGTCAGGCGTAAAACAACTACTGTTTGGGGGAGAATCCGTTTCTGTAACTCATGTGCGTCGCGCCTTAGAACTATTGCCGGGAACGCAATTAATTAATGGCTATGGCCCTTCAGAATGTACAGTTTTTACTTGTTGTTACCCGATTCCTAAACAACTTGCTGAAGATGTGAATTCAATTCCCATTGGAAAACCCATCGGTGACAGGATAGTTTACTTACTAGATGGGGATTTACACAGAGTTGCAATTGGCATTTCTGGGGAACTTTATGTGGGTGGAGCGAGCGTTGCTAGAGGTTACTTAAATCAACCAACATTAACTAGTGAAAAATTTATTCCTAATCCTTTTATTAAGGGAGATACACTTTACAGAAGCGGAGATTTAGCACGTCGTCTCCCTGATGGAAACCTGGAATTTATCGGTCGAATTGATACACAAGTTAAAATTCGCGGCTTTCGCATTGAATTAGGAGAAATTGAGGCATTTTTAAATCAGCACCCTGACATCAAACAAGTTGTTGTTATTGTGCGAGAAGATGAACCTGGTAATAAGTATTTAGTGGCTTATCTTGTCACCACAGATAATCAACCAACGCCTAGTACACTGCGAAACTTTCTCAAGCATAAGCTACCTGACTACATGATTCCCGCCGCCTTCGTATTTCTAGAGGCATTTCCCTTAACACCTAATAGTAAAATCAATCACAGGGCTTTGCCCGCACCAGATACTTCCCAAAGAAATCTAGAGGTTAATTTTGTTGCCCCTCGCACGCCTACCGAACAAGAATTAGCTACGATTTGGGTTGAAGTTCTCAAAGTAAAACAGGTTGGAATTCACGATAACTTTTTTGAGTTAGGGGGACATTCTTTACTAGCTACACAAGCAATTTCTCGATTAAGAGAAGCTTTTTCTGTAGATTTTCCTCTCCGTTATCTGTTTGAAAATCCGACCATTGCTGAACTTGCCCAAAAAGCGATCGCCCAACAGATTGAACAAGCAGAAAATGATGATCTAGCACATATTTTAAAGGAAGTTGATCAGTTATCAGACCAAGAAGTGACGCAAGAATTGCTTTTGTAAATATTAATTCAACTACTCAATATTTTTGTTATCTCTCTGTGTTATCTGTGTCTCTGTGGTTCGATAAAAAATTAATTTTAAACAATAAATATTATGAGCGATATACTAAAACGTCTAGAAGGACTTTCACCAGAAAAACGAGAATTAGTTTTACAAAAGCTGAAAAAGCAGCAACAATCTGCACAAAATAATAACAGGCTAACTCCACCCCTAACACCCGTATCAAGAAAGCAACCCCTTCCCCTCTCTTTTGCTCAACAAAGACTGTGGTTTCTCGACCAACTAGAAGGCGAAAATTGTGTCTATAACGTACCGTTTTTCTGGCAGATTCGCGGATTTTTGAATATAAGTGCGTTAGAAAAAGCGATCGCAGAAATTATCCAACGTCATGAGGTCTTACGTACTAGTTTCTGTGTTGTCGATGAGTCACCGATACAGGTGATTCATGCTCATCCGCAACTGACAATGCAACTGCTAGACTGGCGACAATTGATAGAAGCAGTCCAGTTAGGCAAGGCGCAGCAGTTAGCAGCAGAAGAATTACAAAAGCCCTTTGATTTATCAAACCCTCCTTTGCTGCGGGTAAAGTTGTTGCAACTGGCCGATCAATCTCATTTGCTGTTGCTGGTTATCCATCATATTGTTTGTGATGGCTGGTCAATGGACATCTTTCGCCGGGAATTGTTCAGCCTTTATACTGCTTTCTGCGCTGGAAAACCTTCTCCTTTACCCGAATTATCTCTACAATATGCCGATTTCGCCCACTGGCAAAGACAGTGGTTACAGAAAGAGGTACTGCAAACCCAACTCAATTACTGGCAAAAACAATTAGCGGGAGTCCCGCCTCTGTTAGAATTGCCCACAGATCAACCCCGTCCATCAGTGCAAAGCTTTAGGGGACGGAGTGAGTTTTTAGAACTCAATCAAGATTTAACGCAGAAGCTGAAGCGTTTAAGTCAAGAATCAGGAACTACCCTGTTTATGACAATGCTTGCAGTATTTACGCTGTTATTGTCGCGCTACAGTGGTCAACAGGATATTGTAGTTGGTTCTGCGATCGCTAATCGCAACCGTCGTGAGACAGAACCCCTAATTGGCTTTTTTGTCAATACCTTGGCATTACGTACCAATCTGCAAGGGAATCCAACTTTCTTAGAATTACTCGAACGAGTAAAGCAAGTAACTCTGGATGCTTATGACCATCAAGATTTACCCTTTGAGAAACTAGTCGATGAATTGGGTTTAGAGCGATCGCTTTCTCATCATCCCCTATTTCAAGTGGCGTTTGGTTTGCAAAGTGGAACCCAAGAGAAACTAGAAACTCCTGGATTATCTCTAACCCGTTTTGAGTGGGAAAACACAACGACGCTGTTTGATTTGTCGCTGATGTTCCGTGAAACTCCTCAAGGCTTGGTAGGAGAATGGGAATACGCAACCGATTTGTTTGACGCTAAAACCATTCAACGGCTGACGGGGCATTTTGCCGTTTTACTTCAGGGAATTTTTGATAATCCTCAACAAAATATTAATAATCTGCCATTAATCGCAGAAAGCGAACGTCAGCAACTCCAAAACTGGAATCAAACTAAAACTGATTATCCCCTAAATCAAACTTTAGTTGACTTGTTTGAAGCTCAAGCTGCCAAAAACCCTAATAATCTCGCTTTAGTATTTGAATCTCAAAGCTTAACCTACCAACAACTTAATCAAAAAGCAAACCAACTAGCTCATTATTTAATTCAAAATTATCAAATTAAGTCAGACACTTTAATTGGTATCTGCGTTGAACGGTCTTTAGAAATGATTATTGGTGTTCTCGGTATCTTCAAAGCGGGTGGAGCTTATGTGCCGATTGACCCCAATTATCCTCAAGAACGAATTGAGTTCATGTTAGAAGATTCTGGGATATCAGTGTTGCTGACCCAAAGTCACCTTAAAGAACAATTACCTCTAGCTAAACTCAAATACCAGGTCATTTGTTTGGATGAGGAAACTTTTGCTCAAGAATCAATAGATAATCCCAATTCTAAAACTACTCCTGATAATTTAGCTTATATAATTTATACCTCTGGTTCAACGGGGCGACCAAAGGGGGTGATGATTGAGCATCGCGCAATTGTCAATCTCAGCTTAGTCTGGGCTGAAACTTTTAAAGTTCAACACGATAGCCGTTTGCTTCAGTTTGGTTCTTTTAGTTTCGATTTATCTGTCGCTGAAATTGCAACTACCTTTGTCACTGGTGCTTGCTTATATCTTGCTCAAAAAGATACCTTATTACCCAGCCAAATTTTAGTTGACTTCTTAATCAATCGCAAAATTACCCACAGCTTTTTATCTCCTTCGGCCTTATCTGTCTTACCTCAAGCGACCTTACCCGATTTACAATGTCTAACTGTTGGTGGTGAAGCTTGTTCAGCAGAATTGGTAGCACAGTGGGGAACAAAACGACATTTTTTTAATTGCTACGGGCCTACAGAATCTACAGTAACTGCTGCGATCGCTCTGTGTGATCATAATGGAAAAAAACCGCCCATTGGTAAACCGTTGTCTAATATCCGCATCTATATATTAGATGCTCACAATCAACCATTACCCGCAGGAATCCCTGGGGAATTGTGTATCGCTGGCGTTGGTTTAGCACGAGGCTATCTCAATCGTCCTGAAACTACCGCCGAAAAATTTGTTGAAGTTGAAATATTTGGCAAAACTGAGCGAATTTACAAAACTGGCGACTTAGCAAGATGGAGAGACGATGGAAATCTTGAATATCTCGGTCGCATTGACGATCAAGTTAAACTGCGGGGCTTCCGAATCGAACTTGGTGAGATTGAATCGCTATTATTGCAGCACTCTTTAGTTAAAGAAGCTGTTGTTATTTTATATGAAACTGATAATAATCCCAGGTTAGTAGCTTATGTCACGGCAAAGGAAATATCCAGCAATTTAGCGAGTCAACTTAAAGACTACCTAAAAATTCGCCTGCCGAATTACATGATTCCTAGCCAGATTATGGTATTGGATCAGTTGCCCCTTACCCCTAACGGTAAATTAGATCGTAGAGTATTACCAGCACCAGATACAGCTACTTCTACTAACTTTGAAACCCTTGTTACTCCAACTGAAGAACTGCTGGCTACTTTATGGCAAAATCTTTTAAAAGCTAAGTCTATCGGTCGTCAAGATAACTTCTTTGAACTGGGGGGACATTCTTTATTAGCAACCCAATTAGTTACTCGTATTCGTGACAGTTTTGGGGTAGAAGTGCCTGTCCGTAAGGTATTTGAGCAAAGTGTTTTGTCTGAGTTGGCAGGAGAAATTGACAAGGCTACTTCGAGTGTCGCCTTACCACCCATTACACCACAGCCTGAAAATGCTCCTAAAATTTTGTCCTATTCCCAATCAAGACTTTGGTTTTTAGACCAACTTGAAGGCATAGGAACTTCGGCTACCTACAATATGTCAACAGCGCTGCAACTTGACGGCAAGTTGAATATAGAGGCGTTGCGTGCAAGTTTTGATTATCTCCTCGATCGCCATGCCATTCTACGCACTTATTTTCCAGCACTGGAGGGAGAGGCGCAAGTAGTCGTCCAAAATTCAGAGGATATAGAAGTACTGACAATCGCAGATTTACAGTCACTCGATCCTCAGTCTCAAGCAGAAACTGTACAACGTTTAGCCGATACCCATGCACAAGAACCCTTCGATTTAAATACTGGCCCCCTGTTCAAAGCACAACTGCTGCAACTTAGTGAAGAGAAAAATGTACTGATGATTAACATGCACCACATTATCAGCGATGGCTGGTCAATGGGTGTGTTTAAGCGCGAATGGGAACAAGCTTATGCTGCTTTTGCTGCGGGGTATACTCCTAATTTGTCACCGTTGCCGATTCAGTATAGCGATTATGCAGCTTGGCAACGTAGTTGGCTACAAGGAGAGATTTTAGAAAGCCAGGAAAATTACTGGAAACAACAACTAGGCGATGCTACCCGATTGCTGGATTTGCCTACCGATCATCCCCGTCCAGCGCAACAAAGTTACCAAGGTGGGCGTGAGGAATATTCTTTAAGCAGTGAACTGACTCAGAAACTCAAAATTGTCAGTCAAAAACACGGGGTTAGTTTGTTTATGACCCTGTTAACGGCTTTTAGTATTTTACTATCTCGTTACAGCCGTCAAGAGGATTTATGTATTGGTTCTGCGATCGCTAACCGCACCCATAGCAACACAGAATCATTGATTGGCTTTTTTGTAAACACCTTAGTATTGCGGAGCAAAATTAAGCCAGAGCAAGGATTTAGTCAGTTACTCCAACAAACCCGCCAAACTTGCCTAGATGCCTACGCTCATCAAGATATTCCCTTTGAGTATTTAGTAGAACAGTTACAACCAGAACGCAGTCTGAGCCATAATCCCTTATTCCAAGTGATGATGGTGTTCCAAAATACTCAAGAAGTGGGGAAAAATATTAGTTTACCAGGGCTGGATATTCAATACTTAGAGCAAAGTTTACCATTTGCCAAGTTTGACCTAACACTGGATCTTTGCGAAAGGGGCGGCCAACTGCATTGTATGTGGGAATATGCCACAGATTTATTTGAAGTAGAAACAATTCAACGGATGGCGGGACACTTTGAAGTCTTGCTGGAAGCAATCGCCCAAAATCCCCAACAACCGATCAGTAAACTACCCTTAATCACAACCGCAGAAATTCAACAACTGCAAATTTGGAATCAAACCAATATCAATTATCCCAAAAATCAGACTTTGGTGAGTCTGTTTGAACAACAAGCAGCACAAATGCCCGATAAAATTGCGGTGGTGTTTGAAGATCAAAGCCTGAGTTATCAAGAACTCAACCAAAAAGCTAATCAGCTAGCCCATTATTTGTTGGAACTCAAAAGGGAGCAACAATTACCTGATAATCCATTGATTGCGATTTGTGTGGAGCGATCGCTCTTAATGGTCATTGGCTTGTTTGCTATTCTCAAAGCGGGTGGCGCTTACGTGCCGATTGATCCGAGTTATCCTCAAGAACGCATTCATTTAATGCTCGAAGATAGTAATGCTTCTGTATTACTAACAACAAATACCAATAAAAAGCAACTTCCCTTAGAAAAACTAAAAAATCCCTGTCAAGTAGTATTTCTAGAGAAAGAAACATGGGCTAATCAGCCAACAAATAATCTCAACTTACAAAGTAGCCCTGATGATTTGGCTTATGTAATTTATACTTCTGGTTCTACAGGAAGGCCAAAAGGTGTAGCAGTTTGTCACTCTTCACTGACGAATTTCTTATATTCAATGAAGGAAAAGCCTAGAATAGCTGCATCCGATACTCTTCTGGCTATTACCACTATATCCTTTGATATTGCTGCACTGGAAATTTATTTGCCTCTTATAGTAGGAGCCAAAATTGTTCTAGTCAGTCGTGAAATTGCTTCTGACAGTTTACAGTTATCAGAAAAATTGCTTAATGGTATCACTTTCATGCAAGCGACTCCAGCGACTTGGCGCATATTATTAGCCGCCGGATGGAAAGGTTCAACACAACTAAAAATCCTCTGCGGTGGTGAGGCTTTAACCTGGGAACTTGCTAATCAACTACTAGAAAGAAGTGCTGAACTCTGGAATCTTTATGGCCCGACAGAAACCACTATTTGGTCAGATATTTATCAGATAAATACTTTTGAGAGAAAAAACTATTCTCAAGGCGCTGTGGTATCTATCGGGAAGCCCATTGCTAACACCCGCATTTATATTCTAGACACCTATAACCAACCTCTTCCTCCTGGTATTCCTGGGGAACTCTGCATTGCAGGTGCAGGTTTAGCACAGGGCTATTTGAATCGTCCCGATTTGAGTGGTGAAAAATTCATTGACCTCAATCTCTTCAACCAAACTGAGCGAATTTATAAAACTGGCGATTTAGCTCGTTGGCTACCTGACGGCAATTTGCAATATTTAGGTCGCATCGATCGCCAGGTCAAACTTCGTGGTTTCCGCATTGAATTAGGTGAGATTGAAGCGTCTTTACTCAAACACTCAAAAATTCAGGAAGCAGTTGTCATTATACGAGAAGACAGTGATTTCGATCAACGTCTATTAGCATACATTGTCCCAACAGAAACAGAGGATGAAGACCTTCAAGGTGAACAGGTGGAATTATGGCAACAAGTTTTCAATGATGCTTACCATAAATCACAAGATCCAGAAGATGACCCAACGCTGAATTTGGCTAGCTGGAATGATAGCTATACAGATAAACCTTATCCCAAAGCTGTAATGCAAGAATGGCGGGATAAAACTATTGACCAAATTCTGGAACTTGCACCCAAACGGGTTTGGGAAATTGGTTGCGGGACAGGGATGTTATTGTTAAAAATTGCTCCCCATTGTCAAAAGTACCTGGGTACAGATATTGCCGCAGCAGGGTTACATTATATTGAACAATATCTTCCACAGCAATCTCTCAAAGAAAAAGTTACTTTAAAACAAAGTGCAGCTAACCAATTTAACGGTATTGAGACAAATAATTATGACCTGGTAATACTCAATTCTGTTATTCAGTATTTTCCTTCTTTGGACTACTTGTTAGAAGTTATTGGTGGTGCTGTTAGTGCGGTGAGAAATCAAGGAAAAATATTTATTGGAGATGTGCGAAATCTCCATTTACTAGAGGTTTTTCATACCGCCGTTAAATTTTATCGTGCCCCAGATGAATTATCAATTAAGGATTTGCGTCAACAGATTCAAAAAAGTATTCACACCGAAGGCGAGTTACTAATTGACCCTAATTTATTTATCGCCCTAAAACAAAGATTTCCTCGGATTAGTCATGTACAAATCCAAATGAAACGAGGTTATGGTCAGACGGAAATGAACCGTTTTCGTTATGACGTTGTTTTACATTTGGATCAAACAGATACTCCCGTCGCGGAACCTGAATGGTTAGATTGGCAAACTGAGCAACTCAATTTAGAAAAAATCGAGAGAATTTTAACAACTCAGCAACCCGATTTTATAGGTATTAAGAATATTCCGAATGCGCGTCTAACTTCAGAAATGGTGCTGTTAGAAAAAATTAGTCAATTGGATGGTACAGTTTCAGACTTAAAAGCCGCAGTTACCGAAGTCAGATCAGGGATAGAACCCGAAGCATTCCGAAATTTAGTACGAGATTTGCCCTATACGCCTTTTATCCAATATAGCCCCACGCAATTTTCTGATTACGATGTTGTTTTTCAACGGAATATTCCTGGACAGGTGACACTACCACGATTGAATCAAGAGGGAAATTTGCGGTTGAAACCTTGGCAACATTATGCTAACCAACCATTACAATATCGCACCAATCAAGTTGAGCCAGCGTTATTAGAAGAATGGCGAGATAATCTGGAAAAAACTCTTCCAGATTATATGATTCCTAGCCATTTTATTGTTTTAGAAAAACTGCCACTAACACCAAATGGCAAAGTAGATCGTAAAGCTTTACCCGCACCAAATGCAACCATTTCATCAACAAACATTGAATTGCCTGTAACCCCGACAGAAAAATTGCTGGCCGAATTGTGGGCGAAGCTGCTTAAATATGAAGCGATCGCCCGCCATGATAACTTCTTCAAGTTGGGAGGACATTCCCTACTAGCCACCCAAATGTGCTACCGCATCCGCGACACTTTTAAAGTAGAACTGCCACTGCGACAAGTATTTGAGTCTCCTATCCTCAGCGAATTGGCAAATTATATAGATAGCTGCATTTGGGTTAATTTTTCCACAGCAGATATACAACCTTTAAACTCAGACGAAGAGGAAATTGAACTATGACTATGACACAAAATCAGCAAATAGTTTCTTTAATGCTTCGTTTGCAGAACATAGGCTGCAAAATTTGGGCTGAAGATGATAAGTTACGGCTTCGTACTAGTAAAAACGCCTTAACTTCTGAACTCAAGCAAGAAATTCAAGCCAACAAAGCAGATATATTAGCGTTCTTAAATTCTGCCAAAGCTGGCTCTGTCATGGCAGAGGAAATTCCAACTTTAGCAGATGATGTCCCCAAACCACTTTCCTTTGCTCAACAACGCCTCTGGCTGTTAGGGCAACTCCAAGGCCCATCAGCTAGTTATAATATGCCGATCGCTTTACAACTGGATGGAAACCTCAATATTGATGCCCTGCATTCTAGTTTGGCTTATCTGCTGAATCGGCACGAGAGTCTGAGAATGTATTTTCCCACAGTGGCAGGACAACCCCAGGTTGCGATCGCAAATTTAGACGACATCGAAGTTTTAACGTACCAGGTACTGGGGACTGGGAATCAAGAAACAACCGTTCAGCGTTTTATCGATACTCATGTTCAAGAACCCTTTGACTTAAACACTAGCCCTTTATTTAAAGCAAAACTGCTGCAATTGAAGGATCACAAATATGTGTTGCTCATAATTATGCACCACATTATTAGTGATGGCTGGTCAATGGGGGTCTTTGTCCGTGAGTTACGGGAAGTCTATACTGCCTTTGCCCTAGGTCATACCCCAACACTTGCACCATTACCCATTCAATACAGCGACTACGCAAACTGGCAACGCCACTGGTTACAAGGAGAGGTATTAGAAACCCAGATCAACTACTGGAAAAATCAACTCAGTGATGCTCCTCCATTACTGGAATTGCCTACCGATTATCCTCGTCCGGCATTGCAAAGCTACCGAGGCGATCGCGATCGCTATTCTTTATCGGCTGACTTAACTCTTGCCATTAAAACTCTAAGTCAACAACAAGGGACAAGTTTGTTTATGACTTTGTTGACGGCTTTCAATATTTTGCTTTCTCGTTACAGTCGCCAAGAAGACTTATGTATTGGTTCTCCTATTGCTAACCGCACCCATAGCTATACGGAAGGATTAATTGGCTTTTTTGTCAATACTTTGATACTGCGTAACCAAATCAAGCCTGAGCAAAGTTTTATCGAGTTCCTGCAACAAACTCGCCAAAATTGTTTAGATGCATACTCTCACCAAGACATTCCCTTTGAGTATCTGGTAGAACAGTTGCAACCAGAACGCAGTATGAGCCATAACTCCTTATTCCAGGTCATGTTCGCACTAGAAAATAATGAAAGTCCCGACCTGAGTTTACCAGGCTTAGAGATTGAATGGCTCCCATTAAGCTATCCGTTTGCTAAGTTTGACCTAACACTGATGGTAATAGAATCTAATAACCAGTTAGATTTAACTTGGGAATACACCACCGATCTTTTTGAAAAGGCTACTATCCAACGGATGGCGGAACAGTTTGAAGTTCTGCTAAAGGGAATTATTGATAATCCTCAACAGCCTATCAATACTTTACCTTTGATGACAGCGCCCGAACTTCTGCAACTACAACGCTGGAATCAAACTCAAAACTCTTATCCTGACGATAAAACTTTAGCTGAGATATTTGAACAACAAGTTGCTAAAAACCCTAATAATCTCGCTTTGGTGTTTGAATCCCAAAGCTTAACTTATCAGCAACTCAATCAAAAAGCGAACCAACTTACTCATTATCTAATTCAAAATTACCAAATTAAACCAGACACTTTAATTGCTATCTGCGTTGAACGATCTAGTGAAATGATTATCGGTGTACTCGCTATCCTTAAAGCAGGCGGGGCTTATGTGCCGATTGATCCCAATTATCCTAAAGAGCGTATTGAGTTCATGTTAGAAGATTCTGGGACATCAGTGTTGCTGACCCAAAGTTTTCTGCTAAATCAATTACCAATCGCTGAACTGAAAAACCCCTGTCAAATAATTTGTTTAGATCAGGAAACTTTTATCACGTTAAAAGAAAATCCTAGCCCTCAAAGTACGCCTAATAATTTAGCTTATGTGATCTATACTTCTGGTTCGACAGGACGACCAAAAGGGGTAATGATTGAGCATCAAGCAATTGTCAATTTAAGCTTGGCTTGGGCTGAAACTTTTCAAGTTAAACAAAACAGCCGTTTACTTCAGTTTGGTTCCTTTAGTTTTGATTTATCTGTTGCTGAAATTGCGACTACCTTCGTCACTGGTGCTTGCTTGTATCTTGCTAAAAAAGAAACCTTGTTACCCAGTCAAATTTTAGTTGACTTTTTAACTCGTCACAAGATTTCCCACAGCTTTTTACCTCCTTCGGCCTTATCTCTCTTACCTCAAGCGACCTTACCCGATTTGCAAACCATAGGCGTTGGTGGTGAGGCTTGTCCAGCCGAATTAGTTACTCAGTGGGCAACAACGGGACGGCGTTTCTTTAATTGCTACGGGCCTACAGAATCTACGGTTAATGCTGCGTTAGCTATGCTTGCCGCAGGCATCGCACTTTGTCATCCTAATGGAAAGAAACCACCCATTGGTCAACCATTATCTAATATCCGCATCTATATATTAGATCCTCACAACCAACCATTACCCACTGGCATACCTGGAGAATTATGCATCGCTGGTGTGGGTTTGGCACGAGGCTATCTAAATCGTCCAGATTTAACAGCCGAAAAATTTATCAAAATTGAATTATTCGGTCAGATTGAGCGAATTTACAAAACTGGCGATTTAGCAAGATGGAAATCTGACGGAAACCTTGAATATCTGGGTCGAATAGACAATCAGATTAAATTACGGGGCTTTAGAATTGAACTCGGTGAAATTGAATCGATTTTGTTGCAACATCCATTAGTTAAAGAAGCAATTGTCACCTTATATAAAACTGAGAGTAACCAGAGTTTAATTGCTTATGTAACGGGAATCACCAATGATTTGTCTACCCAATTAAAAAATCATCTAAAATCCCGTCTTCCCGATTATATGATCCCGGCTCAGATCATCGTATTGGATGAGTTGCCTTTAACTCCCAATGGCAAAGTTGACCGGAAATCTTTACCTACTCCAAATGGAGTAATTGAGGGTTTATATATAGCTCCACGTAACGAAATTGAACAACAACTGGCGCAAGTTTGGTCTGCTGTACTCGAACATCAAGATATTGGGATTCATGATAACTTTTTCGATTTGGGTGGTCATTCTTTATTAGCAATTAAACTGCTCAACAATATTCAACAGGTTTTTGGAAAACAGCTTTCTTTAAGTAGTTTATTTCAGAATCCTACTATTGCTCAACTCGCAGAACAACTTTGTAATACTGAGCTTCAACAGTTAAATTCTGATTTACTTTCACTCCAACCTCAAGGAGATGCAACCCCTCTATTTTTTCTTCCTGGCGCAAACGGACACAGCTTCTATTTTCGAGATTTGGCCACTAATTTAGGAACTGAGCGACCAGTATATGGACTCGAAACTCCAGGAAGAGACGGCTCTAGCGCACTCCCTGAATCAGTAGTAACCCATGCAACTCAATTGATTGATATATTGCGTCAACAGCAAGCGAAAAGCCCATATATATTAGCAGGATACTCTTCAGGTTGTGCCGTTGCTTTTGAAATGGCTTCCCAACTCGAAAAGCAAGGTGAAACGATAAGTTTACTAGCTATCTTGGATGCTGGACTGGTTTCTCAGCCTGAGTATTTTACTGATAGAGCAGAGCTTGATTGGATCTGGCAATTAATTCGACGAATTGAAGTTTTAAAGGGAGTTTCTTTAGGACTACAATACGACGATTTAGCTGCTCAACCTAATGACCTAGCTAGGTGGAATTTAGCGGCAGAGTATTTGTACAGAAATAATGTTTTACCGGAACACTCCACCCTTTCTTTACTCAAAACCAATATGAAAGTAATGAAAGGACTAACACTGAATTACGCTAATTATCAGCCTAATCATCCAATTTCTGCCCCGATTGTTTTATTCCGCGCTCAAGAAGTTAAGGAGATTGTCTTGCAAGAACTCCAAGCTTTTTCTGATTACAATCTACCCGATTGGGGATGGCAACCCTATACTCAAAAGCCTGTCAAAGTAATTTCTGTACCTGGCAACCACGGACAAATGCTTTATGAACCCAATGTCAAACTATTAGCGGCACAATTACATAATTTGATGGTAAATACAGCAGAATAGAGTATTTCAATAGTCTATTCTTACCCTTTCTTTAGTCCACTATAAAATGATTCTGCAATAGGTATAATGGAAACTATTTCTATCAGAATTTCCGATGAAACCCTGCGTGATGGAGAACAACAAGCAGGCATTTTCTTCTCTTATCCAACTAAACAAAAACTTGCTTATTCCATTGCTCAAACGGGAGTACATGGACTTGCTATCATGCCCAGTGTTTGTAAACAAGAAGAAGAATTAGTCAAATCATTAGTATTAGAAGGATTGGATAGTCTGCTCACTGCTTGTACCTTAATGGGAAAGGAGTACATTGATAAAGCCAAAATGTACGGAGTTAAGCGCATTATCCTTTTTTACGGTCTTTCCGATCGCCTGCTGTTTTTGCGAGATCCTCAGATTCGTTTGTTGAACGAGTTTAAAGGAAAAACCATTGATGACAATATCCCAGCAAAAGTAATCGAGATAATTCGCCAAAACGCTATTGATACAATTGTCGAAAATTTGCGCTATGCCACTAAAGTTGCTGGTCTTAGGGTAGACTTTGCCGCCGAGGATGCCTCAAGAGCCGATTTTGACTTTTTAGTGCAATGTATTCGCTCATGCAGCCCTTATATTGAAAACTTTTTGCTTTGTGATACGGTCGGAGTCCTGAGTCCAGAAAAGAGCTATATCTGGGTTAATGATCTGCTCCAACGTACAACAGGCGTTGCTTTCGGGGTACACTACCACAATGACATGGGCTTGGCTCTCGAAAATACTCTCCAGTCCGTTATGGCCGGAGCGACTTTAGTATCGGGTACATTTTCCGGGATTGGTGAGAGAGCCGGAAACGTTGCGATCGAGCAGGTATTAAATGGGTTGCGAGTCCGTTTCGGAATCGAAGTCAAAGGGATTAATTATGATGCGATCGCCGCAGTGACTAATTACATTGAGCAACTGGGGATTCGTCCTGCTCCCCCTTACTCTCAAACTGCTCAACGCCACGAATCAGGTATCCATGTCAATTCTTTGTTTAGCGATCCTCAAAGCTATGCTGCTTTGCGTTACAGCACTATAGAAGTTCTCTTCGGCAAATGGAGTGGAGTCAGTAATTTTCAATATCTATTTGAAAAGCAATTACAAAATCCCCAACCTAGAAATCAATATGAAAAAATGCGTTCAGTGATCAAATCTCTTGCTGTTGAGCAAGAACGTTATTTTACAGCCAACGAGGTATTAGAGTTATGGAAAAATGGGGTTTTTAAATAATCAATGCTCTCACATAGTAGCTCGCTACTGTCATGGGATGGGAAAAATATCCGCGAGCTACATCCTACACCTAAAACATATAGAGTTTGCTTGCACATTACTGTAAAACCCTAAAAGCATTGCAAAACAAAGAATGTAGTCAATATAGTAAAATACCAAAATTATTCAGTCAGCCTCAAGAGTCTTAACTGATTTCTAGAATATGCAATCTAAAACCGTTCATAATCAATCCCTAATCAATACCCCTTCAGCTTTTACTCAATTTTGGGAAGATATCAAAGCGATCGCAGGGCCTTACTGGTATCCCACAGAGGCATGGGGACGAGCATTTTCAGACGTGATTCGTGCATGGGGAATGCTCATTATCCTGATATTATTAATAATAATGCTTGTCGGCGTAACAGCCTTTAATAGTTTTGTTAGCCGCTATTTGCTAGATATCATTACTGAAGAAAAAGATATTAATGAATTTATTAATACATTATTAGTTTATGGTGTTGCCCTTATCTGCGTAACACTCTTAGTCGGATTTTCTAAATTTGTTAGAAAAAAAATCGCTCTTGATTGGTATCAATGGCTAAATAATCATGTTTTAGAAAAATATTTAAGTAATCGTGCCTATTATAAAATCAATTTTAAATCCGATATTGATAATCCAGATCAACGAATATCCCAAGAAATCGAACCTTTAATCAGAAATGCTCTCACGTTTTCGGCTACTTTCCTAGAAAAAGTTCTGGAAATGGCAACTTTTTTAATAATTATCTGGTCTCTTTCCCAATTTGTTGCAGTTGTATTGGTTGTTTATACGATAATAGGCAATTTAATTGCTGTTTATTTGGCTCAAGAATTGAATAAAATTAAACAAGAGGAACTCGAATTTGATGCAAACTATGCTTATAGCCTTACTCATGTACGTAATCACGCTGAATCAATAGCTTTCTTTCAGGGAGAAAAAAAAGAATTAAATATAATCCAGCAAAGATTTAATAATATTATTCAAAGTGCTAAACGCAAGATTAATTGGGAGTTAACTCAGGATATTTTTAACAGAGGATATCAGGCGGTTATCCAAATATTTCCATTTATAGTATTCGGGCCTTTACAGATTAGAGGTGAAATTGAATTTGGAGAAATTGCTCAAGCCAGTTTAGCTTGTAATTTGTTTGCTACTGCTATGGCAGAATTAATTAGAGAATTTGCAACTTCGGGACGATTTTCTAGTTACGTTAAACGTTTGGGTGAGTTTACAGATGCGTTAGAATTTGTTACCAAAGAACCAGAGAAAGTAAGTACTATTAAAACAATAGAAGAAAACCATCTCGCTTTCGAGAATATCACTTTACAAACACCCAACTATGAACAGGTGATTGTTGAAGATTTATCACTTTCTGTTCAACCCGGAGAAGGTTTATTGATTGTTGGCCCCAGTGGTCGAGGTAAAAGTTCTCTGTTGAGAGCGATCGCTGGCTTGTGGAATGCAGGTACTGGTCGTCTAGTGCGACCTCCATTAGAAGAAGTGTTATTTTTACCCCAACGTCCTTATATAATTTTGGGAACTTTGCGTGAACAATTACTCTATCCTAATACAACTCGTAAGATGACCGATGCAGAACTCAAAGAAGTTTTGCAACAAGTCAACCTACAAAACTTATTGAGTCGAGTAGATGGCTTTGATACAGAAGTTCCTTGGGAGAACATATTATCACTAGGAGAACAACAACGCCTTGCATTTGCACGACTACTAATTACTCATCCTAGATTTACTATATTAGATGAAGCAACAAGTGCTTTAGATTTGAAAAACGAAGAGAGTTTATATCAACAGTTGCAAAAGACAAAAACAACTTTTATCAGTGTTGGACATAGAGAAAGTTTGTTTAATTATCATCAATGGGTTTTGGAGCTATCAGGAGATTCTAGCTGGCAAATTATTAGCGTACAGGATTATCAACTACAAAAAGCAAAAGAAGTTGTCATTAATGTTCCTAAAAAGCCTGAAATCACAATAGATGTTTTACCCAAAAATGAATCCCAAACTAAACCAGAAATATCTATCGAGATAGGTACAATCGAAGGTCTTTCTCATAAGGAAATGCAGACATTAACAGACTGTAGCATTAACACCATCAGAAGCAAGGCTAGCCTTGGGAAGTCTATTACTGCTAATGATGGCTTTACCTACCGCTATGACAAAAACCCAAAGGTGTTGAAATGGGTAAGAGATTAACGAATATTTTTACTTTTTAAAATCAAGGTCATGCTAACTAAACAGCAAAGACAACTAATTACTTACAAGACTATTTCAATTTATGAAAGAACCTATCAATTACCAGTTCTAAAAAATAATGCTGTAAAAATAGTTCAAAAAAAAATTAGAGAACGTCAAAGATTAATTAAAGAAGGCGTTCGATATCGTCATCAGCTTGGCGGGATAATTAAGCGAAAAGAAGAAATTAGCCAAGGAGAAGTTTTTCAGGAAATTCAATTATTTATTAAAGATTACAGCCATATTATTGATTTTTTAGAAAATTACAAGGATAACTATCATGATTTTTTATTAAATCTTGCGGATGACTTAAAAGAATTATTTAAACAAAAATATTTGGCTATAAAAAGCTTAGAAGACGAAAGAAGTAAATTAGAGCTAAAAAATCATAAAAATCCGAAAATACTTGATGAGCTAACATGGGAAAAGCAAGAAAATCTCAAAGCAGTTTTGCTACTGAGTAATGCTTATTTCTTAATGCTAGAAAAAATAAAATTGCTTGGTGAAGGGATTAAAAACCTTGCAGAAGATACAAGAAATCAAAAAGAAGTTCTTCAGCAAATAGTAAAAGATTTAGAAGTATATCAAGAGATTTACGAATATCAAAGAAAAGCCTATAAAATTCGTCAAGAAATAGCTAAAATTGCCCACACTGCAATCAACCTTGAAAATTCTTTACAAGATTACTTTAGTCCCTTTCAATCTTTAATAGATGAAGTCATAAAAGTAGATGAATATTTTTATGCAACTGTTGGAGATATTAAAAATTTAGGTGATAATATTTTAAAGCATCAATCAAACTTATTTAATCTGGAAAAAAACCAGGCTATTTCTGAAAGTTTTCTCGATTTTATGGTGACAAGTTATGAGAAAAAAGCCAGATTAAAAGATGCTTTTATTCAATCTCAATTATTAGATTGGCAAATCCATAATTTTGATTTGAGCGAAAATGGTGTCTTTTTAGACAAAGGCATTGATTTAATATCTAACTATATATCCAAGCAACTAACAGATCAAAGAAAAGCGCTAAGTATAGCAGAAGTAAATTTTGTCTCTATAGATTCTCTATCTCCTGTTGAAGAAACAGGATTGATAGGACTGACTAATAGCAATGTTACGTTGCCAAAAAAATTTCCCAGCAATAAAGGTATTGATTATACCCAATTGCGGGATCTCCTAGCACAACATCATTGGAAAGAGGCTGATATTGAAACCACTAAAATAATGCTAAAAGTCATGAGTAAAAATTATTGGAATGAAGTTTATAAAGAAGATATTGATAACTTTTCTTGTCAAGACCTTCACACTATTGATCAACTTTGGGATCAATATAGTTATGGCTATTTCGGCTTCACTGTTCAGCAAACTATCTGGAGCGAAATGGGTGGTCAGGTAGACTACGAAACAGAAAAAAGACTTGGCGATCGCCTTGGTTGGCGAAAAGAGGGAAACTGGTTAGACTATGAGCAACTAACTTTTAAATTGTCCCCTATGACACCGATGGGACACTTACCAGCCCAATGGTTACACTACGATCAACATAGTTTTGACTTATCCCCAAAATCATCTACAGAACACCTTTCAATGGGAGCTTGGCGGGTCAAGTCTTGGTTAGTTTGGCAGATGCATTTATTCTTTTCTCGTATAAAAAGTTGTCACGAAACTTTCTTATGCGATAATCGCACATTTATTAAGAATAGGAAAAATTAGAGCTAAAGCTCATTTGAGGATAAACATGAGTAATAGTAAGCATTCTGATATAGAAATAGAAATTTTACTTTTTGGAAAATGGCGTTTTGATACGTCTTCCGAAAAAGTTACTATTGAATTTAAAGATGATATGACTTATGAACAAACCACGGTTCAAACATTGCTTTTCTCTAAACCTAAAGAACTTATAACAGGGAATAAATTTACTGGGGTATGGTATGTAAGTCAAAAAAAATTGTATTTAAATGTTAAAACTATGCCAAAGTCCTTTTTGAATTTAAGAATACCACTAGTTTTTAAGATATCTATTGCAGATATGGTGGCTACTTTAGGTTCGGTGCTTATGGTAGAAAATTATGAAGTTATGAAAATTAATAGTTCTAAATTTTTAATTAAGGATAAAGATCAATCAATTCTTGGGACAAAAATAAATAATATTAATATTAGAAAGTAACTGTATTTTGTCACTCTGGGTATGCTTACGGCGGACTTCAAGACGTTATTTTTAATAAAATTAACTCTCAACTAAGATGTAATTACAATTACGGGCGGTAACATTTCTAAAACCGTAATGCTCAAGTCAGGAAACTCTAAAGGTGAAATAGTCGCATCTTCTGCCAAAATCACTTCACTTTGATAGCCATCCTGAGTTGGTTCTCGAAAGACGTGCAATTGACGACTAACCACATCTAACACCCAATAATC
Source organism: Nostoc sp. FACHB-133 (assembly GCF_014698055.1). Lineage (NCBI taxonomy): Bacteria > Bacillati > Cyanobacteriota > Cyanophyceae > Nostocales > Nostocaceae > Nostoc > Nostoc sp. FACHB-133. The sequence goes on from NZ_JACJSH010000003.1 coordinate 98,954, forward strand.
TGTAATTCCCACTTGCGAGTAGGCTTTAGCTTTGATTTCGCAGTCTAGTTTCAGGCTGCTATCTGCTACTTCAATAATCAGATAAACTTCTTTTGGAGTGGGATGGTGGTCTGCGTAGTCTAGTGGATCTACTTTAACGACAGCTATATCCGGTTCTGGTTCAGATCGTGCGTTTAACTTTACTGGGTCTTGAATACATACCCAAGCCCGATTCCTCAAACTATTTTGCAGTAATCTATCTGTTCTCCCCACTGCTGAACGATGGGCTGTCCCTTTAGCAATCATCCAAATAATCTTTCCTTCTAGGAGTTCTACTCGTTCATCTGCACCAAAAATCCCAGCCTCAGCCATCCGATGGTATTCTTCAACTGTCCACAGGCGAAGCCTTAACGTCGTTTCTGTGTTTTGCATGGCTTGTTTTGCAATTGTGAGAAGTAATTAATATTTTAGCCTGTTTTACTTGACATAAGAAAAATAGTATGATAGACGCAAGATATTTCGCTTTAGTCAATTTAACCTAAAATCGGCTGTTAGAAACCGCATCTATAAAGTCAAAACCCGCGCAGACGGGTTTCAGACTCTTGATTTAACCTTAGCCCAAATCGGTGTAACTCTTGTTTATGTTCCTGTAACCTCTGCGAATTCAACTTGTTAAGGCTGCTAATCTTCTAAAATTTGGATTTCATCAAGTTGATTAATCACCACATCTGCACCTCGGACATTATCTGACTTACCCACCCAAGTGATACCAATACAACCTGCGGCTTTAGCATCACGTGCCATTTCCATATCGCCAACTGCATCACCTACCATCAAGGTAGCACCTGGTTCAACTCCCAATGCTTCGCAAGCTTGCAAAAATAGGACTGGATCTGGTTTGCTCGGCCCCTCATCTACTCCCATTTTTAACTGTATATAATCGCTTAATTGGTGATGCGCTACAAATTTATTTACTTCATCGGTTGTTGCAGCTGAGAGGATACCGAGTTTTAAGCCTCCTTTGCGTAGGTATTTCAACAAGTCTAAGCTACCCACAAATAGCGGTGAAGGAGTTTGTTCGATATATTTTTCTGCTTCATCCAAAGCTTGACGAGCTATTTTTAAGGACTCAAACCATCCTTTTCCTGTTTCGGCAATATATGCCGCAGCCGCAACTTCTGTTTCGCGGCGACTCGCTACCGATATCAAGCCTGCCGGATCTAGAAGATTGCCATTGATGCCAAATGCCATTAATAGGGGTTCCCCAGTTCCAGGGATTTGAGCATCTATTAATCTTGTTGCCTTTTGTGCGAGCGATCGCAAATACGTTTCTGAATCTTCTAGAGTACCGTTTTTGTCAAACAAAATTGCCTGGATATTATCAAAAGTGATTTTTCTACATTTAATAGTTGCCACAATATTTCACCCCACTTATTTAGTCAGGAGTTATGAGTTTTTATTCTTAACCCCTACCTGTTGCCAATTTTCCACATAAAAAAAGAGGGAAAACCCTCTTTATACAATGATTTAATACTCTTACTTAAAAACAAGTAAAACTATAAAATGTATTATTCTTCAATAGCTGCTGGAATTTCTTCTTCAGTTTCCGTGGCTGCTGGAATCTCTTCTTGAACTTCCGCAACTACTGGAGTTACTTCTTCAATTTCTGCTACTGGTGGAATTTCTTCTAGTTCTGCTGCTGGTGGAATCTCGTCTTCAAGTTCTGTTGCTGGTGGAATATCTTCTTCTGCTAAAACATCAGCAGGCGCAGCAGTAGCACCTTGTTGCTTGGCTAACAGTTGTTCACGATATTTAGCAGCCATTTCTTCTGCCTTATCGTAAACCAAATCCCGGTTTTTAATCATGTCGCCGGGTTCGGGTTCTAGCTGCTTGGTAGATAGGGAAATGCGACCCCTTTCTGCATCCAAGTCAATGATCATCACTTTCACTTCATCATTGACATTGAACACGCTATGAGGTGTATCAATATGTTCGTGGGAAATCTCAGAAATGTGTAGTAGACCACTGACACCACCAATATCGATGAAAGCACCGTAGGGTTTGATACCACGAACTGTACCAATCACTACTTCCCCGACTTCTAGGCGGTTCATCTTGCGTTCAACCAACGCCCGACGATGAGATAGAACTAAGCGGTTACGTTCTTCATCCACCTCTAGGAATTTCAATGGCAGTTCTTCGCCTACCAATTCTTCTTTAGGTTTGCGAGTACTGATGTGAGAACCTGGGATAAAGCCACGTAATCCTTCAATCCTTACCAATGCACCACCGCGATTGGTTGCAAACACGCCAGAACGGACAGTGGCATCTTCTGCTTGCAGCTGTCGCACGCGTTCCCAAGCCCGCATATATTCAATACGGCGAATGGAAAGGGTTAATTGACCATCTTCGTTTTCATCGGTAAGGATGAAAAACTCACGCGTTTCGTTTGACTGTAAGACTTCTTCCGGGCTATCCACCCGGTTAATAGACATTTCTTGTATAGGAATATATGCTGCGGTTTTAGCACCAATGTCAATCAGAGCGCCGCGCGGCTCTATACTGAAAACTGTTCCTGGCACAACATCGCCAGGGCTAAAATGATAATCGTATTTGTCAAGTAGAGCAGCGAAATCTTCGTGAGTGAATCCAATTTCTGTAGCGGTTAAATTCTGATTGACCATGCTGATTTGTTCCTGGTTCTAGTCTCCGTAAAGGTTGTGCGACAAGCGCGATGTACTATGTAAGCAGTTCTATGGCAGTTTACACTTAACATCCTTTTTCATCCTAGCGCAGAAAAGCTAGTATTAACACATATCTACTCCCAAGATTGGAAATTATATCACAATATAAAAATGATTGGTTATTTACTTAGTATTTAAAATTAACAAAGGACAAACACAATAATATCCGTTGCTCCTACAATTAGTAGCAACGGATACTAACTTCTTTAAATCAGCTAAAGGTCTGGTAATTAGGATCTACTTATCTTTTGGTTTCTCAAAGCGAGGGGGTTCGCGAAATGCGATCGCAAAAAAGATAGTACCTATACACAGAGTAAAAATCAAGATGTACGCAACGCTTTCCATATTATGAATACCTGCCTATCCAGCTAGTTAATGAGGGATTAGGGATTAGGGATTAGGTACTGGGTATTGGGGATTTGGAAAAGTCTTGCCAGTCCCCAGTCCCCAGTCCCCAGTATCTTAAAGGGCTTCCTTCCGGCGGGTTGACTTGTCACCCACTTTCTGGAACAGCCCCCATTCAACTTGCTCTTCTAGATCCGCATCAACACCGGCAAATACATCTCGGTAGATTGTCCGAGAGCCATGCCAGAGATGACCAAAGAAGAACAGCAGAGCAAATACAGCGTGTCCAAAGGTAAACCAACCTCTAGGACTGGTGCGGAATACACCATCAGAGTTCAAGGTTTCGCGGTCAAATTCAAAGATTTCGCCACCTTGAGCTTTACGGGCATACTTCTTCACATCAGCTGGTTCTGTAAAGGTTTTACCATTCAGATCGCCACCATAGAAGCTGACGGTGACACCAGATTGCTCGAAGCTATACTTTGATTCTGCCCGACGGAAGGGAATGTCAGCGCGGACAATTCCATCAGCATCGGTCAAAATTACTGGGAAGGTTTCAAAGAAGTTGGGGAGACGACGCACGGTCAATTCCCGTCCTTCAGAATCTTTGAATACAGCGTGACCTTGCCAAGATTGGGCAATACCATCACCCTTCACCATCGGCCCTGTACGGAATAGACCGCCTTTAGCGGGGCTATTACCGACGTAATCATAGAAAGCTAGTTTTTCAGGAATCTGCGACCAAGCTTGGTCAAGGGTTGCACCTTGAGCAACGTCAGTTTGGACGCGGCGCTGAATTTCTTGACGGAAGTAGCCTTGATCCCATTGGTAACGGGTAGGCCCAAACAATTCGATGGGAGTGGCAGCGTTTCCGTACCACATAGTACCAGCAACAACGAAAGCAGCAAAGAAGACTGCTGCAATACTGCTAGAAAGTACTGTTTCAATGTTCCCCATCCGTAGGGCTTTGTAGAGCCGTTCAGGGGGTCTAACTGTGAGGTGGAATAACCCTGCAATAATACCAACAACACCAGCCGCAATGTGGTGAGCCGCAATGCCACCAGGGTTATATGGGTTAAAACCATCTGGGCCCCATTCCGGTGCTACTCCCTGGGCAGCCCCAGTTATACCATAAGCATCAGAAACCCATATCCCCGGCCCAAATAGTCCGGTGACGTGAAAAGCACCAAAGCCAAAACAAAGTAGACCAGATAAGAACAGGTGAATGCCAAACATTTTTGGCAAGTCTAGAGCAGGTTCACCAGTGCGGGGATCTCTAAAGAGTTCCAAATCCCAGTAAACCCAATGCCATACGGCAGCTAGGAATAAAAGACCGGAAAGAACAATGTGAGCCGCAGCAACGCCTTCAAATGACCAAAAGCCAGGATCACTTGCTGGGCCACCAGTAACGTTCCAACCACCCCAAGATTGGGTAACGCCCAAACGCGACATGAAGGGTAGGACGAACATCCCTTGCCGCCACATCGGATTGAGAATTGGATCGCTAGGGTCATAAACAGCCAGTTCGTAGAGTGCCATCGAACCAGCCCAGCCTGCTACTAAAGCTGTGTGCATCAGGTGTACAGAAATCAGTCGCCCTGGATCATTCAGAACGACTGTATGTACTCGGTACCAGGGTAGTCCCATCGACTACGCTCCTCCTCGATGAGTTAGTTTACAAAGCAATTTTCTTACTGAGATTCTAAGGAACGAAATTCGCCACTCAGAAAACTCTCTCTTGTTTTTTGTTATTGCCAGAGCCAGAGTACTACCACAGTTAGTCTTATAAGTCAGACAGCGTGGGTGCTTTGACAATGCTTACTCGCTTCGGGAGGTTTACCTTGTAGGGTAGCCACCGCCAAGCAAAAAATGAGAATGTTTTAAAAAGTGTAACTATTGATGGAATTGTTTGCAAGCGTGTAAATTGATGCGATCGCGTAGCATCTCAAAGTTTTTTCGCTACCAATCCCTCTTGGAGATTAAATTTACTTATCTTACTTATCTTTAACTTTATGAGGGGGGCGGGGAGAAAGGAGGCAGGGGAGACAAGGGGACAAGGGGACAAGAGGTGAGAACTTGAAACAAGTCTTTCCCCTTGTCCTCTTGCCCATGCCCAATACCCAATACCCAATACCCAATACCCAATACCGATCCTACTGAACCACCAAATGGATATTTTGCAGTTGGCACTTCGCCTCAGCTGTGTTTAAACGTTCAATTACCTGTTCAGAACTCATCAAACGCTTGAGTACTACTTGACCTATGGTAGTAGCGGCTGTGACTGGTATTGTCGGTTTCACTTCTATGGTTAAAATGGCTTCTTCAACTCGATAAAGCCATAGCAATTCGTTTTCTTCCACTAAACAAATATTCATTCGCTGAATATCTGGTTGCCGTCGCCATGCAGTTACTTGCCAGAGTCCATCAGATGCCCAGACTCTAGCAACTGCCCATCCCTCAGATAGAAAGAAATACTTCACGTTGTTAGTCTCACTATTAAACTTTCAATCTGCTGTTTACGATTACGATATCGTAGATTATTTGTTAATTATGTATAACTAATAATAATTTAAATCAAAGGTGTTTAAATTATTATTACTCAATTTTAATAAAAATAAATTATTCTTTGTATTGAATTTAGCTCAGTACAAAAAATGACAAGATTGCATATTTAAATATTCAGCTAATAGTTGTATTTTGTTACTCATTTTACAATAAATTTAATGTATGCTTTGGATACTAAATGCCAAGCATAACATTAGGAATATTTTAGATAACTATGGACAAACCGATAAACTCACCATTTAGATATCCTGGTGGCAAATTTTATGCTCGACATTTGATTCTTAATCATATTCCTTCTCACTCTTATTATGTTGAACCTTTTGCCGGGGGTGGTTCTATTTTTTTTGTAAAAGATAAAGTAAATATTAATTGGCTCAATGATATTGATGAATTATTAATAAATACCTTATTAACAATTCGAGATCAACCAGAAGAATTAATCAAATTTTTAGCAGGGGAATCCGCCACGAAAGAAAGACATACATATTACAAAAATGAATTCATTCCACAAAATAAATTAGAACAAGCTGGTAGATGGTTTTACCTTAACAGAACCTCCTACTCTGGGATTATGAAGCATCAAAACTGTTATTGGGGATATGGTGACAAATACAGTATGCGTCCAGAGAATTGGCCCAGAAACATACGTCGAACTTCAGAGAAACTTCAAAACGTTAAAATTACTAATCTCGATTTTGAAGAAGTTATCGAATCTGTACCTAATGGATCTTTTTTATTTATTGATCCTCCTTATTTCAATGCAGATCAAGATAAACTTTATGCTCATTCATTTTCTAAAGACGATCATTTCAGGCTATGCCAAATATTAAATAGATATAAGGAAAAAATAAAATTTCTTCTAACTTACGACAATAGCAACGCAATTAGAAATCTATATGAATGGGCATTGGAAATACACGACAAAGAATGGAATTATACAATTAGTAGAAGTGACGATCAAAAAAATGGGAGAAGTAAGCAAGATAACTTGAAAGGCGAACGATATAAGGGGAAAGAAATTTTTATATTAAACTACTCTTCTCTTGACTCTACTTCTCCCAATTCGGAACAGTTAATTTAAAAGTTTGAAGTATTATGATGAGATAAAGTTCTACATATTATAGTAAGCATTTAATTATTTTTACTTAATCATCCTGAATACACATAAATTTATCTATTCGAGCAAAATCCTCTAGAAAAACTATCTAGAGTAGTAATTAATTGTAAAGTTTTCTATAAAACTAGCAAATATATAGTATGATCACTGACTTCTGATTACATGAAATTTAACTGTATGACCTGGTTTTCCTTGTCCGTGCAACGGTGGGGTCGGATTACAAAATTCCTATCTTTGTTCTGTCTATGCTTATTTTTAGTTGTTAGTTGCGCTCCTCGTCCACAGCCTTCTACGCCACCATCAGGTTCTGTAAATAGCCCTACAGGTGATGGCCGTATTACTATAGGTACAACAGCAAAGCCGAGAACCCTTGATCCAGCTGATGCTTATGAGTTAGCATCCTTGGGTTTGGTGTTTAATATGAGCGATCGCCTCTACACCTACGAACCAGGTAGTACGGAAATTAAGCCCCAGCTTGCTACAGCATTACCTAAGGTCAGTCAAGATGCCTTAACTTATACCATTCCCTTACGTCAGGGAGTTGTTTTTCACGATGGGACTCCTTTCAACGCCGAAGCAATGGCGTTTACCATCAACCGCTTTATTCAAAATAAAGGAAAACCTTCATTCTTACTAGGTGATATAGTAGATTCGGTAAAAAGTACAAGTGAGTATGAGTTAACCATTAAGCTGAAAAAGCCATTTGCAGCCTTTCCTTCACTGCTAGCGTTTCCTGGGGTATGTGCAGTTTCGCCAAAAGCTTACGAACTCGGTGCTGGTAAATTTAAGCCGAATATTTTTGTGGGAACTGGCCCTTACAAGTTAGCGCAGTATGGTACTGATTCAATAAGATTTGATACGTTTGATAAATATTGGGGAGAAAAACCAGCTAACAAAGGTGTTAACCTCCAAATTCAAACTAGTCCGGTTAATTTGTTTAATGCTTTCCGTACAGGCGCTGTAGATGTGGCTTATCTATCGCTACAGCCAGATCAAAATCGGAGCTTAGAAGAAGGTGGTAAAAAAGGGGATTGGCAAGCGATCGCAGCTGAAGGTAGTGTAGTAAGCTATCTGGTATTGAACCGGAATCAAAAGCCTTTAGATAAATTAGAAGTCAGACAAGCGATCGCGTCAATAATTGACCGTCCACTCTTAAATGAGCGGGCCTTACTTGGTCAAGCAGATCCGCTTTATAGCATGATTCCCACAACATTTAATGTTTCTGTGCCATTATTCAAAGATGCTTATGGCGATGCTAACTTTGATCAAGCTAAAAAATTGTTAACTACAGCTGGTTTCTCGAAAGAAAATCCAGCAAAAATCCAAATTTGGTATCCTTCTAGTTCGCCTACTCGTAGTTTGGCAGCACAGACGCTCAAATCTCTTGTAGATGCCAAAATGGATGGAATTCTGCAATTTGAAGTTACCCCTGCTGAAGGCCCGACATTTTTTAAAGACATTGCCAAAGGATTATATCCAGGAGCTTTACTTGATTGGTATCCAGACTTTTTAGATCCAGATAATTACGTCCAGCCATTTTTGTCTTGTGACAAAGGTTCAGTTGTTAAAGGATGTGAAGATGGAGGCAGTCAAACTCAGGGTTCGTTCTACTATAACGAAGCGATGAATAAACTGATTGATCAACAACGAAAAGAACTAAATCCTGAAGCGCGTCAGAAAATTTTTGGAGAAATTCAAAAGCAAGTAACTGCTGATGTACCTTATGTTCCCTTATGGCAAAGCAAAGACTATGTATTTGCCCAAAAAGGTGTGAACAGCGTACAACTTAACCCAACCCAAATTCTGGTTTACCAGACAATTAAAAAGTAGTCATTAGTCCTCTGTCATTTGTCATTTGTAAAAATAAATGGCAAATGACAAATAACAAATAACTAAAATATGTCTCGCTCTAAAGCTTTACAATATTACATAGTTTCTCGGTTGCTTCTTGCACCACTTCAGCTATTAACAATTATCACCATTGTCTTTCTCTTATTAAGAGCAACACCAGGAGATCCCGCAGATGCAATTCTCGGTGGACGTGCGCCGGAAGCTGCAAAAGAAGAATTGCGGAAACAACTAGGTTTAAACTTTCCTTTGTGGCTACAATATCTCAATTATTTGGGAAGCATACTGCGCTTTGACTTGGGAACATCTTTAATGAGTCGCGGACAGAATGTTTGGGACATAATTGGGCAATATTTCCCGGCGACGGTGGAGTTAGCAGTATGTAGTATGGCGGTTGCACTCATCGTCGGAATTGCGGTTGGGACTCTTTCAGCTTCTCGTCCTGGGACATATTTTGATGTTGGTGGGCGCTTGTTTGGGATTATCACCTACGCACTCCCTATGTTTTGGGCGGGAATGCTTTTGCAGTTGATTTTCTCAGTCCAACTGGGTTGGTTTCCCAATTCCAACCGCTTTCCACCTAATCTTCCGGCTCCCACTCCTGTTACGGGATTGTATACACTTGATAGCTTACTCGGTGGAAATCTCACCCAGTTTTTCACATCTTTGCACCATCTTGCCCTACCGAGTCTGACTTTGGGAATTTTGCTGAGTGGGATTTTTGAGCGAATTGTGCGAGTGAATTTAAAACAAACCTTGCAAGCTGATTATGTAGAAGCAGCTAGAGCCAGAGGTATTGGTGAAAATAAGATTTTAGCCTCCCATGCCTTAAAGAATGCTCTAATTCCAGTAATTACAGTGTTGGGATTAACTTTTGCCTCTCTGTTAGGTGGGGCGATTTTGACAGAAGTGACATTTTCTTGGCCTGGGTTAGCGAATCGACTCTATCAAGCGATCGCCGATCGTGATTATCCCACAGTCCAGGGAGTGCTAGTCTTTTTTGGTGCGATCGTTGTCAGCGCCAGCATTTTAATTGATATTTTAAATGCTTATGTAGATCCGCGAATTCGCTACTAGCAAAAAGTTCTTAATTATTTCTAACCTTCTTGTGGGGTGGGCCAGAAAGCCATTGGTGTCAAGTTAAGAAAAATAGAAACTTGTCAAGTGGGTAAAACTCAATGGTTAAACTCAACATAAAGGTGTTGAGAATAGGCATGAGTAAGCCACGCAAAAAACAAGGAAATCCAGATTTTCGACATCGGGTAACTTGCCCAGCCCCAACAAGCTAAGAGATAGAATCAAGGTTGATTGAGCTATTAAGTCCAGAGACATTTGCCAATCTCAAAGATATAAAAGACAAAGAGCGGAATTTGCGAGCGCGAGTACTAACCCTACCCGTGATGGCAGCAATAGTATTGAGTTTAGTGTATAGACAAATACAGCATTTCACAGATGTGTTGCGCTGCCTAGAAGTTGAAGGATTATTGTGGGCAGAGGCAATATCTGTGAGTCGGCAAGCCCGACCTCAACGTTTGGAGAGCCTGCCATCAGACCTGTTTATCAAGCTGTTTGAGCAAGTAATAGAGCGTCTAGCAGCCAAGAAAAACAAAAATGAAGTTGCACCAATGCGGGTATCAGTAGCATCATCGTTCAATGCAGTATGGATTGCGGATGCCTCAACCTTAGAAGCAGTCAAAAAACATTTGGGACAACTTCAACAAAAAACAGGGGCAGTTATTAGGGGGAAAGATGCTGATGGTAGTGGAAGCATTTACTCATCGCCCAGTAGCAGCTTTTTTTGATGTCTTATCTGTTGGTTGGTGGCATTAATGGCGTGCAAATGCAAGTGTATGCTACTTGGATTTTTTATGCAGTACTCAATGATTTGTGCGCTGATGTTGCTGTGGCTTTAAATAACTTGCGTCGTTTTTCTACACTCAGAGTCACCAGAAAAGGCAACTTTGCTTGGATAATCGCAAAGGCTGCTTTAATTTCTTGGATATCTGCTGGGGTAAGGGAGCCTGTAATGTTTTGGTAAGCCATTGGTTATTTACTGTGGTAAATCTGTTTGTTATGATTCCCACTGGTAAATGCGATCGCACAATAGTTAAGAAGACGCGATAAATCGCCGTCTCTACAATCAATCTTTTGTAGAGACGGCGATTTATCGCGTCTTTGATTATTGAGGATTTATCGCGTCTTTATTATTTTTATTAACGCGATGGTTTCTTACCAAAGCCATAGCGCAATCTATCCATAATCCAAGTTTGGAAGTTGTCAATGTAGCTAAATATCACTGGCACTACTACCAGTGTCAGCAGGGTGGAAGTTGTGAAACCGCCCATAATGGCAATTCCCATTGGTTGCCGAACTTCAGAACCTGCGCCAATTCCTAATGCTAGGGGCAGTATCCCAGCGATCGTTGCCAGAGAAGTCATTAAAATCGGACGCAGACGTGACACGCCAGCTTCTACGAGTGCCTGACGCTGAGTTTTGCCTTCTTGCATGTTGATGATTGTATAGTCCACCAACAGAATCGAGTTTTTGGTGACAATCCCTAACAGCAACACGATACCAATTAAGGCATATATCCCCAATGGCTTTTGAGCAACCATCAAGGCTACTAGTGCGCCGCCTAAACAAAAAGGCAAGGCCGCCATAATCGATAATGGATGCAGAAAGTTGTTATACAGCAACACCAGAATCGCATAGATACACATTAATGCCAGCCCCAACGCGCCACCAAAGCGCCCAAAAATCTCTTGCATAATTTTGGCACTACCAGAGGGTTGCTGTACTACCCCTGGCGGTAAGTTTTGCATTACAGGTAGTTTGTTGATTGTTTCTACAGCCTCTCCCAAAGAAATCCCTTGCAAATTGGCTTCTACGGCAACTTGACGGGCGCGATCGTAACGGTTGATGGTAGCAGGGCCACTACCAAAACGGATATCTGCAACAGCCACGAGGGGAATCAATTTGCCATTTTGATTGGGGACTTGGAGATTGGTGATTGTGTTAATGTCAGCCCGGACTTTTGGATCGATTTGCACGCGAATGGGGATTTGCCGATCGCTTAAATTAAATTTTGCCAAGTTGGCCTCATTATCGCCGATGGTGGCAAGAGAAGCTGTCCGAGCGATCGCTTGTACTGTCACTCCCAAATCTGCTGCCCGTTGTGGGTTAGGAATTACTAAAATCTCTGGTTTAACCAAACTCGCAGTCGAAGACACTTCTACCAATCCTGGTAGCGATCGCATTTGCTTTTCTAAGGCATCAGCTGCTTGATTCAATGCTTCGGGATTTTCACTCCTGAGAACAATTGATAAACCTTTCCGACTATCTCCTGGTGACTGACTTTGAAAACTAATTCTAGCTCCTGGTATTTGCTCAAAGGTAGGGCGTACTTGTTCCTCAAACTGTTTTTGGGAAATATTTCGTTCTTCTCTGGGTTTGAGATTAATTGCCAGATTTGCAGAATTGATCTCTTCGGTTGCTAATACACGTTCAACGACTGGATTTTCCCGGATGAGGTTAGTCGCTTGTGTAACTACCTTATTAACATCTTCTAATGTCGAACCAGGAGGTAATTCTATAGATACGTTAGAAATCCCAAAGTCGCCATCATCAACGAAACCCTTGGGAATTAAAGGAACCAGCATCAGACTGGCAATGAAGAAAGCTAAAGCGATCGCCATTGTGGTCAATCTATGGCGTAACGCCCATTGTAATAACGATCTATAAGGTTGAAACCCCCGACGATTTTCAGTTCTGAGTGTTTTGTTTCCCTGCTTTCTACTTGGGAGTGCAAACTTGAAATTAAACAATCTTATTACTCCCCCTGCTCCCCTGCTCCCCCGGTTACTGAGCGCAGTCGAAGTATGCTCCCCTGCCTCTCCACTCCCCTCTTCCTTCAAAAGATACGCCCCCATCATCGGCGTAACCATCCGCGCGACAAGAGTTGAGAAAATTGTGGAAACGGCAACGGTAACACCAAATGGTTGGAAAAATTGCCCCGGAATCCCACCCATAAAAGCAACGGGCATAAACACGGCAATAATGGTTGCTGAACTTGCGATTACCGCTAATCCTACTTCGTCGGCAGATTCAAAAGCAGCATCCCAAGCTGATTTGCCCATAGCGATATGCCGTTCCATGTTTTCAATTTCTACCACGGCATCATCTACCAAGTTGCCCACCGCCAGCGCTAATGCCAACAAAGTCATGTTGTTGAGGGTGTAACCAAGGGCTTGCTGCACTGCGAAGGTGGGAATTATTGACAAGGGTAAGGCAACAGCCGTAATTAATGTTGCTCGCCAGTCCCGCAAAAATACTAAAATAACGATGACAGCCAGCACCGAAGCTTGAATTAATTCATCAATGGTGCTTTGGTAAGATTGGCGAACAACATCGGCTCTAGTAAAAATCAAATCTAGTTTGACATCTGCGGGAAGTGTTTTTTCTAGTTCTTTGACTGCTGCTTTAATTCCTTGTTCTACTGTCACCAGAACGCTGCCAGTACTACGCAACACTTGGAAAGCTACCACAGGTTGATTATTTAAGGTAGCGGCTTGGCGCACATCACCAAATTTATCTTCTATAGTTCCCAAACTGGATAAGGGTACTGAACCCCCTTGTGGTAAAAGAATTTCGTAGGTTTTCAAAATATCCACACTGGCGGCACTTCCTAATGTGCGGATACTTTGTTCGCTACCACCGACTTCGGCCCGTCCGCCAGGTAAGTTAATGTTTAAATCGCGGATTTGGTCGTTTACCTGAGTGGCGGTGATACCCAGAGATTGTAAGCGGCTGGGATTCAGGTTAATCCGAATTTCTCGGTCAACTCCACCCACACGTTGAATTTGGGCGACACCACGAACTCCCAACAAGGCGCGGCTAATGGTTTGATCGACAATATTGCTTAATTCTTCTACAGAACGCTTATCTGATTTAACTGCGTAAGTAATCACCGGGCCGCCGGCAAAGTCCAGACGTTCCACAATTGGATCGTTAATCTCTTGGGGTAAATCTTGGCGAATTTGAGCGATCGCATTGCGGACATCATTGGTGGCGCGATCGCTATCTGTGCCCAAAACAAAATTGATTGTCGTCTTAGAATTCCCATCGCTGACGGTGGAAATCATGTAATCGATATTACCCAACCCCGCGACGGCATCTTCAATTTTTTTCGTCACTTGGGATTCTAGTTCGGCTGGGCCTGCACCTGGTTGGGTGACTTTGATCGAAACTGTTGGGACATCAATATTTGGGTTAGTATCAATCCCCAAGGATAAAAAGGAGAACCAACCCACAACCGTCAAAATTAAAAATAAAACTATCGTAGGAACAGGTTTTTTAATTGACCAAGCTGAGATATTAAAAGACATGAGAAAATTTTAGATTTTAGATTTGTCATTAGTCATTGGTCATTAGTCATTAGTCATTAGTCATTGGTCATTAGTCATTGGTCATTTGTCATTCCCTGTTTACGCCGTGTGCAACTTTCTCTCAGACCTAACCCCCAACCCCTTCCCTACAAGGGAAGGGGAGCAATAATCAAAGCCTATCGACCTTTCGGGGAGAGGAATGGAAGTGGGGTTTTAAGAATAAGTCGCACATCGCGTCTATTTCCCATTCCCCATTCCCCATTTCCCATTCCCCATTCCCCATTCCCTTCAATTTGCAACTCGAACCTTATCACCATCTTTGAGATATCCTGCACCATCAACTACGATGCGATCGCCTAATTGCAAACCACTTTTGATTTCTACTTTGTCGCCGTTTGTAGGATTTTCTAAGTCCACTTTCTGGCTGCGAACTATATCTCCACTTGATAAGGTGAATACAATTACACTTCCATCTGCTTGAGATTGGACTGCTTTTTGCGGCACTACCATCGCCATCCCTGAGTTAGTAGTAATTGCAGCATTCGCAAACATTCCTGGTTTAAGTAAAGTTGTTGGGGGTAAGTCAATTTTGACTGTAGCCTCTCGCCTTTGATCGTTAACCTGTGGTTGGATCTCTCTGACTCGTCCTTGCGATCGCACGCGCTGATCGACATCGGAAGTAATTTGCACAGATGCGCCAATTTTCACCTGATTTAATTGAATTTCAGGAACCTTCGCCTGAAGTTCTAACTTTTCATCTCGGATAATCGAAAATAGCTTTTGTGTGCCACCAATCACGGTTCCTACCTGTGTTTGCGGCGGTACACCAGTCACATCACCGACTCTGGCCAGTTTCTCCGCGATCACTCCAGAAACCGGCGCACGCACTACAGTTTGTTCCAACTGAGTTTGTAGTTGTTGCACCCTAGCGGCACTGCTGCGGACATCAGCTTTGGCTTTGTTGATAATAGCTTGAGCGTTACTAATATTAGCCTGAGCGCTACCGATATTGGCCTGGGCACTACGCAGGTTTTCTTGGGATAGATTCACAACTTGTATGGCAGTTTTTACAGCGTAGGAACGAGTATCAAGTTCTTGCTTACTAATGGTTCCAGAATCAGCCAGTTGTTGATAGCGCTGATAATTTTTGGCGGCTTCTTCTAGCTTTGCCTTCGCTTGAGCTAAATCTGCTTGTTTTTGCTGGACTATGGCTTTATTTGATGCCAAATCTGCCTGTCTGGATGCCAAATCTGCCTGTTTTGATTCCACATCGGCTTGTTTTGATTCGACATCTGCCTTTGCTTGGCTAATTTGGCTTTGCAGTATGGAACCATCCAACACCGCCAAAACTTGACCTTTTTTGACAAAAACCCCTTCTTTCACATCTTCAGGGATACTTTTGATTTGTAAACCGTTTGTCTGTGGTAAAACCGGAATTAAATCACGTGCGGCAACAGTTCCAGTAGTTTTAAGAGTACGCACAACACGGGCGGCTTCTACTGTGGCGATGGTAACTGTCATTGATGGGTTAATTTTTTTATCTGCTACCGCGCTTTTTTGGCGGGATGGAAGATGACTTAATACACTCATTCCACCAAAGGCGATCGCAATTCCTAAACCAGCACCCAAAAATAATGGCTTCAACCATGCCCTAGTTGATTTTTGCTCTGATTTGTTCAAAAAGCTAGCATCCTCAGAGGTTATAGGTTCTTCCACCTCGATTTTTGAAATACTTTCATCGCTCACAGTCCGACCTCCACTTTCTGTCTATGCATACCAATATTGGTATTTTCTTAAGAAAACTTGAAATTTATTTACTTCCCATCAACTATGACGCATTTCATAGTAAATGTCTTTTATTTGCAACCGTATATAATAGAACTTCTTTGCTAAGAAAAATTACTGCTATCAACTACTTGAATCCTTTCTGTAGATAATGATACAAGAAATTATTTCATTTCATCTATCTACTCTAAATCACACAATATACCCATTTAGATCACCGTCAACCAATGCTTATATATGAAAAACTGATAAAGCTAATCTAGAATTATTTAATTAAAATCTGAACTATCAATGTATTTTATTGAACCAGCAAAACCTTTTATCTACGCAAATACTAATTCTTCTCAAGCCTTTGTTTTGTCAGGAAGTCGTACATCCAGGGATAGTTCAAGCTAGCGTCTACAGCTACACGTGAGTTACAAATGAGCAAACTCCATTACCTTAAATTCCAGCCAGGGCGATCCTGATAGTGGAATTTTGAAATCAATCAATCAAATCAATAAATAATTGATATTTACCAGAGTCACCAGATATGTTCAATGCCACTGAAATTTTAATTGATGCCTTTGTAAATGAAATTAGAGAAGGCTACCGTCGCACTTATGGCTGCTTCAAAAATGATTATCAAGACATTATCGCCTGGGCTGGTAACATGGCTTTGGAAAACATTGCCAATAGCGATGCCCTTTATCACAACGTTGAACACACTGTCCTTGTCACCCTTGTGGGGCAAGAAATATTACGTGGCAAACACATCAGAGAAGGCGGTGTTTCCAGTGAAGACTGGTTGCATTGTATTATTTCCTTAGTCAGCCATGATATTGGCTACGTTAAGGGAGTTTGCCGACTAGACCAAGAAGCAGTAGGCTTATATTCCACAGGTAAAAATGGCAAAATGGTTTCTGTAGCTCCTGGCGCTTCTGATGCCAGTCTCACGCCATATCATGTTGATAGAGCCAAGCTTTTTATTGATGAGCGTTTTGGAGGTCACAAGTTAATAGATGCTGAGGCAATTAAGAGCAATATTGAACTGACACGATTTCCCGTGCCTGCGGCAGAAGATCATCAAGATACAAAGTGCTTTGCTGGTTTAGTCCGGGCTGCTGATTTGATTGGTCAACTAAGCGACCCACGTTATCTGAAAAAAATTACTTCTTTATTTTACGAGTTTGAAGAAACTGGTGTAAATAAAGTTTTAGGCTATAAAACCCCTGCCGATTTACGGAATAACTACGCTAAGTTTTACTGGAATGGTGTCTATCCCTATATCCAAGAAGGGCTGCATTACTTATCATTGACACAACAGGGCAAACAAATTCTCGCTAATCTCTACTCAAACGTGTTTGTTGTAGAACATGAAAAACAACAGCAAGAACAGCAGAAGTATTTAGAGAAGTTAGGAGTGGGGAGTTGAGAGTTAGGAGAGACGCGAAAAATCTGTGTCTGTACAGGAATTAGGAGTGTGTAGTGGGAAGTTGAGAATGATGAGTTATGAATTAAGATAAGACTTTAATAACTCATAAACTCATAACTTATAACTCCTAACTACTATGGATTGGTGGCGACGACTAAAGAAAAATCCTTTGGCACAATTTGGGGCAATTTTGCTTTTGATTTTCTACATAGCAGTAATTGCAGCAGATTTCGTGGCTCCTTATGACCCTTATGCCTCACAGCCTAATGGTTCACTGCTGCCACCAACTCAAATACACTGGGTTTCTCAATCAGGACAGTTTATCGGGCCCCATGTTTATCCCACAACTCAGGGAGACACGAATTTAGAAACAGGCGATCGCCAACTCATTGTAGACTTCAAAAAGCCATCACCTGTGCGTCTATTTGTTTCCGGGCCAGAATACCGATTGTTGCAGATGAGTTTGCCACTACCCCCCAAGTGGGATGAAGTCACAATCTTTCCTGGTATTCCCTTAAATTGGCATTTATTTGGCACAACAACTGACGCAAAAGTCAATATCTTAGGTACTGATGACCAAAGCCGCGACCAATTTAGTCGCCTCTTACATGGCGGTCGCATCAGTATGTTTATCGGGATTTTTGGCATTATCATTACCTATCCCCTCGGTTTGCTCATCGGTGGAATTTCCGGCTATTTCGGCGGTGTGACTGATAGCGTCATTATGCGCTTGGCAGAAGTGCTAATGACTTTCCCTAGTATTTATCTTTTGCTAACTTTGGGAGCAGTCTTACCACCTGGTTTAAGCAGTACCCAGCGCTTTTTGCTGATCGTGGTGATTACTTCGGTTATTAGCTGGGCTGGTTTAGCACGGGTAATTCGGGGACAGGTACTATCAATTAAAGAGCGAGAATTTGTCCAAGCTTCACGCGCGATGGGCGCAAACCCACTTTATATAATCCTCCGCCACGTCTTGCCGCAAACGGCTAGTTATGTAGTTATCTCTGCTACTCTTGCAATTCCCAGCTTTATTGGCGCAGAGGCGATACTAAGTCTCATCGGCTTGGGAATTCAACAACCAGACCCCTCTTGGGGCAATATGCTTTCTCTAGCTAGCAATGCTTCAATTTTGGTACTGCAACCTTGGTTAATTTGGCCGCCGGCTGTGCTAATTATTCTCACAGTACTAGCATTCAACTTACTCGGTGATGGACTTAGAGATGCTCTTGACCCTCGGAGTTTGAGAAGATAAGCTCTGAGAATAGCAAATGCGATCGCTGAAATAGCAAATGCGATCGCTGGAATAACAAATGCTGTAGCTGAAATAACAAATGCGAACGCCGAAGTAACAAATGCGATCGCCGAAATAGCAAATGCGATCGCTGAAGTAACAAATGCGAATCCCGAAGTAACAAATGCGAACCCCGAAATAGCAAATGCGAACCCCGAAATAGCAAATGCGAACCCCGAAATAGCAAATGCGAACCCCGAAATAGCAAATGCGAACCCCGAAATAGCAAATGCGAACCCCGAAATAGCAAATGCGAACCCCGAAATAGCAAATGCGAACCCCGAAATAGCAAATGCGAACCCCGAAATAGCAAATGCGAATCCCGAAGTAACAAATGCGAACTCCGAAATAGCAAATGCGATCGCTGAAGTAACAAATGCGAATCCTGAAGTAACAAATGCGAACCCCGAAGTAACAAATGCGATCGCCGAAATTAGTCCGCCAAACGCCACGCCAAACGCCATGCCTCCTGCCACAGTTCCCACCACAGTTCCCACCACAGTTCCCACCACATTTCCCGGCACGGCGAACGCCACGCCTCCTGCCACAGCTTCCGGCACAGCTCCTGCCACGCCGAATGCCACACATCGCGCCACGGCTGTCGCCACACCGAACCAGTTAAGGGGAATGTTTACTGCCTAAAAAATTAAATCTATAGCTAGAGATGTAATTACTGTTAAAACTAATCCTTGGAAAAGTAACTGATGTTGGATAGCATTTTGACGCAATAATTCCCATCCTTTGCGCCAATTCATTTCGTCTTTAGGAATATACCCACCTCCGAATTTATCCACATACCATCGCAAAGCTTGGGGAAAGAAAAATACCCAATACAGCAGGTGTAGATAATCCAAAGGATTCCACAGAGATAGAGGACGTTGTAACTTGGGCGCTAAATCTAGCTTTCCATTACCCGGATCTTTCTCAACACTTTTGTGAGCAATTGCTCCAATCCTTACTATGCTTGGATTTTTGAATTTGTAATTATCAATAAGCCTGTCAAAAAGGATTGTTACAGTTTGTGAACCCAGGCTTTCAAGCCTTATGGTGCAAACCTTTCAAATATTAAGAAAGATGTTTATAATGGATAGGCTTAAAAAGAGGGGTTAGGGGGGATCAATAAGTGTCTAAAATCACAGCCAAATACTTTTTAAACAACCTCTTAAGCAAAGTTGCATAGCACCACAAAGTTAACTTAGAGGATAATCATAACTGATCACTCATGTTCTATTGCGATCGTTCTTGGGGCATCGCCAACAATTGCCAGTTGCACTGTAAATGTGGAACCTTCATATAATTTACTTTTTACAGAAATAGATCCCCCACAGCGCAGCAGCAATTGCTGTACTATTGTTAATCCCAACCCAGCACCAGCATAATCTTCTGTAGATCCTGTACGCACACGATAAAATCGCTCAAAGATTTTAGCAATCTCGCTTTCGGCAATACCAATACCTGTATCGCGGAATTCTAATTGGACATAATCGCCTTGAAGACGGGCACGCACCCATACTTCACCCCCATTAGGAGTAAACTTAATGCTATTGTGCAGCAGATTAATTACAATCTGCCTCAGCCCACCACTCACACACCAAATAGATGGGAGTTCGGTGGGTACAGTGTAGGCTAGCATAATCCCTTTTTCTTGGGCTAAAGGTTGGTATGTACTGACTACTCCAGGTACGATCTCTGAGAGCCGCACCGACTCCAAAACCATCCCCTCCAAATTACGTTCTAGTTGCACCAGTTCCAACAAACCTGTAATTAGAGAATTTTGTTGATCGCACTGGGCATTTAACATCTGTAAATAACGTTGTCGCTGCGTAGGTTTGAGATTAGGAGAATTCAATAACGAAAGTGCTGTTTTGATATGCGTCAGGGGTATACGCAGTTCCTGACAGAGATTTTTCAGATATTCATCTTGGAATTGTTCTTTGTTGTGCAGTTCTTGATTTATCTGCTGCAACTTGGTAGTGCGGGCTGTGATGATTTGGCGATTAATTTCATCCTGTCGCAGGAGTTGTTTTGTAAACAGTTGACTCATCGTTGCCGCTTCCGGCATCGTTGGACAAATAAAATCAGCAGGTACAATTGGCGATGATTCTGGCGCGTAGACACCTGGCAGATGATCGTTAGATATCGCTTTTTGGATACCATTTAATACTTGCTGAATTACTCTCCCCTCAACAGTAGTGATAATCAGCAATGGCTGATTTTTATTAGTATTTACCTTCCCCGATGTTTGATTCTTGCGTTTTTTGAGTGGTCGATGAGCCAAAATTAAACTACAAAACTGGGGCGATAAAACCATCAAAAAGTTTTCCCGTCGCAGTTGGCTATCTGGTGGCAGGTGAACGGTGACATGATGAGCAGATGAGGGGGATGAGGCAGAGGGGAGGGGGGAAGAGTGCAAAGGAGAGGAATTTTCCCCCTGCTCACTGCTCCCTGCTCCCTGCTCTCTGCTCTCTGCTTCCTCATCTCTCTGTTTTTCATTCTCGTCAACCTGGCAAGTATAGATAATACTAGACGCACCCACTGAGGATTGGTAACGCGCTAATTCTGATTGCCAAATTTTTTCTGGTGGTAGCTTCACCCATAAAGTGGCTGCAATTTGCTGCTCAATTAGTAAGTCAATTTGCGCTCTCACCAGTGATAGCAGAGTCGCAGGACTGAGGGACAATGGTTTTGGAGGCACTTGCACTCCCATAACCAGTTGATAAACAGACAGATCCTTAGCCAGAGAAACATTCATGAGTCAAGCACAATAAGGATGAAGCAAGAAATAATTCTGTCTCGATTTTCACCTTTATGTGTCCATCTTTTACAAAATCCCCACGGAAAGAAACATTAACTATAAAAAAATCTACCCATAGGGGGAAGGGGAGAAGGGGGCAGGGGGCAGGGGGCAGGGGGAGCAAGGGAAGAAAAACTATTGATTATTAGCCCATTCCCCATTCCCCATTCCCCAATAAATTAAGCTTGGCTATTAATTCTTTGCTGTAAAGCGTCGCGTGCGTGTTCTCGGTCGTCAAAATGGATTTTTTCAGTGCCGAGAATTTGGTAGTCTTCGTGACCTTTACCAGCAAGCAGCACTCCATCACCTGGTTGTGCTTGTAAAATAGCAGTACGAATTGCAGTAGCCCGATCGCAAATTACCATTGGTTTTACTGTTTGGGCAATTCCTGCCAAAACGTCTTCTAAAATCCGTTCTGGGTTTTCTGTGCGGGGATTATCTGATGTCACTACTGCCACATCAGCTAATTCAGCAGCAATTCTACCCATAATTGGGCGCTTGGTGCGATCGCGATCGCCGCCACAACCAAACACGCAAATTACCTTCCCAGGTATAAATGGACGTGCAGCTTTCAGCAAGTTTTCCAAGCTATCGGGTGTGTGGGCATAATCCACAATCACACTAATATCTTGGTCAGAATTAATCTGCACCCGTTCCATTCGTCCGGGAACTCCGGGAAACTCAGGTATTACATTTGCCACTAACTGCAAATCTAGCCCTAAGTGTAAAACTGCTCCTACGGCTGCGAGAAGATTTTCTAAATTATATTGTCCGACTAGTGGCGATCGAAAAGCTACGTCACCTTTTGGTGTATGTAATGTCCCACTGACACCATTCGGCTCATAACTTAAATCACTCATCCATAAATCAGCGCTGTTGTTGTTGACGCTGTAACTCCAAACCCGTTCGGAATCTAACGAGGCAATTAACCGCTTTCCGTAAGAGTCATCAGCATTAATTATTGCCCGTCCCTTGAGATAATCAGGGCTAAATAACAACGCTTTAGCGGCAAAGTAATCTTCCATATCGCGGTGATAGTCGAGATGGTCTTGGGTAAGATTACTAAATACCGCTACCTCAAATTGACAACCCAACACTCTACCTTGAGCCAAAGCGTGAGAACTTACTTCCATCACCCCGAACTCACTACCAGCATTTACAGCCTCTGCTAGCTGCTGTTGCAGTTCCACTGCAAAGGGCGTAGTGTGGGCAGCAGTTTGCTCAAAACCTGCCCAACGAGTGTAGAGAGTCCCCATCAAAGCTGTGGCGAGATTAGCTTTGATCAAGAGAAATTCAATAATATGGGTAGTTGTAGTTTTGCCATTGGTACCAGTCACGCCTACCAGCTTGAGTTTTTGCCCTGGATAACCGTAAAAAGCACTAGCTATCTGGGCACAAGCTTGAGTTATGTTACTTGCACTGATGACCACAGCCTCATTTGTGGGAGGATTTTTTTGTGCAGCTTCGGGAGAAACGATCGCAGCCACAGCCCCCGATGCGATCGCACTTTGCCAAAATTCCCCACCATCAACCCGCGTTCCTGGCATCCCAATAAACAAATCTCCCACACCACAAGCATGGGAATTGGTCTTCAAACCCCTAACTTCCACATCCTCCATCGGATGACTAGGCAATTGTTCAACACTGTCTACCGCCGTTAGTAATTCCCGCAATTTCATGTTGTGAACCTCGTCACATTCTTAATCTTGCGCTTATTCTGCATTATTTTTTTCTAATTGGCTAAATACTTACGCAACATTTGCTCCAACTGTTGCACACTAGCACGAGGAGAAGGACGTGGCAATAATTTCTCACTCCCCTCTGCGTCCTCTGCGCCTTGGCGGTTCGATAAATAAAGTACCGGCACTTCATACTCATACGCACTGAACCAATCTTCACGAGTCGTAATATCCCTAATTTCCAACTCGAAACTGAGATTTTGGATTTGTTCTAGCTTTTCTTGCAAGCCTTCGCATAAATGACAGCCCGGCTTACTGTATAAAATTAATTGCATTTGAGTTGGGGTAAGAAGTTATAAGTTTAAGATAACGAACCGCGAAGGGCGCAAAGGAAGAGAGATGAGAAGAAAAGGGTTTGATGTGGGTGAGTATGTTGATCTTATGGCGTTGTTGTTAGATCTAGAAATAAGAGATGAGTATCGTGATGGTGTGGTGGCAAATTTTGAGAGAATTAGTGCGATCGCAAATATTGTAAATTCTTTCCCTTTAGCGGAGGATATTGAAGTTACACCAGTTTTTGAACCATGAATGATGCTGTATCAATAGCTGCTGCTGTGCGTGAAGGCAAAGTTAGCGCAGTGGATGTCACTAAAGCTGCGTTAGCACGAATCGCAACGCGGAATCATTTATTCAATTGTTTTACGACTATAACTGCTGAGACAGCTTTAATGGAT
Source organism: Nostoc sp. FACHB-133 (assembly GCF_014698055.1). NCBI lineage: Bacteria > Bacillati > Cyanobacteriota > Cyanophyceae > Nostocales > Nostocaceae > Nostoc > Nostoc sp. FACHB-133. The sequence continues at coordinate 122,633 of NZ_JACJSH010000003.1, forward strand.
GCAGCCCGCATTGACAGGGAAATTGCTCAAGGTAATAATCCTGGAACGCTTGTTGGTGTGCCTTTTGCGGTGAAAAATCTCTTTGATATTGCTGGTTTTACAACTCTGGCGGGGTCTAAAATCAATGCAGAAAACCCAGCAGCAAGCCTTGATGCAACGGCAGTAGCGAAGATGAAACAAGCGGGTGCTGTGCTGGTTGGCACTTTGAATATGGATGAGTACGCTTATGGGTTTGTTACGGAAAACTCCCATTATGGTGCTACTCACAACCCCCATGATTTACAGCGAGTTGCTGGTGGTTCATCGGGTGGTTCGGCGGCTGCTGTTGCTGCTGGGTTAGTACCTCTGACGCTGGGTTCTGATACTAATGGTTCAATTCGCGTTCCGGCGGCGTTATGTGGCGTTTTTGGTTTTAAGCCGACTTATGGAAGGTTATCTCGTGCTGGAGTAGCTTTATTTTCTAGCAGTTTTGACCACATTGGCCCTTTTGCGCGTTCGGTGCAAGATATTGCTACGGTGTTTGATGTGCTTCAGGGAGAAGACGATCGCGATCCAATTTGCACAAAGCGTCCGCCTGAATTGGTTTTACCACAACTCAAACAAGATATTTCTGATATCAGAATTGCAATTGCAGCTGATTATTTTACCAAAGGTGCAGAACCGGAAACTTTAGCAGCAGTGCAAAAAGTAGCTGATGCTTTGAATGTCACTGAATACGTAACCATACCAGAAGCACACCGCGCCCGTGCAGCAGCTTTTGTGATTACAGCTAGCGAGGGCGCAAATCTGCATTTGGATAATTTGCGATCGCGTCCTCAAGATTTTGATCCAGCGACACGCGATCGCTTTTTAGCTGGGGCGTTAATTCCTAGTAGCTGGTATCTGCAAGCACAACGCTTCAGAAAATGGTATCGCGATCGCGTTCGAGAAGTGTTTCAAAATGTGGATGTGATTCTCGCCCCAACTACACCAATTTCTGCACCGCTAATCGGTCAAGAAAGTATGATTTTGGATGGAGAGGAAATTCTTGTCCGTCCTCATTTAGGACTATTTACTCAGCCATTATCTTTTATCGGCTTACCCGTTTTATCAGTACCAATTCAGCGTCCAAATGCTTTACCTTTAGGCGTGCAATTGATAGCAGCACCATATAATGAAGCTTTAATTTTACGGGTTGCAGCTGCCTTACAAACAAAGGGCGTAGTTGCGGCAGTTATAGTTTAGTTGTAGCAGATACTAAATGTTGGATATATATGTGCGATATTGTTCTATTTTTCCATTCTAAAATCACCTCATTGTTTAGGCGTAAATAATACTATATTTCCTCAAAAACAGCCGGATAAACAACCTTACCTTTATACTTTTTTTTATAGCTTTGCAGTGTTTTAACTATGAAGACATCCTCTGGTACTAGAAAAGGAGACTCGATTTCATAAATAACAGAAGGCTGAAAGCCAAAACGATTATAGAAATGAGGATGACCAAGTACAATAACTAAGGCTTCTTTCTTTGCATCTGCTTTTTCTAATCCTGCTTGTACCAGTGCGCCACCAATACCCCGTCGTTGAAACTGTGGATGAACCGCTAAAGGTGCTAGACCGATTACCTGTAGTGTTTCTTCACCCACCAGGTTAATATAGCTGAATAAAATATGACCAATTACAACATTTTCAACCTCTGCAACTAGAGAAAGTTCTGGAATGTAGCGGTCAGAACGGCGAATTTTCTCTACAAGTTTAGCCTCATTTTCTTGTCCAAAGGCTAATGTATTCACCTCAGCTATTACTGTATAATCTGGCAGAGTTTCACAACGAATATTGATCATTTTAAAACCAATTCCATAAAAACCCAGTTTGCTCGATATTCTAAAGGAATCTCTGTTTTTTCTAAATACGGCTCGATATCCTGAAAGCCATATACACGATAAAGTGTATGTGCTTCCTTTGCAAAAGGGGCGCTGTCTAAACGAATCTTTGAGTAACCAATACTAGAAGCTTCATTGACGATAGTTCTTAATAATGCTCTACCGATTCCTTTTCTGCGAAATTCTGGACTTACATACATCTTTTTAATTTCACCAACATCTTCACCAATTTTTCGCAAGCAAGCGCAGCCTGCTATTTTTGCCTCGTCTTGTGACAAAAGTAAGCATCCTGAAGGGGGCATAAATTCATGAAGCTGAGTCATATATTGCTCAAAGAATGTATTAGCATCTAAATTGATGCCGAACTGATGGCTGAATATTAACTTAGTCTCATTAAAATATTCCCAAAACAGTTTCTGTGTATGAGATTTATGTTCGTCAGTCTCTACTTGTATAATTTTAAGCAAAGTTTATACCTTGGCTAAGTAATTGCACAAAAAACGGTATAAAGAGAATTTACTTATAACTTAATCTGTGCTAATTACAACTCAATATTGAGATCCTACCCAAGGGTGAGGGACATTATACATCATAAATTTCTGTTGCAAATAGTCTGGTCTAGAGCTAGCGTAAAGTGGGTAATTTGACAATCTTTAATACTCAAACTACTTGGCGTATAGTCATAATCTGTCCGCACGCAACAAGAACGCAAGACACTTAATATATGGTTCGAGAGCTAGAAAGAAAACGCCAGAGTGCAAAGTTTCCCGAAACAGCACCGGCTGCGAATCCCGTATTTTTTAGAACCTATAGCCGCCGGACAAAGGCGGGACTAAGGGAAACATGGGATGAGGTATGCGATCGCACTCTACTTGGCTTAGTCGAGTTGGGAAAGCTCACTCAAGAAGAAGTTGCCATACTGGATAAGATGCAGCGCAACTTGAAAGCTATGCCCAGTGGACGCTGGCTATGGGTTGGTGGTACAGACTGGATAACCAAGCCAAAGAACTTTTCCGGCGCTTATAATTGCACCTCTACCAATCTCGAAGACTGGAGTGCCTTCGGATTAATGATGGATCTGGCAATGATGGGCTGTGGTACCGGAGCCGTCCTAGAACCACAATTTATTAACCAGTTACCTCCTATCCGTAATCAATTGAATGTCACTGTAAAAGGTGAAATTGGCAGCACTCCTGTGCAACAGCGACGTGAATATACTGAAACTCATATAGAAGGCAATAACGTCACTATTCACGTTGGAGATAGCCGTGAAGGTTGGGTTGAATCATATCAAGCCCTATTAGAACTTTCCACTAATGAACAGTTTTCAGCAGAAGTTGAAGTATTAGTTGATATCAGCGATGTCCGAAAAGCGGGAGAAACTCTCAACGGCTTTGGAGGAGTTGCAAATCCGGTGAAATTGCCCGGACTCTATCAGCGTTGTGCTTCCATCCTGAGTAAAGCTGTAGGACGGCAATTAAATTCAGTTGAATGCTGTCTGTTAATTGATCAAGCTGCCGTAACAATTGTTGCTGGCAATATACGTAGAAGCGCGGGGATGCGTCAGTTTATTGCTGACGATCAACAAGGAGCCACTGCCAAAGATAACTTATGGCAGCAAGATGAAAGTGGCAACTGGCGAATCGATCCAGAGCGTGATGCACTCAGGATGGCAAACCATACCAGAGTTTTTCACCGCAAGCCAACCTTAGAAGAATGTCTTAATGCCGTTCGCAAACAGTATTATAGTGGCGAGGGAGCGATTCAATGGGCTGGTGAAGCCGTAGCGCGATCAAACATTGATTTGCTGCCAACACAAGCTTTGAAAGTTGAGTTTTTACAAGCTTATGAACAAGGAACAGCAAAACAGTGGTTAGAAGAACGTTATTCAAATCTTGATGCTAATGAGTTAGAACATCGTTTAGCTCGCTATGGGCTAAATCCGTGTGGTAAGTGATTTTGCCTCACGTTAAAAACCTCGCAAAAACGGGGAAAGCTGAGATGCTAATCCCGTGGTAATCAAAGGAATTAAAAAGTCTTTGACACCGTACAGCGTAGAGAGTGAAACTAGATAACATCAGAAATTTGTGTCTAGAATATAATCTTTCCAAGAGTGCGGGGGTGGATGTGAAAAACACTTGTGTTGAGCGGAGCCGAAACACTTTTATTATCTGAAGTCACATCTACAAAAGGTACGCGGAGCTACTGCAAATAATCAAGCAGTAGAACTAGGGGATAAAAAGCCTCTAGGGTAACAAATCTGGAAATCATCGGCAGTAATTTCCACTGCAATTTGTCAGAGGTTCACCTTAATCAAATCGACCCACGTAACTACAAAGAGCAAGAAGAAGCTTTCACTGCTGGGGCGTTATCTGTTGCGGCACTTTTAAATCACAAATTCTTAGAACCACGCTATCAATACAGCCGTGAATTAGACCCGATTGTGGGAGTTTCTTTTACAGGTTTGTTTGATTTCTTTGTCCATGCTTTTGGTGTTGATTGGCTGCGCTGGTGGGAAGCAGGAAGGCCTGCAACTCCACAAGGATTAGCTTTCAAGCGTGAGGAAGAAAAATATCTAAGTTCTTGGAGAGATATTGTACATCGTGTAGTTTGGGATTATTGCGATCGCCACAATCTCAAACGTCCCAATCGCTGTACCACAGTCCAACCCAGTGGTACTAAGGCTTTGTTAACTAATGCTAGTTCAGGATGGCATCCCCCCAAAGCCCAAAGATTTATTCGCCGCATCACTTTCGGCAAAAATGACCCAGTAGCCTTAGCCTGTATTGACTACGGTTACAATGTCATTCCCTCACAATCAGATAAAGATGAACAGGGCAATTTGCTCAACGATCCCTTTGATCCACGAGTGAGTGAATGGTTGGTAGAAATCCCTGTTTCTGTATCTTGGGCAGATTTACCAGGTGCTGATGAAATTGATGTTTCTAAGTTTTCAGTCTTAGCCCAATTTGATTTTGTCCTCCAGGTTCAACGCTGGTATGTGACTCATAACACATCAGCTACTTTGGAACTGCGTTCTGATGAAATCGAACCTTTGGGACAGAAAATCTATGAAACTATTCAGAGCGATCAGGGATATATTTCAGCAGCCCTTTTAGCCCGTTTTGATGACTTGCAATCATTCCCCCGTTTGCCATTTGAACCAATAGATAAACTAACCTACGAGCGCTTGAATCAAGAGGTAAAAGTACGGCGCAAAACAGATGATTTCTGTGCAGTATTAAGCCGCTATGATTTAGGTGAAATGTCAGAGGCTGGCCCTAGTGGTTGTGATTCTGATAAATGTATGTTTCCCGATCAGCAACCAAGCTCATAAGGCGAAATAACATCAATTTAGGGTAGGCAATATTTATCTACAATAAAAAGCAGTGGTTTAATTTAATATTTAACCACTGCTTTTTTATACCAACTAAAATTTGCCTTTTATCCCTTCCTAAGTCAATACGGTTCGGTTAACACAATGAAAGCTTACGAAATTCAAAGCAACGCTAGGATTGATGCGATCGCATTAGTCGATCGCCCTGAACCAAAACCAACTGCGGGACAAGTTCTTGTTCAAGTCAAAGCAACATCCCTAAATTACCGCGATCTGCTTGTCATTGAAGCTTCCTATGGTTCTGGACAGAAGTATCCGTTAATTCCCCTATCTGACGGTGCAGGGGAAGTCGTGGCGGTAGGCGAAGGTGTGACACGGGTAAAAATCGGTGATCGCGTCGCTGGTATTTTCTTCCAAGACTGGATTTATGGCTCTTTAACCAAAGAGAAAATGAAATCCGATCTCGGAGGCGGTATCGATGGAATGCTGGCTGAGTATGTCGTATTACACCAAGATGGTTTGGTAATATTACCTGATTATTTATCCTACATTGAAGGGGCAACCTTACCCTGTGCAGCAGTCACAGCTTGGCATGGACTGGTGACAAAGGGCAATATTGGCGCAGGTGATAATGTTTTATTACTTGGTACTGGGGGAGTTTCAATTTTTGCTCTCCAGTTTGCCAAGATACATGGTGCTAGAGCAATTATTACTTCCAGCAGTGAGGATAAATTAGCACGAGCTAAACAGCTTGGTGCTGACGAGACAATCAACTACAAAACAACACCAGATTGGGAAAAGCAAGTTTATCAATTAACTAATCGCACAGGTGTAGATCATGTAATAGAAGTAGGTGGTGCAGGGACTCTGCCAAAATCACTACAAGCAGTCCGTATTGGGGGAAGGATTAGTTTGATTGGCGTATTATCAAGTAGAGGAAGTGAAATTGACCCGATGCCAATACTTTTTAAGAGTTTAACAGCTCAGGGCATTTATGTCGGCAGTCGGGAAATGTTTGAGGCAATGAATCAGGCAATGCAACAGCATCAAATTAAACCGATTATTGATCGAGTTTTTCCTTTTGCTGAAGCACGGGAAGCTTATCATTACCTCAAAAGTGCCGCTCACTTTGGGAAAATCGTAATTCGTAATTCGTAATTCGTAATTCATAATTTTAAAGAGTTTAATTCTATGTTTCAAGTGGGAATTTAAACCCCACTTGAAACATAATTATTAATTAGGTTTAAACAGCAGCGAGAGTAGGCGCAGCGAATTTAGCATATCGCTCGATGTAGAATTCTTTAGAGTTAGCGATCGCTTTCACAGATTCACGCTCTTTCAAAGCATGTTTCCACTGGCGTACACGGGTAAACTCTTCTGGTATCCCAAAACCACGATACTGCTTTAGTGCAGCCCAGCGCTCAAACCAGGGGAAATAGGTGAAATCGACCAAACTGATAGATTCACCAAACCAGTAAGGACCTTCCCCAGAAAGCTTTGCCAAACCTTCGTTTTCAATGAATTCCAGGTGTTTGTATAGTTCTTGTTTAGCTTCTTCTTGTTTTTGAGGATCTGAACTTCGCAGAAGGGTAGAAAAAGCGGGGACAAATCTGGTGTTAGCAAAATCGATCCAAATGCGAGCCTGTGCCCTTGCAATGGGGCTGCTGGGTAACAGCGGTGGATTGGGAAATACCTCATCGAGATACTCGTTAATTACTGCTGATTCCCAAACTCGGTTATCGCCATGAGTTAGTGCAGGTACTTTCCCATAAGGAGAAACTTTGGTAAAACCTTCAGGCTTATTCTGCAAATCAATCTCAATCAAATCGAAGTCAATGCCCTTCTCTTGGAGTACCAAGCGAGTACGGTGAGCATAAGGACAAACAACTGCACTGTATACTTTGATTTGGGCCATGTTTAAGTACCTTGGTAAATAGGACTTGTTAATCGGCATTGGGAATTGAATTTTCATCCAAAATCCCAAATCTTAAATTGTTAGTGTCTTGAAGCCCCTTTGAAGCGCATGAAGCGTAAAAAATTCCCGACACTAACCAAACTTTTAATATGAGAAGTTCGTAGTAAGGACTTTAGTCCTTAATTTTCTAAGCACTGAAGTGCTTACTACGTACCAAGATTTTATTAGCTTGACAAACTACTAAAGCCAGGGCACTTCTTCAGGTGCATAACGAAAGGCGCGGAAAACTGTATTTTGCTCCCCACGAGTTACCGGCGATTTCTCACCTGGAATATTCCTAACTGCAAAGTGGGGGTTGATGTATTCCCAAACAATCTCTCCTGTAACTGTTACCTCGAATATTCGGCCGTAAGCACCTTCTGTAATCAAGGTGTTGCCATTCGCTAAACGTTGCGCTCCTGATATGTATGCACTGAAGAAATTTTGAGGCGGGTTGTCGGTGTATTCCCAAACTATCTCTTTCGTTTGACGGTTTACCTCAATCACACGGGAGAAATTGAGAGCGACGTTACGGCGATGTGCGCCATTGTCGAAAATCAGGATATTACCGTTAGCTAGTTCGTTGGGGAAGTGCTGCTGTGCTAGCACGTCATCGCCCAACGTCCAAATAATTTCTCCAGTTTTGCGATCGATAATGACAACTGTGGATATATTACGAAAGCTCACTATGATGTTGCCATCGGCGAGTTCTCCGACGGTATTTCCATGAGTCCATTCGTGTCGATGATCCTGGGGCGTAATGGTAAATATATCTGGATCGAGGTGTTCATGGGCGTGCCAAGTCCAAACAATTTCCCCTTCTGGAGTCACTTCATAAAGCACATCCGCATATATATTCCCATCTGGTTCTGTACCTGATACGCCGCCTTTGATACGAGGTACTAACGACTGAGGTATTTTTTCAATGGCGAGTAAAATTGTGTTGCCATTGGCTAGTCTGCGCCCATCGTGATGATGATCTGGATGCTTATATTCCCAAATAATATTTCCTTTGGGATCTGCCTCTAAAACAACACCACTTTTAAACGCAGCCCACAAAGCAAAACGTAGTGGTTCTTCTGGTGGAGTCTTACCGTTATAAAAGAGGTTGCCATTCGGCAAAAGATAACCATATAACCCTGGTGGATATGGCAGATTCCACTGGTGTACTACTTCTCCTTCTAAGTTCAGAAGATAGACTTCACCTTGACCTGTCAGAGGCGTGAAAAGTGTGTATCCTTTAAAGACTTTTTCAGGATTATAAGCCTTTAAACCAGTGCCTCGACGACGAATAGTATTCTGGTCAACTAATGTTACTGTAAAAGTCATATCCTACCTACTAAATATCTAGTTTTGAATCTAAGAACTAAAACAGAGTGCATTACTTACCTTTACTCGTTTCAGAACAATTCGCACTCACTACTCAGCACTCTTATGGTGCCGGGTTTGGAGACTGAGCATGAACTATATCCAACTCTTCCAAAATGTCTTTACTGAGAACTACATCTACACTTTCCAAATTTTCTTTGAGTTGTTCCAATGTCGTAGCACCAATAATTGTGCTAGGAACAAACCAACGACTCCGCACAAATGCCAAAGCAAGATGCGCTGGACTTAGTTGATAGCGCTTGGCAATATCTATATAAGCTGCTACTGCTTCACTAACTTTTGGTTTTAAGTAGCGTTGACCAAAATTTTCAAATAAACTGAATCTTGCTTTTTCTGGTTTACTATTTAGGTATTTACCAGTCAATAAACCGAAAGCCAAAGGACTATAAGCTAGTAATCCAATTTCTTCGTAATAAACTGCTTCTGCTAAGGCTCCATCAAATACTCGATTTAGTAAGTTGTAAGCATTTTGAATAGAGACAACTTTGGGCAATCCTAATTGTTTAGCAGCGTTACTAAATTGGGCAACTCCCCAAGGTGTCTCATTGCTCAAACCGATATAACGAATTTTCCCCGCCTTAATTACATCGGCAAAAACTGCTAGCTGTTCAGCAATGGGAACTGTTTCTCCCACTTGAGTCGGATCGAATACCGTTTGCCCAAATCGTGGCACATAGCGATCAGGCCAGTGGATTTGGTATAGATCAATATAATCTGTTTGTAATCTTTTTAAACTATCATCTACAGCTTGTTTGATATTATCACGGTCAATTGCTTTAGCTCCACCACGTAACCATTTAAAGCCACGTCCGGGGCCAGCAATCTTAGTAGCTATAATCAGTTGTTCTCTTTGTTGACGCTTTAACCATTCCCCAATGTAAGTTTCAGTTAATCCATAAGTTTCGGCACTTGTTGGAACTGGATACATCTCCGCCGCATCAATAAAGTTGACTCCTTGGGCAATAGAATAATCTAACTGAGCATGGGCTTCTTCAATAGTATTTTGCTGTCCATAAGTCATAGTGCCCAGGCAAATTTCAGAAACTTTTAATTCACTCTTACCAAGCTGGTTATACTTCATGTTTTCGCGTTGTTTTTTGTTTAATTTAACAGTGATATTTTTGTTGGATATTTTGCATTTTGTCAAGTACATTATTATTTTTAATAAACTTAGCTTCAAACAACACTTAGTTTGGCAGCAAGCCAATATAAATTTTTCAGCAGAACAATATTATGCTTATACTACTAAAAATCGATAGTTAAATCGTATTTAATGGATGCAGCTGCTTATTATTGCATAAAGCAACGCGATAAGTAAGCTAGTTCATGGAGTCAGAAAAATCTAAAATTGTAGTACAAAATACTTGCTTTTATTGGATTTTTGGGGAATGGACTGTTTTAGCCTTAGTATATACTACGATAAATCAGTTAGTTTACCGTAGTATACCAAAAATCTTAAGATTACTCTGGAATTAAGTCTTAATAAATGTTCATATTAAGAGGCTTGTGAAAAAGTATATTATTTTCGTGAACAATCAAAATATACTGAGTTTATCGGGAAAGGTCACAATATCCGATCGCAATAACAAAGACTTAGGGTTGTAAGGGCTTGCTTGTGTAACCAAGAATTTTTTGCTGCGATCGCTGACAAAGATGCTCGTTTCTATATGATTAGCGAACACAATTTGACTTAATTCTGCGATCGCAAGTGCAATTCCTGTGAAATTTCGCAATTACAAAGAAATATAGTTATTTGCTGTAGTATATACTTAATTTTTTGCTATTAATTTGTATTATTTTTTTCAGTCTTTAGTATAGATACCTCAGACACCTATACCAAATTTTTTGTTCTATAATCTGAATTTTTTTTACTATGAATAACTAATTTAGTTATGTTATATTATAGATATGTGTATAAAAATCTCAATATCTTATTATAACTCTTTTAGAAAATACATCTTTTGACATTAGGGCTTAAACTCTTAATTTTCTCCTCATGCCGCAAGTTGCCTTTTCTAAAGACTGCTACATTCAGGAGAATCTCAATGTCATTAGACAAAAATACCCTTGAGCAACCAGCAAATAATTTGCTGGCAGTTTTGCCGCTCAATGATTATGAGCGTCTTGTCCCCCATCTGAAGCTGGTTAAGCTCTCAAATCAGCAAGTACTTTATGAAGCAGGTGAACCGATCACACAGGTCTATTTTCCTAATAAGGCAGTGGTTTCTATAATTACCACTATGGAAGATGGGTCAACTGTGGAAGTTGGTTTAGTGAGCAATGAAGGTATGGTAGGTATGCCCGTAATTTTAGGAGATAACACCACAACCACAACCGCATTTGTGCAGATTCCAGACAGTGCCATGCAGATCGATGCAGATATACTCAGAAGCGAGTTCAATCGGGGTACAGCTCTCCAAAGCGTGCTGCTACGCTACGTGCAAGGTGTATACACTCAAATAGCACAAGGATCTGCGTGCAACCGTCTTCATAAGCTAGAGAGGCGGCTGGCTCGATGGTTGCTAACAGTTTCTGATCGTCTGGAATCAGATGAATTCCCGCTTACGCAAGAATTTTTCTCGCAGATGCTGGGTGTACGTCGTTCTGGTGTCACCGAAGCAGCTAACATTTTGAGCGAAGCCGGAATGATCACCTACCACCGTGGTCAGATTAACATCCTGAATCGAGAGGCTTTAGAAAAAACTTCCTGCGAATGTTATCGAATTATAGAAAAGGAATTTGTCCGTTTATTAGGCAATAAGCCCAATAAACGGCAAAAATAATTTTTTTAGCTTCTATGTACGAAAATGCACAGACTCACACAAATGTGTTCATTTAAGATTTTCTAGATTGTGCCCATGTTCCTTTAGAGAATACACCTTTTGACATTAGGATCAGATCCTTAAATTCTTTCCTTGTGCCCTGAGTTGGCTTTTCTAAAGTCACCTACCTTAAGGAGAGTGACTTCTAATGTCAGTAGACAAAAACCTTTCTCAGCAACCACCAAATAAGCTCCTTGCAGCCTTACCAGTCAATGATTATGAGCGTCTTCTTCCCCATCTAAAGCTAGTTACGCTTCCAGTTCAGCAAATTCTTTACCAAGTAGGCGAACCGATTACACAGGTCTATTTTCCTGACAAGTCAGTAGTTTCTATAGTAGCCACTATGGAAGATGGCTCAACGGCAGAAGTTGGGATAGTAAGCAATGAAGGCATGGTGGGTATCCCAGTAATTTTAGGAGACAATACCACAACCACAACATCGTTTGTGCAGATTGCGGGCGCGGCTATGCAAATCAATGCAGATGTACTCAGAAACGAGTTCAATCGAGGCGGAGCTATTCAAAAGCTGCTGCTGTGCTATGTACAAGCTGTATACTCTGAACTAGCGCAAGGAGCGGCTTGCAACCGTCTTCATACACTAGAAGAACGGCTCGCCCGTTGGTTACTGACAGTCTCTGACCGTTTGGAATCAGAAGATTTTCCGCTCACGCAAGAATTTATTTCCCAGATGCTAGGTGTACGGCGTTCCGGTGTGACAGTAGCAGCTAGCACCCTCAGCCGAGCCGGAATGATTAGCTACCAACGTGGTCATATTAACATTCTGAACCGAGAAGATTTGGAAGCAACTTCCTGCGAGTGTTATCAAGTCATACAAAACGAATTTGCTCGGTTACTGGGCAAAAAGCCCAGTAACCGAGCCAGAAAATTTTTTTGAGTTATGTGTACGAAACCGAACAGACTCCCAAAAGTAAGTTGATTTAAAGTATTTTGAGCAAATTTCTGTTTTAATGTTCAGTGAGCGAAAATACTCTTAAGCCGCAAGTAAATAAATTACTAGCGGCTTTGCCAACTAGTGATTATGAGCGTCTTATTCCCCATCTGAAATTAGTTTCGCTTCCCACTAGGCAAGTCATTTACGAACCAGGAGAACCCATTACAGAGGTCTATTTTCCCCAAAACGCAGTGGTTTCTATAGTCACTATTATGGAAGATGGTTCGACGGTAGAAGTTGGGATAGTGAGCAATGAAGGCATGGTGGGTATCCCAGTAATTTTAGGAGGTAATACAACAACCACAAAAGCGTTTGTCCAAGTTGCGGGCGCTGGAATGCAGATGGATGCAGATATTCTGAAAACCGAGTTCAATCGGGGCGGAGCTATTCAAAAGCTGCTGTTGCGCTATGTACGAGCTATATATACAGAACTTACGCAAGGATGTGCTTGCAACCGTCTTCATACACTAGAAGAACGGCTAGCTCGTTGGCTTCTCACAGTTTCTGACCGTTTTGAATCAGATGATTTTCCACTCACGCAAGAATTTATCGCCCAGATGCTAGGTGTACGTCGTTCTGGTGTAACAGTAGCGGCTAGCACCCTCAGCCGAGCCGGAATGATTCGCTATCAGCGTGGTCAAATTAGTATTCTCAAGCGAGAGGATTTGGAAGCAACTTCCTGCGAGTGTTATCAAGTCATACAAAACGAATTTACTCGGTTACTGGGGAATCAGGCAAGGCGCGTAGGCGTAGCCCGTCGTAGACATCGCCGATGAATCAATCTTCTAAGCTATTATGTCCGAAACCGGACAGACACTTAGCAATTAGTTCCATTAAGATTTAGTAAACTATGCATCAAATGGTATTTACAAATACGTGCCATTTGATGCAATTGCTACTCTAAGTGTTTGAGCTAGACGGCGGTGACAATAATGTCTAATCAATCAATGTCTTTTAAAGGTCTGCGATTGCTCGTCGTAGATGATGACCCTGATACGAGAACTTTACTTACCTTCTTGTTTGAATTAGAGGGAGCAGAAATTATCACAGCTGCTTCGGCAGGTGATGCTATAGAAATAATGTCATTTTTTAAACCAGACATCTTCATTAGTGATATTTACTTACCAGATGAAAACGGCTGCTCACTGCTCATGAAGGTTAGAAATCTGGAAGCAAATCGAGGGAGAAAGATTCCAGCTATTGCTCTGACAGCATCTGCTTTCGACGAAGACCAGAATCGAGCATTATTAGCAGGTTATGATATATACCGATGCAAGCCGATAGACTTAGATGATTTATCTTCTACAGTTGCTAGTCTAGTTATGCTCGAAGAACACGCTTGACACATTTGGATGCTTAAAGTAATAGCCACTAAGCAAGAAAGCTTTAAATAAATTTAATTTATTTTGAAAATGCCGTGTCTACTGAGGATGATACCAACGCCTGGTAATTTTTATACTAAATTAGCGTGTTGGCGTAGCCCTTCGTAGACATCGCATTTTCTTAGGAATTTTTAGGTCAATAATTTTATTCTTTCTTAATTCCGCTACCAGCAAAAACCTTTGAAAGAGCAGGGATATAAAATATACTAAGAATAAATACAGAGAAGGCTAAAGTAATTCTCTGTGACTACTGATTTTTTCATATAAAGGGCTGCATTATGGAATATCTTGCTTATTCTCACATGTTTATTGCTCAAGAAGAGGCATCTGGAAACACCAAATATAATCTCCCTAAATCTCAATTAAATAGGAAAGAACCTCTTAAATCTTCTAACATAGTTATTGCTGAAAAACAAGCATCTGCAAACAGCAAAACTAAGTTCAGTTGGAAAAAATTACTTAAATCTTCAGCTTGGTTAGCTTTAGCTGGTGTTGGTGTATTACTTCTTGCTGCTACCCAAATTCAAATAAGTTCGGCTGCTTATGTAAAGACTAACGGCGGTTGTTTGCGTATCCGTACAGGCCCAAGCACAAACTACTCTTATGTTGATTGTGTATCAAATGGTGCAATACTTCCAGCGATTGAGAGGTATGAAAACGGTTTTGCTCGGCTTTCTACGGGTAGATATGTTTATGCTCGATGGGTTGGTGATAAACCTAACAATCCTCCAGTGACTAAACCTGGTGGTGTTGGTGGTTCAGTCATTCTTTCCCGTGGTTCTAAAGGTCAGCTTGTAAAAGACGTTCAGACAGCTTTAGGTAATCTCAGAGTTGATGGAATTTACGGTCAAGAAACTGTTAACCAAGTCCGAAGCTTTCAGGCAAGTAAAGGTCTACTTGTAGATGGTACAGTGGGGCCCGAAACTAGAGCAGCTCTGGGTATTTAAAAGTTAGAGACAATTTCATCAACCAGCCACTTTTGAAAAATCTCATTTCTAAGTTATACCTATTTTCTTAGAAATCTAAACTAAGGAAGTCTTAGATTAAAACTTCTCTTATCTGAGACGCTGCGCGAACAGAACATCTAGCCCGTCTTAAAGCGGGCTAGATGCTCACTTCACAATATTGAAACTGTGTTGAATGCAAATAAGAAAAGCCGATTTTATACACCCTGAAAAACAGAAATTTTGTATTTTGTTTAATCTAAGTTGATATTTCGGATGAAACACCCAAGTAATTTTGCACAATCTGCAAAATGCGCTCTGCTGCATGACCATCCCCAAAGGGATTAATTGCATTTGCCATTGCTTCATAGGCATCTGGATCGCTCAGTAACTCAGCCGCAGATGAAAAAATGTTCTCACTCGTAGTGCCTACAAGTTTGGCTGTACCGGCTACAACAGCCTCTGGTCTTTCGGTGGTATCTCTCAAAACCAGTACTGGTTTTCCCAAACTGGGGGCTTCTTCTTGCAAACCACCAGAGTCAGTGAGCAAAAGATGCGATCGCCCAATTGCTCCCACTAGTTCGCCATAATCTAGAGGTTCCGTCAAGAAAATTCGGGGATGATTCCCTAAAAGTTCTTGTAATGGAACTCGCACTGTGGGATTGCGGTGTAATGGCAGCAACAAAGCTGTATCAGGGAACTTGTCTAAGATTTGTAAAAACCCCTGAGCGATCGCTTGCAGAGGTTCTCCCCAATTCTCCCGCCGATGAACTGTTGCCAACAGAACGCGGTATGAATCCCAGTCTAAGCCTGGTACATTACAAACAGCTTGGGTTGCAGCTACATTCAACAGCGCATCAATTACTGTATTACCCGTCATGTGAATTTCACCCAAAACACCAGAACGGTGCAAATTTTCCACAGCCCAAGGAGTCGGCGCAAAGTGCAACTGAGTAATTTGAGAAATCAACCGCCGATTAGCTTCTTCTGGGTAAGGATTGAAGATATCATCAGTTCTTAAACCTGCTTCTACATGACCAATAGGGATTTTTTGATAAAAAGCTGCCAAAGCTGCGGCAAAAGCCGTTGTCGTATCTCCCTGCACCACCACTAAATCTGGCTTTTTCTCTTTAAATAACGCTTCTAACCCTTGTAAACTACGGCAGGTAATATCATTTAGAGATTGCTGAACCTGCATAATTTCCAAGTCATAATCTGCCTTAATGTTGAACAGCTGCATAACTTGCTCAACCATCTCCCGATGCTGTCCAGTTAGAATTACTTGCGACTCAAAAGCTGAAGACTTCTGGAAAACCTGAATCACTGGAGCAAGTTTAATCGCTTCGGGACGAGTACCCAAGATAATGCAAACCCGTTTTTGATTAGTCATTAGTCATTAGTCATCTGTCATTTGCCAATGGTTATAGTCAATGGTCTATGACCAATAGTCAATAGTTGACGGTCAATCATTACACAAATCATAAAAAGCATGAAAAAACCCGGCTTGATCGGGTAGATGAACTGTATATCGAATTCAATTGTAATCACATCATTATTAAAGAGCATGAAAAAACCCGGCTTAACCGGGCAGACGCACTGTTTGTCGTATTCACCTGTGATGATTACATTTTAATCTCACAAGTTAAAGGGCAAGCAGCATAAACAGTAGTCTGCATTTGGTCTGCCTCTCCATGTAACCAGCTTAACCATTTAACTTCACTGGGATGAACTCCTTTAATAGTTAGCACACCCGCAGCAAATACAACTGCCATGACATTAAACATGATTAAAGCACCTGCTACAAGCAAAACAGCACTAACAGGCATCACAGATTGCAAGATGATCGATAACAGACATCCAACCGTAGCCATCAAGACAACTAATGGAAAACCCACAACCAACAAGCATACTGCTAATGTAAAAGTCCATATTAAAAAGCTTTTAATCATCAACAAGGAGTAGGTCTTTCCTAGATTAGAGCTTTGAGCAGAAACCATGACTTTTCCTCCCAAAAAATACACAGCAAATTTTAATTTCAGTCATATCTCGCTTTTGGCGAGTTAACTGATTTGTTTCTCAGTGAAATTCAGTATATAAAAACTAATCGGGAAAATGAGCATTTGTTTACTAAAGTTTACAGTTAGTTTTTTGTAATTGTGGATATAAAATCAAGTTTCTATCTATTAGAATAACTTGTTTTCTGCATCTGTCTTCAGGCATATAACCTAAAAGGTATGGGCTTTTAACGTTGATCCCCAGATATTGTTCCTACTAAGCTTAACATTTCTTATAAAAATTGATAGCGCTTCTCATAATTGATAGATAGGCTGAATAAATGAATAGTTAGTATTTATGCTGTTAATTGCTGGCAATCTGTATTCATGCCCAAGATAAATTTCTCATCTAATGGCTGAGAATATTCATATTTTATTCAAAGTATTATAAAGCACTATACAATCTCTGGATTTTTGCTGAGGCGTTCTAAGCTATTAGGTGTGTTAACCATTATATATAGGTTAAATAATTTTTCTAAATTTTCTGAGTAGCGGAATCTTAGGAAAAAAAGATACCAGTTTAGGTGGATGAAATGGATTGACCGTGGTTCTAAATTTTCAATCGCCTCCCATCACCATTAGGGCTTGTACGCAAGCATTTTCCAAAAGTCATCCAAGTAAGTGATTTGACTTCTCACTGATTCAAATTTTTACCTGCCAAATGTGAAGATATATGACAGAATCACAGTCTCCATCAAATTCTAGCCCTGTTACCGAACGTAACTTGCCCCCAATGCCCCCAATGCCACCACCTCCGCCAACCTTTAGTACGCAGAGGCAGATGACACAAACATTGGATATGTCAATGGATAGGAGTACCAACACACCTGTTGCAGGTCATCGTCCGGTTAGTCCACCGCCAATACCTACTTCAGTTCTCCCTAAAACCAGCAGTGCTGGGCCCACTTTAGAGAAGTTAATTAGGGAAGCTTACGATCAAGGATATTCTGACTTGCACTTAGGTGTCGGTGAAGTACCCCGCTTCCGTACCCGAGGAGAAATTCAATCATGGGATTATCCAGAAGTAAGTAAAGAAGCTTTTATGAATTGGTTGCGGGAGGTAATGAGTGAGGCGGAAATTCAGCGCTTTGAAGAACACTTAGAATTTGACGGAGCAACTCAATATGACTTTGCTCGCGTGCGGATTAATGTTTTTGGCACTCTTAGAGGACCTGCGATGGTGTTGCGGTTGATTCCTCTGAAAATCTTAACTATGGAACAGTTGAGATTACCCCCAGTTTTTCGGGATATTTGTCATCACCACAAAGGTTTAATTTTGGTAACTGGACCCACTGGTTCTGGTAAGTCCACCACAATGGCAGCGATGGTTGACTACATCAATAAGGAGATGGCCAAGCATATCATTACCATTGAAGACCCAATCGAATTTATCCATCAAAGCCGCAAATCTTTAGTCAAACAACGGGAAGTGGGAATGCATACCCGGAAATTTGACAACGCTTTGAAAGCAGCTTTGCGGGAAGATCCAGATTTGATTCTGGTGGGGGAAATGCGGGATAAGGAAACAGTTAACACCGCCCTAAAAGCTGCTCAGACTGGTCACTTGGTCATGGGAACCCTACACACCAATAGCGCGGTTAAAACCATTGAACGGATTCTCAACCTCTACTCTGGTGACGAACAGGATGCAATGCGAGTAGCAATTTCTGAGTCTTTAGTAGCGGTAATTGCTCAAGGTTTGTGCCGCACAACTGACGGGAAGCGAGCTGCTTTCCACGATGTGCTGATCAATACTGAGGCTATTAAAGAATGGATCAAAGACGGTAAGTATGATGAAATTGGCGAGTTGATGAAACAAGCTAGCTTTGACGGCATGATTACGATGAATCAGTCATTGCTCAATCTCTATCAAGACGGTCGCATCACTGAAGAAACTGCTTTGGAAATGTCGCCAACTCCTAATGAAATGGCACAGTTTCTCCGAGGTAGAGTTTAAGATTGGGCATTGGGTATGGGGAATTGGGCATTGGGCAAAACAGTTCCGTTAGCGGTAGCGGGGCGTTTAGCCCGTGAAGAGTTAGGAGTTACGAATTCTCTCCCTGCCTCCCCTGCTCCCTTATCCCCCACTCCCAATACTTCTCGCTTTGTGCATTTTTAATTCGGAATCGGATTTTGGGTAAAGGGAAAAGGGTAAGGGTTAAAGGTTTTTTCTTTCCCCTTCCCCCTTCCCCTTTTCCCCTTAACCGAGAAGTATTGCCCCCACTCCCAAATATCTTTGTCATCCTGGTTGCGGTTATAGCTAAGGTAAAAGGTAAAAGAAAGAATTTTTACTTTTAGCTTCCTAGCCTTTGTGAATAACTTGACAACAAACAAACTATCTACACCCCAGTTGTTTAAAGGCATTGCCCTATTTACACCTGGAGGAGATTTAATTTACTGCATCGACCCTAGCAAACAAGGTCGATGGCATTTGCATTTGTGTTCGGCTTTGCAAGAAATTCTAGATTTGCCAGAGCCACCGCACTTTTTAGTGCCTTGTTATACTGCGACTATTGACCACTGGTTAGATCCGCGCACTCAACAAGTGCGAACTTTTGCTGAAGCTTATCCGGCTGTAATTAGACATCAAGCTTTGCTTAATGCCATTTTTGGTACAGGGGAGTTAGTATGGCAAGCAGCTCCTTGGCAAGAAGGGTTGTGCGATCGCATGGTATTAACATCTTATCGTTCTTCATTTGGGCAGCTTTGGGAAGATCACGATTTAATTGTTCGTCTAGACCTTTCTGAACCTGTGCCAAAATACCACCAGCCGGTAATAGTACAAAAAAAGGAAGTCATCACACAAGGCTATGTTCTTCGCTTGTTTGTTGCAGGACATAGCAGTACAACCGAACGCATTCTGCAAAATTTACACGAATTGTTGGAGCGATCGCTCGGACATCCTTATACTCTGAAAGTAATTGATGTTTTAAGTCACCCAGAACAAGCAGAACTCAATCAAGTTTCTGCAACTCCTACCCTTGTCAAAGTTTGGCCGCACCCAATTCGGCGAATCGTTGGAGAGTTGGATCATGTAGAAAAGATTTTACAGATGTTAGCTGCTAAGGAAAAAATTTAAGTTTTATAACGGAATTGAGCGTTAAAAGTAAAATGCAGAGATTTGAGAGGTGGCAATTGTTTTTGCTAGAAATCAAAGAAAGTCTGTAGTAAGCTCATGGCTCGTGAACCGCTTTGCAATCAGACTAGTTTTTTTGTCAAGTGCGCGAATGGGTAGGTGTTGGTGAAGAGGTGACTACAAACATGGCTGAATTGCGTGTATGCAAAGACTTGACGACTGTAGAATCTTGAAGACATCCGCGCACCTTATGTGGACTGACTTTCAGCGATTTTCGTATGACACATTGCCACTCTTCATGTTATGATTTTTTTGTCCGCGCTCTTGAACCTTGAAAACCAAATAACACAAAGCTTTCAAATGCCAGCGATTGCAATCAAATAAAATCCCTATTAGGGATTGAAACTTGGATCATATTTCCCGTGAGACGGAAGCTGGAAATTGCAATCAAATAAAATCCCTATTAGGGATTGAAACGCCACATCAAGCGCTTTGAAGATGTGGCAGGGCAAATTGCAATCAAATAAAATCCCTATTAGGGATTGAAACAGGAAAAACCCTACGACGTTGTTGGTTATGTCGCCATTGCAATCAAATAAAATCCCTATTAGGGATTGAAACGTGGCTGGATAGTTTTAGCTAGCCCAAGCAATAAATTGCAATCAAATAAAATCCCTATTAGGGATTGAAACCAAGCCCTTGCTTACCGTCGTTGTATTTAATCTTATTGCAATCAAATAAAATCCCTATTAGGGATTGAAACTACATTTGAGCGATTATTGAATCCGGCAACATAAATTGCAATCAAATAAAATCCCTATTAGGGATTGAAACCATAAATCTACTATCCCACTAGTAAACGCAATTCCATTGCAATCAAATAAAATCCCTATTAGGGATTGAAACCTCAGGGGTAAACAGGGACTCTAGTTCTTCCTTGAATTGCAATCAAATAAAATCCCTATTAGGGATTGAAACATGCAGTGAGTTAATGATTGCTGCTAGGGTGGCAGCATTGCAATCAAATAAAATCCCTATTAGGGATTGAAACGTGCGTATGCCGCCCGCATACTCAACCAAGCAAATTGCAATCAAATAAAATCCCTATTAGGGATTGAAACTAGCTCCTGGCGCACTTCCGGCGGGTAAGTTGCTCATTGCAATCAAATAAAATCCCTATTAGGGATTGAAACTCGGATAATCGGGTAGTAGCCATAGAAACAGCAACATTGCAATCAAATAAAATCCCTATTAGGGATTGAAACTTATGCCAGACCACCCCCGACACGGTGCTTTCATATTGCAATCAAATAAAATCCCTATTAGGGATTGAAACGAAAAGTTTGGAGACATTAACGGTGAAAGAACAACATTGCAATCAAATAAAATCCCTATTAGGGATTGAAACCTACTATATCTTTTTTTCGTGACTCCTGAAACAATTGCAATCAAATAAAATCCCTATTAGGGATTGAAACATAGTGATTTAATTTGGTGTAAATGTGCCGTAGAGATTGCAATCAAATAAAATCCCTATTAGGGATTGAAACAACGCTAGCCCAATACCTCGCCTATACCATCGGATTGCAATCAAATAAAATCCCTATTAGGGATTGAAACTTGATAAAATCCTTCTGGGCGGAAGTAAAAAAATTGCAATCAAATAAAATCCCTATTAGGGATTGAAACCATTAAAAGGATCGCTAGGCGACTCTTAGGAAGGCATTGCAATCAAATAAAATCCCTATTAGGGATTGAAACTAAATTTAATCCGTATTCGGATGAACAAGTTAAATTGCAATCAAATAAAATCCCTATTAGGGATTGAAACTTCTAGAAAAAAACTTGAGAAGATGACTAAAAAATTGCAATCAAATAAAATCCCTATTAGGGATTGAAACTTTATTGTCTTGGGCAAACACTAATACTACAGAATTGCAATCAAATAAAATCCCTATTAGGGATTGAAACTTGTCAATGCTTTTCTTCTTTCTTCTAACCATATTATTGCAATCAAATAAAATCCCTATTAGGGATTGAAACTGGTTGTATACACTAGGAAATACTACATAGTAATTGCAATCAAATAAAATCCCTATTAGGGATTGAAACAGTACACTCAAGCAAAAGGAACAATGGCAAAGAAATTGCAATCAAATAAAATCCCTATTAGGGATTGAAACAGAGATATCCCACGATTAGTATTTGGATTGAGTAAAATTGCAATCAAATAAAATCCCTATTAGGGATTGAAACGAGAAACAGTAGCGATCGCACTGGTGACGCTATTATTGCAATCAAATAAAATCCCTATTAGGGATTGAAACCCTTTTTTAATAGCAACTGCATCAAGTTCTACTCATTGCAATCAAATAAAATCCCTATTAGGGATTGAAACAGTACTAATGCTTTTGCTTCCCAAGAAATTCAAATTGCAATCAAATAAAATCCCTATTAGGGATTGAAACGGGAAACACTTAAAGATAAAATAGTTCAACTCGAATTGCAATCAAATAAAATCCCTATTAGGGATTGAAACTCCTAGAGCCGAATGGTTTGTGCATAAAAACATGAAATTGCAATCAAATAAAATCCCTATTAGGGATTGAAACTGGTGAAAAGAGTTTAAATCTAATTGCAGACTCAGATTGCAATCAAATAAAATCCCTATTAGGGATTGAAACTTGAGTGTGGGGAGGGCGATCGCTACAAAAGCAAAATTGCAATCAAATAAAATCCCTATTAGGGATTGAAACACAAACTTTGGCTCCCACTTAATCACTTTTCTCTGGAATTGCAATCAAATAAAATCCCTATTAGGGATTGAAACTACCAAAATCCGACGCAACAGGTACTAAGGCAGACGATTGCAATCAAATAAAATCCCTATTAGGGATTGAAACTAGTAGGTACAATCGGCGTTGCCTGAAATGGTTTTTATTGCAATCAAATAAAATTCCTATTAGGCAGGGTTAGCGCGTCTCAAACCCTATTGACAGGCGGATAATATTACGTAATTAGAGTTTGAGACAGCAGAGGCCAACACAGAACACTTGTCAAATGGAACACATTGCAATAGTTGTTAATATAATTAAAATAATTAGTAACAGTACCTAAATTTATATCTAGCTTGAAAAGATAAAATAAGTGTTATAGGATAGCAACAAAACTTTTTATACCATTATTGTGGACTATTGCTTGTAAGTGTATTGCAAATAAGTCAACATGAAAACCGACTATTACGGCATAGGAAAAATAAAGCTACCATTAAAAATGTTAAAAAAGCTGAGAATGTTAAGTCTTCTCACTTCCACGAAGTGGTACTAAGCTTTTGTTTTATCAAAACAGAATTCAGGAGTCAGAATACCCTTTCAGGGAAGCAAGCTACAGAATGAATGCTGTACAACTGGTGGATAACACAGAGTTAGCAAGTCCCTTACTAATTGATTGTGACCGGAGTTGCGGAGTCCCCGGCTTTGCTTCTGAATTCTTCTTCAAAATTAGAAAGTTTGCATTTGGCATTGCTTATGAAGTTACGTTCATATATGTTTATAGGTTTTTTTCTGAGTCTGCTCCTAACTTTTTTGCCTTTTTCGAGCAATTTCATAAATGCTGCAACACCGACAGCAGTCGCACCTGTATCTGCGGCCTCATTCACCCAAGGGGTTAAAAAAACGGTGTTGGACAATGGCTTAACAGTGCTAACCAAGGAAGTCCATACTGCTCCAGTGGTGAGTGTGCAAGTTTGGTATAAAGTTGGTTCCCGTAACGAGGTTAAGGGAGAAAATGGTATTTCTCACCAGCTAGAACATTTGATGTTCAAGGGTACAACTGCCCGTCCAGTACAGTTTGGAAGATTGTTTAGTGCCTTGGGTAGCCAGTTCAATGCTTTTACTAGTTATGACGAAACAGCTTATTTTGGCACAGTGCAACGAGACAGACTCGAAGCATTGTTGACACTGGAAGCCGATCGCATGGAAAATTCCTTAGTTGGGTCTGAACAACTCACAAGTGAAAAGCGAGTGGTGATCTCGGAGTTACAAGGGTACGAAAATTCACCAGGCTATCGTCTGAGTCGGGCAGTAATGCGAGATGCTTTCCCTAACAGAGCTTATGGCTTACCCGTGGGAGGCACAAAAGCTGATGTAGAGAAATTCACGGTGGAGCAGGTACGGAATTATTATCAAACCTACTACAGCCCAGAAAATGCCACGTTAGTAATTACGGGGGATTTTGCAACAGAACCTGTACTCAAAGTTGTTAAAGAAACTTATGGGAAATTGGCAAAACGATCGCAACAGGGCAATGTAAGGAGAAATGTCGCTCCATCTTCTCCAGTTGCCCCTGTTGCTAAAAAAGCACCTATCGTCCTGAAGCAACCGGGAAGCACGGCACTACTACAAGCAGTGTATCCTTTACCAGACATCAAGCATCCTGATGTGCCGGCAATTGATGTGATGGATGCCATTCTCACAGGTGGACGTAGCTCTAGACTTTACCAGGCTTTGGTAGAATCTGGACTTGCCAGTTCAGTAAGTGGCGGTGCTGCCGAACTCATCGAACCAGGTTGGTATGAAATTAATGCTACGGCGGCTCCAGGTCAAGAGTTAAGTAAAATTGCCCAGGTGCTTCAGGAATCTTTAGGAAAATTGCAACAGCAGCCTGTCACCACAGAAGAATTGAACCGGGCGAAGACACAACTGCAAGCTTCGTATATCTTGGGTAATCAAGATATTACTAGTCAGGCTAGCCAACTCGGATATAACCAAACGATCGCGGGCGATTATCATTTTATAGAACAGTATCTCGCTGCGATCGCTAAAGTCACCCCAGCCCAAGTACAAAAAGTAGCGAAAACTTACTTAAATCCGGCTAAACAAACCATCGGTTTCTTTGAGCCGACTCAACCGGATGGGAAACCAGGGACTTCTAGCGCTGGTTCTGGTCGCACAGTAGAAAATTTCAGCCCCGGTAAACCTGTAGATCCGGCAGAACTAGCTAAATATCTCCCATCTGCCACATCAGCTACAGATTCGGCCAAACAATCGCTACCAGAAGAGTTTACCTTAAATAATGGTTTGCGGGTTTTGTTGTTACGTGATCGCAGCCTCCCCACCATTAACCTAAGTGGACAAATTGACGCTGGTACTGAATTTGACGGTAATCAAAAAGCTGGATTAGCGAATCTGACTGCGGCCAACTTAATGAATGGGACGCAGACTAAAAATGCTCTTACCCTAGCAAAAACCTTAGAAGACCTGGGAGCCGATTTGAGCTTCAGTGCTAGCCGTGAGGGAGTGAACGTTAGCGGTGAAGCACTTTCAAAGAACCTGCCGATATTGATTCAAACTCTGGCAGATGTGTTAGAAAACGCAACTTTCCCCGCTGATCAGCTAGAATTGAGCCGTCAACGGGCACTGACAAGCCTTAAAGTCCAGCTAGATGATCCTAGAGGGCTAGGACGACAAGTATTTCAGCAGGCAATTTATCCTGAAAATCATCCATTTCATAGCTTTCCCACATTCGAGAGCTTAAAAAGCATTAGTCGTGATGATTTACTTGGCTTTTATCAGACACACTACCGACCAGATAACACAACGATCGCAATAGTTGGAGACTTTGATCCAGTTAAGTTAAAAACTTTGCTGAATCAGGCATTTGGCACATGGCAAGCCACAGGTAAGCCACCTTTGCTGAAAATATCATCCGTGCCATTACCGCAAACTTCGACACGTTTTAGCAAAATAATTCCTGGTAAAGCTGAGGCTGTTACCTACATCGGCTACAACGGCATCTCTCGCAAAGACCCGCGTTATTATGCGGCATTGATACTGAATCAAATTTTGGGTGGTGATACCTTATCGAGCCGTTTAGGTACGGAAGTGCGCGATCGCCTCGGTCTAACCTACGGTATCTATAGTGGTTTTGCCGCCGGCATCAATCCCGGCCCATTCTTGATTCAGATGCAGACTGCTCCTGGAGATACCCAAAAAGCGATCGCCAGTACTCTCGCTTTACTTAAACAATTGCGCGAACAAGGAGTAACTGAGGCTGAATTCAATACGGCAAAACGCTCACTTACTAATAGCTACCCCGTGGATTTAGCTAATCCCAGTAATGTATCAAGCATCATTTTGGATAATGCTGTCTTGGGACTTTCACGATCAGAAATCCGAGACTTTCCCCGACGGATTCAAGCAGTTACTATGGCTCAGATGCAACAGGCAATTGAGGATTTAATTAAGCCGGAAAATCTGGTAATTGTCACCGCCGGGCCTGGAGAGATTGTACCTAAAGGCGGTTAATTAACTCACTGAATTTGGAATTTTGGATAATGGAATTGAAAGATTCAAAATTCCAAATTTAACCTGACAGTGCTAAGAGACACATAGTTGAATATTTTGAGAGAGTATTTCTCTATCTAACGGAGGAATTGAGAAAGATAGTATCAGGACAAAATAAACAGATATTCCGATCACCTGACGAACTTTAACTCCTATTTCCCCATTTCTATCTAGAAATGGGGAATTTTTTTTCAAAAGCTACCAACATGGAATTCCAATGAAATATTTATCTGTCTTTAGGAGGAATAAGATCAAGTCTAAAAATAATAAAAACTTAAGTAGCCCGATTACCCTACCGAACTTTGTTCTAGCTCTCCTCATGTTTTTATCTAACGGGGGAGAGTTTATTTAAAAAATCGATGGCTGCAGCAACGCAGATGAGAGTTATTTCAAATCAATTAGCTTAGTTTAATCCTTGATTATCCCTAACCTTCGTGAAAATAATTTTTAATGACGCTTCCAAATTGCTAATGTAATTCGTAAAAAAGTATGTAAATAGAGCAAATTCAACTTCTAACTCTCACAATATCTTGTTTTTCCGATTTTATTTTTCTTCTTTCTTTTCTTCTAAATTGGTTATCTTCGCATTTGGCATCAGGATATAGTTTTCCTGGCTCTTTTGTTCTTCTTTTTTTTCTTGTATAACTTGAGTCGAATATATTTCAACATCTCGTTGAATAACATCTTCTACATTACCCGCAAAAAGATTAAACGCCTGTTGGTGGTTTGTATAATCACGATAAGGGCCTGTCAACTGGGAGAATTGCCACCCTTGGGTTTTCAAAGATTCGACTGTACGACGATAATGTCGCCAACGTTCACCGTAATGAAAAAACTCTTCAATGGCAGCACTAATAGCAACAATTTGACTCAAACCAAAAGTTGACCAGATAATGATATTTCTGGCCCTATTGTTAACTTGTAAATTAGAAGTAGTGTTAATGTTTAAACTTACCAGTGCTGGGAGAATTACACCGCCAATAATAGTTGTTATACGCAAAAAATAATGGCGATCGCGTGATAAATTAGCTTTACCTTCCATCCAAAGTACTTGCTCTAACCAGCGCGATCGCAAAAAATGCTTTTGCCCATCGCCTAAATTCATACCTTCAAATAACTTGTTAAAATCTTCCTTTAAAAATTCCTGATAACTATCTTTTTTTGCCATTATTCACTCCTGCTTAGAAAGCAAATCTTTAATTATTTGTCCTAAATTTTTAACCCCATTCTCTATGTCAATCAAATTGACGTATTGTAATATACCAGATTTTGCTAACTTTTTAGCTCGCTCATCAGTACCCTCTCCACGCAAGGCATCGGCAAGGATATCTGCGGTTCTACCACTACCAGCAATCACAACAACTAACCTTCCAGTATTAACGCTATAAAACGCATCATCAAAGGTGATCTCACCACCGTTTAAAAGTACAGTTACTGAAGGTGCATTATTGGCCAGCATAGTTGCAACGTCAGATATCCAAGGTGATTCGTCGCCCCAATTATCGCCAGGAACCAGTACAAAATGAGTATGGCTTGGCTCTAACGGTGTCAAATCAGCACCAGGTTCTTGTTGATTAGGTAAAGCCACTTTGTTTTCAGGTGTTACACCAATCAAAGCAAACTTAGCACCTATCTGGGTACGAGCCTCACCCATCAATTGCATAACTCCCGCATCCGTACCTCCATCGACAACATAAGCACCCAAACTTTCGGCTATAGGGGCTAAAACTTCCGTAAACAACCGTTTAATCCGGAGAAAATCGGCTTCGCTGATTTTACTTGCACCCCCTACCACTACTAAAATAGAATGCGAACCGCCAAGCCCTATTCGCTCAAGAGCATCTGGTAATTCGGCTTGTTGATCAACTCTAATAGCTAATGCTGTTTGTCCATTGCCAAAGGTAAGTTTCACAGGATTTTTCATTTTTTCACAATTCTGACTGCTTAAGTTTCCCAGGGTAGAGGTTCTTAGCCATGTTCCGCAAGGGTTGTATTACCGACAGTTAATTGCCCAAGCGTTCAGCTTTTTGTCCAACCGAGGAGCGATGTCTCAGACTGGCTATGACGCTTCTGCGTCGCTCTAAGCGTTGGCGCAGCCTCTCGTAGAGAAGCCATGCCGCAGGCTTTACGCTACGCTATCGGTGTCGTCAGAAGTGTTATTTGGTGCAGCTTCAAAAAGCAACGTTATGATAATTAATGCATTAATCAAGCTTACGCCTAATAATAAATAAGTTGGCACAAACAAACTTCTAGAATACGGAGACGATTAATCGCCTCTATAAAAGCTGTTAGGTGCTGTGCCAAACCAAAATCAGCCGTTGTACAAATTTCCATAAGGATAATTGAAGTGACTAGGACTAATTCAGACTTTCTTTCCTCCACCGATCCAGCGATCGCGGAGTTAATCAACGACGAACTACAACGCCAGCGAGATCACTTGGAGTTGATTGCTAGCGAAAACTTTACCTCTGCTGCTGTACTGGCGGCTCAAGGTTCAGTACTGACAAATAAATATGCCGAGGGATTACCTGGTAAACGCTACTATGGCGGTTGTGAGTATGTTGACAAAATCGAGCAACTAGCAATCAATCGTGCTAAACAGATATTTGGCGCTGCTCATGCAAATGTCCAACCCCATTCTGGCGCACAAGCCAATTTTGCTGTTTTCCTGTCGCTGCTGCAACCAGGGGACAAAATTATGGGGATGGATTTGTCTCACGGGGGACATCTTACCCACGGTTCACCTGTAAATGTCTCAGGTAAGTGGTTCCAAGTTAGCCACTACGGTGTCAGTCAACAAACAGAACAACTTGACTATGACCAAATTCGGGAGCTGGCGCTGAGGGAGCGTCCTAAGCTCTTGATTTGTGGTTATTCGGCTTATCCCCGGATAATTGATTTTGAAAAATTCCGTAGTATTGCTGATGAAGTCGGTGCTTACTTACTTGCCGATATTGCTCATATCGCTGGTTTAGTTGCTAGTGGTCTTCACCCCGATCCCATTCCTCATTGTCATGTAGTGACAACAACTACACATAAGACTCTCCGCGGCCCTAGAGGTGGTTTAATCTTGACCAGCGATGCAGAACTAGGTAAAAAACTAGATAAATCTGTTTTTCCTGGTACTCAGGGCGGGCCATTGGAACACGTCATTGCTGGTAAGGCAGTGGCTTTTGGAGAAGCCCTAAAGCCTGAGTTTAAAACTTATTCTGCTCAAGTAATTGAAAATGCTCGTGCTTTGGCAGAACAACTACAAAATCGGGGTTTAAAATTAGTGTCAAATGGCACTGACAACCATTTACTTCTCGTGGATTTACGTTCTGTTAATCTAACTGGTAAACAGGCAGATCAGCTAGTCAGCACTGTAAATATTACTGCTAACAAGAATACTATTCCCTTCGATCCACAATCGCCATTTGTTACCAGTGGTCTGAGGTTAGGTTCGCCAGCAATGACCACGCGGGGCTTAGGAGTAGCAGAATTTACCGAGATTGCAAATATTATTAGCGATCGCCTGCTTTCTCCAGATTCCGACGTAGTAACCCAAGATTGTCGGCAACGGGTAGCAGCATTGTGCGATCGCTTCCCCTTATATCCTCACCTGGAAATTCCTGTACCAGCACTAGCATAATTGGGCATGGGGCATAGGGCATAGGGCATTGGTAAATAGTTCTTCTTCCCCAATTCCCCATTTCCAATTCCCCATTCCCAATTCCCCATTCCCCATTCCCAATTTTCAATTCCAATGAGTGCAGAAATTATTTGTGTTGGTACTGAACTGTTGTTGGGAGATATCCTCAACGGCAATGCTCAATATTTGGCGCAACAATTAGCGCAGCTAGGTATTCCCCATTACTATCAAACAGTAGTTGGGGATAATCCAGAACGGTTGAAGCAAGTTATAGAAATTGCTATTTCCAGAGCGCAAATTCTCATTTTCACTGGTGGACTCGGCCCCACACCAGATGATCTCACCTGCGAAACCATCGCCGATTTTTTTAAAACCCCTTTGGTAGAAAACCCAGAAATTATCGAAGACATAACCCAGAAATTTGCCCAACGAGGTCGGGTTATGTCACCAAGTAACCGCAAACAGGCTTTGATTCCCCAAGGTGCAGAAATTCTCCCCAACCCCACAGGAACAGCACCCGGTATCATTTGGCAACCCCGTCCTGAAATCACAATTTTTACCTTTCCCGGTGTTCCCAGTGAAATGTACCCAATGTGGGAAGAAACAGCTGTTCCATTTCTCAAAAGTCAAGGTTGGGGTAAAGAAATTATTTACAGCCGGAGTTTAAAGTTTTGGGGTATTGGTGAATCTGCTTTGGCGGAAAAAGTTTCTTCCTATTTGAAGTTGCCAAATCCCACAGTAGCGCCTTACGCAGGTAAAGGGGAAGTAAGATTGCGAGTTTCTGCTAAAGCAACTTCTGAAGCCGCCGCAGAAGAACTAATTGCGCCCATTGAGAAACAACTTAAAGAAATTGCCGGACTAGATTTTTACGGCGTTAATAATGATACTCTTGCTTCCGTTGTCGGTGAATTATTGCGGGCATCAAAAGAAACGCTTTCAGTGGCAGAATCTTGCACTGGTGGCGGTTTAGGGCAAATGTTGACCGAAATTTCTGGAAGTTCTGATTACTTTTGGGGTGGAGTAATTTCTTATGACAATTCGGTGAAGGTTAAGCTGCTGGGGGTTAACCAGGAAGATTTAGATAAATTTGGGGCGGTAAGTGCAACTGTTGCAGAGCAAATGGCAATTGGAATCAAAACTCGCCTTGCAACAACTTGGGGATTGAGTATTACTGGTATTGCTGGCCCAACTGGAGGGACAGATACAAAGCCAGTGGGTTTAGTTTACGTTGGTTTAGCTGGGCCAAAGGATGAAGTGACAAGTTTTGAATATCAGTTTGGTACAGTGAGAGGCCGCGCTCTAATTCGTCATGTCAGTGCGAATGCAGCACTGGATAATCTGCGACGCAAGTTGTTGACGAGGTAGAAGGTATGTTATCTTTGTCATACATTTGTATGACAAACGAACCTAACCATGCGAATTAATGCGCGATTAGATGACGAGTATGCTGACAAACTAGCCTTTATTCAACAGCAGACTAATCAGGCAGTAACAGATGTAATTAAATCTGCCCTCGAATTGTACTACCAGCAGCTTCAGCAGGAGCAAAAGAATCCTTTCTCAATGCTCACCCAAACAGGCTTTATTGGTTGCGGTGAGACACATCCGGATCTATCTGTAAATTACAAATCAATTTTGAGAGATGGCTTGAAAGCTAAGTATGATTATTGTTGATACTGGCTTTTGGTTAGCATTGGCGAATCGCAATGACTTGTACCACACTCAAGCAATAACAGTACTTGCCAATGTCAACGAACCTCTGATTACTACTTGGGCTGTCGTTACAGAGACTTGTTATTTACTGCTAACAAAGATGGGAAACCACGCCCAAGTAAGTTTCATTAATAACTTATTTTTAGGGGCTTTTACGGTTTTTGATTTGCAACCCCATCATGGTAAACGCATTTGTGAACTGATGGAAAAATATGCGAACTTACCAATGGATCTGGCCGATGCTTCGTTAGTAGTTTTGGGAGAACATCTGGGACATGGAAGAATTTTGTCTATAGATTTCAGAGATTTTAATGCTTACCGTTGGAAAAATCAGTATCCGTTTGAAAATCTGATGGTATGTTAAAAACTTAATTATCAATTATGCAGCTATGGGCAAAATTCCCCTTCTTCAACCAAATCAATCATACTTTTTGATTTTGATTGAAAAATATACACTTACTCCAGAGTGTTAATCGCATTTGCATTTGTATTACCCTGCTTGGCAAGTTCTAGAATATTTAGCTGTATTATATTTAGTACTGGTGAGAATCTTAGCAATAACTTAGTTTGATTATTCCAACTCATTCAAAGTAATATTTGACACAGTGAACTTCTAATCATCAGTTATCCAACTCCTACCCATCAGCACAATTAATCACGGGATCGCTTGCTGTATTCTTCACGATTTGTTACAAAAGTACAAAGAACTTCTAGAGACCCAAAACCACATGTTCGGCGGACTTACTGGTTTACAAGATCCTAAAGGCACAGATTGGGGTGAGCGGATGCTCAACACGGTCGCCAGCCAAACGATTCGCCACCTGTTTACCCAAAGCGAGTCAGTAGAAGTCTTTGTGCGCTGCTACCCCTCCAGCAAGCTCTTGCAAGGCAGCATTGATAGCTTCAAAATGAGCGGTCGTGGCTTGGTGATTCGGAGAGATTTCGCAGTAGAAGAGATGTCTTTTGAAACTGATGCGGTGGCTATTGACTTCGGCTCGGTTTTAAAGGGCAAACTCAGTCTTAAGCAACCCACTCAAGCGATCGCTCAAGTAATTTTATCAGAAGCAGGGATAAACCAAGCCTTTAATGCGGAACTGGTGAAAAAGCGCTTGCTTAACCTCAGCGTGCCATCACTGACAGAATTATCTGGCGGAGAACCAGTCTCCTTTACGGATGTTCAGATACAGCTATTGCCAGAAAATCGCTTACAGCTTGTAGCAAAAGCAGATTTAAACAATGGCGAACTCGTACCCCTGAGCATGATTTTAACTGTAGGTATTGAAAGGCGGCGGCGAGTTTCTTTCAAAGATCCGAAAATTCAACTTGACCAAGTGCCAGAAGCACAACGAGAAATTTCGCAAACCTTGAGCGTAGCGCTGGTAGAAATTTTAGATAATATGGTTGATTTGGATCGTTTTGACCTTGATGGAGTGAAAATGCGGCTCAACAGGCTAGAAACTGAAGGTCAAAAACTTATTTTCAGTGGATATGCTGAAATTGAACGTATTCCGCATAGCGCTTAATTATGATGTTTTCACGTAAAAGTACAAAGTAAAGTGAAGCTTTAAACAAATTAAATACCGCCTAGAGAATTCTAGGCGGTAGTTTAAATATTTAGGTTTTGAAGCGAGTTAGGAGTTATTAATTATAGGTTGTAATTAATTTTTATTGATAATTCCTAACTCTGAACTTTCTATCTTCCCACGCCTACATATTGGAATCCAGCGCGGATCAGTGTTTCAGGGTCGAGGAAGTTACGACCATCGATGATAACGGGGTGGGCCATCAATTTTGCCATCTTCACATAGTCGAGAGTGCTGAACTGCTGCCATTCGGTGACGAGTACTAAGGCATCGCAGCCGTCAGCTAATCTTTCGGCATCGGTTTCTACTAACACGCCAGAAAGCCCATGACGCATACCTGTTTGGGAAATAATAGGATCGTAAGCTTTAACTTTGGCTCCTAGTCTGTTTAGCTGCTCAATTAAAATGAGGGCTGGAGCATCGCGCAAGTCGTCGGTATCTGGTTTGAAGGTCAGTCCGAGTAGTCCGACTGTTTTACCTTTGAGAATTTTTAGAACTTGTTGGAGTTTCTCCAGAGCAATCAAACGTTGGCGTTCGTTAACACTAACGGCAGATTTTAGTAACTGGGCTTCATAACCATAGTCATCAGCAGTATGAATTAGAGCCGAGACATCTTTGGGAAAGCAGGAACCACCCCAACCGATACCAGCTTGTAAAAACTTGTTACCAATGCGGGAGTCTAAACCAATACCTTTGGCTACTTGGGTGACATCAGCACCGACGCGATCGCAAATATTAGCAACTTCGTTAATAAAACTAATCTTAGTGGCTAAAAAGGCATTAGCGGCGTATTTAATCATCTCCGCCGAACTCAGGTCTGTTGCCAGAATTGGCACTGGGGGTAAAGATTGATCCTCAGCGTACTTGCGTTCCACAATCGGGGCATACAGTTGTTGCATTAAGGCTACTGCTCTTTGGCTATTGCCTCCTAGTACAATGCGATCGGGGTTAAAGGTGTCGTGAACAGCCGAACCTTCGCGCAAAAACTCTGGATTGCTGACTACATCAAACTCGGCTACAAATTCAGGTAATTTCTCATCACTCGGCACTCCACCTGCGGGTATCAGTGTTTTCTGCCGCTCTGCAACACCATCTAGAACAAGCATCCGCACCCAGTCACCTGAGCCAATGGGGACTGTAGACTTATTCACTATCACCTTATAACCACCGTTGAGATTTTCGCCAATCCCACGGGCTACAGCTTCAACGTAACGAGTATCACTTTCACCAGTGGGCAAAGGTGGTGTTCCCACAGCAATAAACAGAATTTCACCGTGGGAAACTCCAGCAGCAAGATCGCTTGTAAAATGAATCTTCTGTGTTTGAATGGCAGACTGCATAATTTCTGAGAGTCCCGGCTCAAAAATTGGGGACTGTCCAGACTTCATTAACTTAACTTTTTCTTCGTTGTTGTCTACGCAAATTACATCATGCCCAATATGAGCCAAGCAAGCACCTGTAACTAAACCAACATAGCCAGTACCAATCACGCAAACACGCATTCTTTAACTCCCTAATTTTTTTTGGTGTAGTCTTCAAAAAGAAGTTATCAATATGACACTTAACACACAGTTAGAAAACTCAGTAACTAAGCATACCAGCTACCCTTTGGGTGAGCCTGCATAAAAATTCAGAGCAACGCTAGGCGCTACTTAGTTGGTTGAATTATTGACATCGCCTTGAATGCGATCGCGAAAATCTTCTATTGTCAGTTTTAACCCCTCTTGCAGAGGAATGGTAGGTTCCCAATTTAACAAAGTCTTTGCCTTAGTAATATCAGGCTGGCGACGACGGGGATCGTCCGAAGGTAGTGGCTCAAACTTAATCTGTGCGTCTGGGTTGATCATGTTCTGCACAGCTTGCGCCAATTGTAAAATTGTGTATTCACCAGGATTACCCAAATTTACTGGGCCAACATAGTCGCCATTCATCAGACGGATGAATCCTTCTACCAAATCAGAAACGTAGCAAAAACTCCGAGTTTGCGAACCATCGCCATAAACAGTTAAAGGATTGCCTCGCAAGGCTTGAACTATAAAATTGCTTACTACCCGACCATCGTTTTCTAACATTCTTGGGCCGTAGGTGTTAAATATCCGCACAACTCGAATATCAACTTTATTTTGTCTGTAGTAATCAAATGCTAAAGTCTCAGCAATTCTTTTACCTTCGTCGTAGCATGAACGTATACCAATGGGATTGACGCTACCCCTATACTCTTCAGTTTGGGGATGAACTTCTGGATCACCGTATACTTCACTAGTTGAAGCCAAGAAAAATCTAGCTTTCACACGTTTAGCCAGCCCCAACATATTCAGGGTTCCCATGACGTTAGTCTTAACGGTTTTAACTGGGTTGTACTGGTAATGTACTGGTGAAGCAGGGCAAGCTAAATGGTAAATTTGATCCACTTCTAACCGAATTGGTTCGGTAATATCGTGGCGGATCATTTCAAAATACGGATGACCTAACCATTTAAGAATGTTACGTTTATGGCCAGTGTAAAAGTTATCCAAGCATATTAATTCATGCCCATCGGTCATTAATCGGTCGATGAGATGGGAACCAATGAACCCAGCACCGCCCGTCACCAAAATTCTCATAGTTTCCCAGTTACTTACAAATATTTTCAGTACCTATTGCACTTACTTTTAGATTACCCAGCTTGGGGACAAAAATACAGAACTCAAAAAAGAACAAGGCTTAATCAAAAAGTGTTATTGAACTTACTTATTTTGCTATGGTTATAGTCTTGTGATGTTTTTACCTGCTTTTTTAACAATTTAACTAGAAAAATAACAAACTTAGTCTCAATATTGTTAGTCTTCTACTTAAAGTTCATCAAATCTTCAATAATATAAATTGTTTTTACGGCTATTGCTGTTCTCAATTGGATGCAAAGCAGCAAAGAATTGACCGTAGGAATATCTATATATTCTTACAGTCAATTCTTTTGTTGCAAAGCTTTTTTTCAATACAGATCGCAGCCCCAGTTCACTCAGATAGACTAAAATCATCTGCTTGATATTATACAGCAGATGTGATACTATTAACCGTGTTAGACATAACTGCGTTTGTGGTTTGGGTGCGCTGCGGTTCTCCAAGCATGACAATGGAGCAGGTTAGTTGTCTGGCTAACTGGGTTGTAACATCGCTAATGGCTAACCCTCCAGGACTGGTACGATTGCGTATAAAAGGTAAAACGACTAAATCATATAATCGTGCTGCCTGCAAAATTGCTTGGGCAACATTTTCATGAGCGATAATTTGAATTTCTGGAGCATTAGCCAAAGCTAAATTAGATACCATTAGGGAGAGATGCGATCGCCTCCAAGCAATTTTACTGGAACTCGTGCGGCGATCGCACACATTTAACACAGTAATGTGGCTCTGATTAGCCTCTGCCAGCATCTGGGCAAATTGTACAGGCTGTAATATGGGTGCTGTTAAGTTTTCTACTGGTACTAAGATGCGCTGAATTTTTTTCGGTGATTCTACTAGACGTGTTACTGCTACTGGACAATGGGATGCCCAAAGCACACCATCAATCACATTCCCAAATAAACGCGCTCGTAACCCAGTCCGTTTACCCCAACCCATCACAATTAAATTAGCCTTTTGTTCGCGGGCGGCTCGGCTAATTCCTTGAGCAAAGGCATCATCAATTCGTAGCATTGGTTCTGCGGTAACACCTAATAATCGACTGTGTGCCGTGGCTTTGGTCAATAACTGCTCACTGCGTTGTAAAGAAGCTTCTAACTGTGGTGCATCCATCTGAGCCGCAGCAGTTGCGATCGCCAGTGGTATAATTTTTCCCTGAGACTGACGCGCTAATAAGGCTGCCATTTCAATTAAATGCTGTTCCGTATGAGGATTATAGACAGGTACGACTATCGTAAAAGCGCTATCTCTCTCTAGTGCATTCTGGTCAGGTAGAGGTGGTGCAGGAGCTTCCACTTGTAAGGAATTCAACCCAACAGCTATACGACTGGTCATCAACGGCCCCAAGGTGGAGGTGACAACCATTAAGACAATGACACTGTGTAATACTTCTAATGGCAGCAATCCGGCCTGATATCCTACGAGGGTAGCTGCTAAGGTTGTACCTACCTGGGGAAGTGATAGCGACCAGATGGTTAACGTTTCTTGCCACTTGTAGCGGTAAAGCAGTTTTGTGAATAAAGCTGCGATCAATTTACTGGCAATCAAACCGATTATCATCAACAGCGTTAACTTGAGCGTATCCAGGTTGTTCACAAAGGCAGGTAGATTGATCAGTAAGCCAAGGTCAACAAAGAAAATGGGAATAAACAGCACACTGCCAATAAATACTACCTTTTCTTTAACTGGGCCTTCACCCACAGCTTCATTCACCGCCAAACCTGCTAGAAAAGCACCAACAATTTTTTCTATCCCAATTAATTGAGCGCCTACAGCCGCCAGAAACACAGAAAGCAATACAAATAAAAACTTGTTTCCTTCATCATCTCCAGACCGCTTGAAAAATTCCTTGCCGGCCCAATCAAAGCCTGTCACAACGGCAACAGAGTAAATAATTAACCAACCCGACAAGGTGAGTAGTTTAGCAAAGCTGAATGCTCCAGCATGAGCGATGCCTACACAAACGCCTAAGATCAGCACTGCCCCAATATCTGTAAAAATCTTAGCTCCAATGGTGACAGTAACAGCTTCATTGTTTACCACCCCCAAACGGCTGATTATGGGATATGCCAAAAGAGTATAGGAAGTGAATAAAGAGCCAATTAAAATTGAAGTATTCCAGCTATAGCCTAAAATGAGCCCTACTAAGGTTCCCATGATCAGGGGGACAATGAAAGTTAAGCTAGCAAACCCAAAGGCACGACTTTTTTGCCGACGGAACTTTTCGAGATCAACTTCTAACCCTGCGACAAAAAGTAAATAAATTAACCCAATGTCTGATAGCAGGTTAATCATTGGTGAGTCAGACTGAAATAAATTCCAGCCTGAAGGCCCAAGTACTAGCCCTGAGAAAACCAAACCCACTAATCCTGGTAATCTTAGCCGCTCAAACATGATGGGGATAACTAAGATAACCACCAGCAAAATAGCAAAGGGAACAATTGGTTCCTTGCCAAGAACTTGGGAAGTTGGTTCCAGAACAAGAACTTGTGATATGAGTTCCATAGGTAGGAATTGAAGGG
The DNA here is from genome assembly GCF_014698055.1 of Nostoc sp. FACHB-133. NCBI lineage: Bacteria > Bacillati > Cyanobacteriota > Cyanophyceae > Nostocales > Nostocaceae > Nostoc > Nostoc sp. FACHB-133. Next base: position 160,861 of record NZ_JACJSH010000003.1, read on the forward strand.
GCTATGGTAAAATTGCGATTACCTTGGGGCGATCGCCTGATGGATATAAAATGGGCAAGCTACCTGACGAAAAATTAAAAATATTAACTTACACTAACTAGGCAATTGTCTAAGAACTAACTACCTACGGATGGATTTGACTTAAAATAAACCGCAAGCGATCGTAGTCGTCTTTAAGTAGTACGCTTAGGTTACGTCCAGCTTTAATTAGCCATTCTCGGTCAGCTTTGCGTAACTGGTATACATCTCGAATAGCAGCTGCGGTTAAAGACTCGACTGGCGCACTGTTAATACAAAGCAATGTCCGCAAAAAATCTAGTTCTTCAGTAAATTTAACGATCGCTTCTGGTTCACACCGATAAACAGCTTGATGAATTTGCGGGGGACGGGGTGGTAGATACTGATATATTTTTTGGTTATAACCTTGATTCTGGGAAGATTGTTCAAATCCCACGATCGCAGCTCTAAATTCTGTTCTCAACATGGCAAATATCTGGGGTTGTTCCTCGCGTAAGTCTTGCAGTGACAACCCTAAAGCCCTAGCTCGGTGTACTGAATCTATAGGCATGGTAGTGGCATAATATACTACCCCATAAACTTGATTCCCAGATTCTTCATCCACAGAGCAAACCCAACTACCAAAGGGTGGCATGGAGGGAAAGCTCAAATCTTCTGGTTCCAAACACTGAGCTAAAAATTCGGTACTAGTAGTTTCAATCACCTCCGCAATGTGGTTGGGATGGCGATCGCCAGTAGCAAATTGTGGTAGGGGGAGGCGCATAGTAATTTAGTCATTAGTCATTGGTGAGCCAGCGCTGTCTTCTTTCAAAGGGAGAGGCTATAGTCCAAGGGGGTTTCCCCATGAGTGACTGGCGTTCGCCCTAGACGTGCCGGAGGGATCACCCGTAAGGGTCATTAGTCATTAGTTTTTGCCAAAAGACAAAGGATAAATGACTAATGACTAATCTTATTTGGCTTTTTTCCGTCCGGCTATGGTCTCTACAAGTTCCAATTCGCTCAGGCGAAAGGTAACTAATTTATCCCAGTTACCACCTTCAAATAATACGGCTACTTTGCCATCGGTCAGTCGTTGCACGAGTCCTTCGTAGCGATAATAGGTATCTGCGGGATTCTTGACGCGAACAGTTGCTCCAGGCAGAATCATGTTTTTAGCCTCGCTTGTTTCCTTTTAATAGCTTAATACTTGTTATTAGTCATTTGTCGTTGGTTCTTACAAATGACTAATGACGAATCAATAATACTTCTGCCTTTGGCGAAAATTTGCTACCGATTCTACTATTCCCAAGGAAATGAAGTTGGTCAGCATAGCAGAGCGCCCATAACTCATCCAAGGTAAAGGTATTCCTGCCACAGGTGCTAAACCTACAGTCATGCCAACGTTCACAATCACCTGAAACACGATCATGGATAAAACGCCAATAGCCAGCAAGGAACCAAAGTTATCTTTGGCGGTTTGGGCAACATGCAGCAGACGGAGGCAAATTAAGCAGAAGACAAACAGCACTAACAAACAACCAACAAAACCGAATTCTTCTCCGACTGCGGAGAAAATAAAGTCTGTATGCTGTTCGGGTACAAAATTCAGTTGCGTCATTGGCCCCTTGAACAGACCCCATCCCCAAATTTCACCAGCACCAATGGCAATACGAGATTGGATTAAGTGATACCCAGCACCGAGTGGATCGTGATCGGGGTCCATGAATACAGTTAGTCGAGCTTTTTGATATGGTTTTAGAATATGGTTCCAAGCGAAGACTCCTAATTCGCCACCTAGTATATTGAGAGTCCACGAGCCGATCGCACTGCAACCAAATCTCCGCCAAGGGAGAGTTTGCCAGCCCAAAATAGCCATCGCAAATGACCAAACTATTCCTAATGGGCCAAAAGATAGTTCTTTGAATAAAATTATCGGCTCTGATAAAGGCCAAGATATACTAAACAAAATGGCCGCAACCACAGGAGAAATCAGCAGAATTAGCCAGCCTGGGTTAGCATTTGCCCAATAAAGCATTCCTAAGACGATCGCACCAAATACCAATGATGTTGCTAAATCTGGCTGCAAAAATACTAATCCCCAAGGTATGGCGGTAATTGCCAGAACCCGGAAAACACCTTCAAGGCTAGAAGCAGTACGCCTGTGTAGCAAAGCGGCTAAGGTAATGATCATACCGACTTTGGCAAATTCTGAGGGTTGCACGTTAAAGCCAGCGATACTAATCCACCTCTGTGCCCCTTTAGCGCTAGTACCAGCAATCATCACCGCGATTAAGCTGAAATTCGTTAGTGAGTATGTTACCCAGTGCCACTGCATTAAGAGTTCGTAGCGGATGCGAGATAGAAATAGGGCTATAAGCACACCGATACCCGCTACCATCCAGTGCCACCACCAGTCAGTTACTGGCTGCTTCAGTTCCGTACTGAGGATCATGATGCCACCAAAGATACTGACAGCAACTGGCAAACAAAATAGTAGCCAATCTACATTTTGCCAGGGCTTAACCCAAGACTTCCAGCGAATTTTGGGGAGCGATCGTTTTAATAACATTGTGCCAATTTAGACTTTTTTAATTGTTGGGAATTGGGAATTGGGAATTAAGGAGAATAACATTACCTCTTTCCCCCTGCCCCCTGCCCTCTGCTCCTTTGCTTCTTCCCAATACCCGATCTTTAGTATTCCCAGGACATAGCCCAGGAAGCAGATAGAAATTAAAATTAATTATGTCAACGCAGCAACTGATACTTTACCAGCAATTGTAAGAGCGATCGCAGTTAATGCTTTTGCCGAAGCTGAATCTGGATCGCCAACAACTATGGGCACACCACTGTCACCACCAACTCGTGTGGAAATCTCTAGCGGTACGCACCCCAGCAATGGCACTCCCAATTCGGCGGCGGTTTTGGAGCCTCCACCAGAACCAAAGATGTCATAGTGTTTATCTGGTTGATCGGGGGGGATAAAATAGCTCATATTTTCCACGATCCCCAATACCGGGACATTCATCTGCTGGAACATCCGCAATCCCTTGCGAGAATCTAATAGGGCTACAGTTTGCGGTGTGGTGACAATTACTGCCCCGGCCATTGGCACTGCTTGAGTTAAAGTTAACTGAGCATCTCCGGTTCCCGGTGGCATATCTACAATCAAATAATCCAGTTCTCCCCATTGCACTTGATAGAGAAACTGGCGAATTACGCCATTGAGCATAGGCCCCCGCCAAATGACTGGTTGATCTCGGTCAATCAAAAAGCCCATTGAAACTAATTTGACACCGTGATTAAAAGCAGGTTCCAAAATGTCACCTGTTTCAGTGGAACGCACCACAATTTGAGCATCAGCTAGACCCAACATAGTGGGATCGTTGGGGCCGTAAATATCAGCGTCTAACAAGCCAACTTTTGCCCCAGTTTGAGCTAGAGCCACTGCTACATTCACCGCCACCGTACTTTTACCAACACCACCTTTGCCACTGGAAACAGCAATAATATTTTTTACCCCAGAAATACCAGTGCGATCAGGCAAACTTTTTTGTTGGGGTGTTTCTGCGGTTACTTCTATGCTGACATCTGTAACACCCGGTAGCTTTTTGACAGCTTTCTGACAGTCTTCGACGATAAATTCACGTAAAGGACAGGCAGGAGTGGTCAACACTAAAGTAAAACTAACCTTGCCACCGTCAATTTTGACGTTGCGAATCATATTCAGTTCCACCAGACTTTTGCGGAGTTCTGGGTCTTCCACTGGACGCAAAATTTCTAGGACAGAGCGAGAATCGAGGACATCGTACATAAAAATTCAAAATTCAAAATGAATAAATACACTTGTGGCGAACATCTTAGCTATTAACTCGATGTTTTCTTAAGTAAGGTCAGCTTAGTGTTTTCACTGTCAATGCCGTAATAAAACTTAGCAAATAGCATTATTACCTAATAGAATCTTAACTTTCTTTGGGCATTGGGTACAAAAGGCAGAGGAGCAGGGAGCAGGGGAGTGGGAAGAGGGCAGGGGAGCAGGGAGACAAGGGGGAATTATTAGACATCTTGCAAAAGTTACTTTTGCCAAGATGTTGGGGAAAGGTTAAAGGTAAAGGGGAAATTCCATCCCTTTACCCTTTACCCCTTCCCCTTTTCCCCACTTCTCCAAGAAGTCCATTGAACAAGTCTCTCTCTTGTTTCCCCCCTCTTCCTTGTCTCCTTTGTCTCTTCTTCATGCCCAATGCCCAATGCCCAATTGTCAATGCCCAATTCCCAATTCCCCTTTACCTAAAAATCAAAACAACTGTCGTCAAGAGATTTTTTCTTCCCAGATACCGTTGGCAATGCCGTCTTTTCTGCTGCTTCTACTAAAGACCGTGCTACGCGGTCTACATAAGGACGGGATAAAGACCAAATCAGGGGCGATAACCAACCCCGTAGGGTTACAGAATAAGATAAACAAGTGCCACAAACCGTTGACTCTACTTGATAAGTCACCCGTTCTTCTATTCCTGGAATTGCCAGCACTCGGATACTCAGCATCTCCCTGTGATTGACACGCTCTACAAAAATACGGATGGGAATTGGCGAAAAGCGTGTTACAGCATGAAAAATCAATCCTGGTTTGGGTACTAATCCGTAGGGTACATTAGTACTCTTAAGTAGTGGATGCCAGGAAACATCTGTTAAGTCAGCAACTTTTTGCCACAGTTCATCTACAGAAGCAGAGCTTATCTCTCGATATGTCCGCACCAGAGAAGCGCAAAACCGACGACGTTTGCGGTGGATGAATTTGGATAACCAATCTTGCATTTTCCTAATCCTCCTCCCTAGACACTTTCTGGTAACTCTGGTATTGTGTGCAACTACGCTCAGTTCCTGAAGTACCAAATGAGCGAAATAGTTAAAATTAACAAAATAAAACTCAGTCAATATACAAGCCTATACGCATTTGAGGGAAAATAACTCTAGTGATGGCCATCAATCGTATAAATGCTTAACCAGTAAGAAAAAAGCGGGTTGGGCAAATAGAGCTTGATTGTTGGCGCGTGTTTCCCCCAAATTTTTAAAATTAAGAAATTTGTGGCTTTCTGGAAATTGTAATTTAGGTTCGGGAATCTATGTTGACCAACTCGCAAACACCAACTGTAGCAGCAGAATCATCCAAGTCTTTGCCAGCACCTGACGCTCAGATTAGAGTCAGTCAGTTTATGAAACAACTGCAAGACGAAATTACTGAATCATTGGCAAAACTAGATGGTGTGGCTAAGTTTAATGAAGATAGTTGGGAACGCCCTGAAGGGGGGGGAGGGCGATCGCGCGTGCTGCGAGAAGGTGCAATATTTGAACAAGCAGGTGTAAACTTTTCTGAAGTTTGGGGTTCCCATTTGCCAGCCTCAATTTTAACCCAACGCCCTGAAGCCGCAGGACATGGCTTTTATGCCACGGGTACTTCAATGGTGTTGCATCCTCACAATCCTTACGTGCCCACAGTTCATCTAAATTATCGCTACTTTGAAGCGGGGCCAGTGTGGTGGTTTGGTGGTGGTCTTGACTTGACACCTTATTACCCGTTTGCTGAAGATGCGGCACATTTACACAAAACGTTAAAACAGTCCTGTGACAAACACCACCCGGAGTATTACCCAGTATTTAAGAAGTGGTGTGATGAATATTTTTACCTCAAGCATCGTGATGAGACACGTGGCGTAGGCGGTTTGTTTTTTGATTACCAAGATGGTCAAGGTGCTTTATATCGCGGGCCAAATCCCGATGGTGAAGCAGCTATTTATAGCAACCAGGTGGGAACACCAGCAACCCGCAATTGGGAAGATTTGTTTGCTTTTGTGCAAGACTGTGGCAGAGCATTTTTACCAGCCTACGTACCAATTGTAGAACGGCGACATGGGATGGAATATGGCGATCGCCAACGGAATTTTCAACTCTATCGCCGCGGACGGTATGTAGAATTTAACTTGGTTTATGACCGAGGTACTATTTTTGGTCTGCAAACTAACGGACGCACCGAATCAATTCTCATGTCCCTACCACCTTTAGTGCGCTGGGAATACGGCTATCAACCGGAACCCAATACACCCGAAGCCGAGTTGTATGAAACCTTCCTTAAGCCTCAAGATTGGATCAACTGGACACCACCTCAATAGTGCTGTACATGGATAGCGGAGCATTTAGCCTGTGCTGAGTTAGGAGTTAGGAGTTTTTCCCTATCTCCCTCATTTTCCTAGTCTCTGCCACTCCTCGTTTAAAATTGCTACTCAGTACTGATTTAGTGAGTTAAACTACTAAAGTTAAGCACTTAGCAGAAAAAGGTGACAATTTTAGCTATAGCTTGTTAATCTCAAGTGACAGCGTTAGACAATTCTGTAACTACCTAATCTTAAGAGGAATGCCACGGGGAGGGCTTTAGTGATTCATATAGACCAAAAAACTTATACAACCCAAGACGGAAACACCGTTATTGTCCTAACACCAGCAGGTCGCCTAGACATTACCACTGCTTGGCAATTTCGCCTGAAGTTACAAGAGTGTATTTCTAAACTCAGCCGCCATGTAGTTGTAAATCTGGCTCAGGTGAATTTTATTGATAGTTCTGGTCTCACGTCTTTGGTAGCCGGAATGCGTGATGCTGATAAAGTCAAGGGCAGTTTCCGCATCTGCAATGTACATCCAGAAGCCAAACTCGTGTTTGAAGTGACAATGATGGATACTGTCTTTGAAATCTTTGAAACAGAAGATGAAGCTTTAGAAGGTGTACCTCGTAGTATGGCTAGCTAAAAAAGAGTTAGGAGTTAATAGAAACTTCATAACTCGTAACTAATTGAATGATAGGTTTATCTTATTGAATACTGATTCCGCTTGGTGTAGCGATAAGGGCCCATAATCGCTCCCCAAGTTGCTTTTCCAGTTTCTGGATCAATTCCTTTGTCGTAGCTGTGAAATTCTGCCGCAGTGGTTTCGAACCCCAAGGAAACATAGATGCTATTACCAAGATAAGTAAAGCTGCAACGAGTCTCTGGTTGTGGTGTGGCGGTAAATTTATAGCGATCGCCAGCTAATACTTCGTGAGTTACTGTTAGGATACAACCTGGTAGTAAATCTAATTGTTCGGGTGTCAGTGTGTTCAGTAGAGCAGGGTTATTGCCTGCGCCTCTTAATCCATCTGGATCTTGAGGTATATAGTATTGTACTTCCAAAGATGTGTCAGAGTTGCTACCCTGACGCAACCGCATAATTCGCTGACGGTAAGGTTTATCTAGGTTAATCACGCTAGCTTGTTCGGCAAACAAGGTGATGCTATCTTCTGTGAACAAATTCACTGGTCTTTGCCACATTCGGAGATGGACATACCAAACTGGTTCTTCTATAGCTTGTTCCCGATTATCAAATTCACCAGCTAGGTACTCACCTAAAGCAATTAACTGTGGCGAGAAGTTCATAAATTCAATAAACAAATCATTAAGGAGAAATATTTCTGGCTAGTTTTTTAGAGGAAAAGGTCTTAATCCCCTGTGGTTACTAGCTTATAAAATACTTTTGATTTGTTTATATTGTAAATGAAACCGTCACAAGTCAAAAGCTCAACTTGGCAAAGTAGCCTTTAAGCGAGAAAATAAAGATACGTCGCCCTTAACATTTTCTTTGTGAATAACGTCCGTACTGTCTCTGATACAAAACGAACTTTTTACAATCTTCATACCCGTCCGATTAACACTATTTATCGTCGGGTAGTAGAAGAATTGATGGTAGAAATGCATCTGCTGTCAGTAAATATCGATTTTAGCTACAATCCAATTTATGCCTTGGGTGTCGTCACAACTTTTGACCGCTTCATGGAAGGCTATCAACCAGAACGGGATCAAGAATCAATTTTTAACGCCTTATGTCAGGCTATAGAAACAGATCCACAACGCTATCGACACGATGCCCAAAGATTGCAAGCTGTAGCTAAAGGTTTGCCAGTTAAAGATTTAATTGGCTGGCTAGGCCAAACTACTTACTTAGATCGAGATGCTGACTTGCAAGCACAACTGCAAGCGATCGCCAACAATCCTAACTTTAAATACAACCGTTTGTTCGCAATTGGTTTATTTTCGTTATTAGAACAGTCAGATCCTGAATTAGTCAAAGATGAAAAGCAACTAACTGAGGCGCTAAAAGCGATCGCAGCTGGCTTGCACGTATCTGATGACAAACTCAACAAGGATTTGGAATTATACCGTTCTAACCTAGATAAGATGGCGCAAGCGCTGTTAGTAATGGCAGATATGCTCTCAGCCGATCGCAAAAAACGCGAACAACGTAAACAGCAATCAACGACTCCCGTTGCTCCCCCAAGTTCCAACGAATAGTTAAGAGTTAGGAGTTAGGAATTATTAACAACTAAATCCTAACTTCTAGCTCATCACTATTGATTTTAAAAACCTAATAATTTGTAGATTAAGCTGTTAATTATGGTCAGCGTAAATGCTCCAATAACAGCACTCCAAATACCGTAACGTAAGCGGAAGCCCTCTACTAACCAAGCAGCAATACTAAAACAAACTACGGCAATCATAAATGTGAAAATGCCGGATAGTAAATCCAATGTAAGTAAATTGGGGACTGCAAAAACAAGGCTTAAAATCGGTCTGACTATTGCCGTCACGATACCAAGCACTGCGGCAGAAAGAAAGGCTTTACCAGGAGTATCAATTTCAACTCCTAAAGGTAATTTACTAATTATCAACAGGCTGATAGCTGTTACTAGCCAAACAATTAAAAGCGTAACGATATTCATGCCACAACCCCTGAAACGTGAATGGCAATTGGTGATATATTCCTTCAGTTTATCGGTGGAAAAATCTTTAAAGCTCAACCAATTATTTGTAAGTTAGCAGAAATTTTATTGCTAACCGAATTTTGTTTTAGATATCTTTAGGATTGAGAAAAAGCTTCATCTGAGTGGGGAAGGGGCAGAGGGGCAGGGAGACAAGGGGACAAGAAGGAATTATTGAATAAGTCTCTCTCCTGTTTCCTCTCTCTTCCTTTTCTCTTCTTTATACCCCTGCTCCCTGCTCCCTGCCCCCGTGCCTCCTCTGCCCAACATACTCCCTATTTCATCTTTTAAGAGGTGGTTGTGTTTGTTTGGGTGCTACAGGGGCTTGGGATGCTGGTGGGTTGGAAATACCAGGATTGATAGGACTGATGCCTTGCCCGGTTGGAGGCTGACTTACACCAGGTAAGGGTACGGAATTAGGTGCTAAGGGAAATTTAGGGGTAATATTCCCTTCGGGATTGATGCCTGGAACTGGCGCTATACCAGGATTGACTGGGAAAGAGGGGATATTAGGCTGATTGAGTGAGTTTGTGGGTGGTTGAGATGGGCCAGGAATAATTCCCAAAGAAACGCGATCGCCTCCTACTTGCCGTAGCAAATCCAATGTCTCAATCACATCATTATAAGTTGCTGTCCGCGAAGCATTTAGCACCACAACAGCACTGGGGTTTCCTTGGAGATACTGTTTTAGCCTCGCTCCCAAATCGTCGCGTTTTACAGGCTGTTTTTCTATGTAAGTATTACCAACGGCATCGATAGTTACAATCAGACTTCCGCTCTGTGATGTTATTGCAGATACTGTACTAGGGCTGGCTTTGGGCAAGTCAACATTTATTGCCTGTTGCCGTGTAAATTGTAAAGCCGCTAACAAAAAAAACGTCAGGATACAAAAAACGACATCAATTAAAGGGATGATTTGAATTTGGACTTCTTCGATTGGGGTATGTAGATTAACTTTCATTTTCTCAATTTAATCGCCTGCTTAGGGGTTTAATTCTTGACTAATTAGGTAAATTCGGGGGTTCAGGAGGTTCAGGCAACCTAGTCTTTCCTGGCTTGCGGGGTGGAGTGAAATTTTCCCGGACAATTGGTGATGTAATATTACTAAAATCAGGGGGGGACTGGCGGTAGAGTAATTCCATCTCATTCCCTGCCTTCCGAAAAACTTTGACTTGGTTAACTACAAAACTTTGAAATAGGCGATAAAATGCCAAGCTAATAATGGCAACTATTAACCCAGTTGCCGTACTAATTAAAGATTCACCAATACCAGTAGTCACCCCGGCAGTAGATTCAGTTCCCAAATCGCCAATCCGAATTGAGCGCAGAGAGTGAATTAGACCTAAAACAGTACCCAATAATCCCAGCAGGGGCGCGAGGGCAATCACAGCTTCTAAAAGCTTTTCGCCCCGCCGCATTCCAGCCAATTCATCTTCTGCTGTAGCCTCAAGTGCTAGTCGAAAGGTTTCCACATCAGTTTTTGGAAAACGTAAGGGGGCATAAAGAAAACGCCCGACAGGTTGATGGCTTGCTTGTTTAGCAACGTCAGCAGCTGCTTGCCAATTATCTTGGGCAGCATCCAGAATGCGATCGACTATTTGCTTTTCCTGAGTCAAAATTCGTAACCAGAACCACAAACGCTCAAAAATCACACTCAAAGATAGAATCGACAGGACAAGTAAAGGCCACATCGCTGGCCCGCCCTTATAAAATAAATCTAAAATATCCACTGTTTAAGTTTCCTCCCTCCATGACTAGAGCAAATGTGCTAAGGCATTTTAATTCTAGAGATTAATGCAAAATGAGGGACTTCCAAAATATAAATTTCTCGAAAAGCTAAAAAGACACTTTAAGCATGGCGTATTTGACTTAGCCTGCTGGACAAACTTGCTGCTGGGTTGCCATAATCCCGAATTAATACAATCACTGTCTAATTTGTCAAACCCTTGCGGTATTAAACTCTTATCGATAATTACAAAATAGGTTTTTGATGACAGATTAGGAGTAGCGTCTTCTCGACTAACTAGGACGGTTATTCCCACCGGGAATTTTTAGGATTATTTGTCAAAATTAAAGATAACTGGAGGTTAAAAATATGAAATTTTCAATCCAATCACTTTACACCTGGTATCGCGATGTGCTGCGTAACCCCAAGTACCGTTGGTGGGTTATTTTAGGGACGTTGGTCTATTTGGTCAGCCCATTTGATGTTCTCCCAGATTTTATACCCGTTGTGGGGCAGATTGATGATGTTTTCCTTTTGACTCTGCTAGTTTCTGAGGTGTCTGGGCTAGTAATTGAGGGCTGGAAGGCTCGTAAGGGTGATGTGGGTACTGAAGTGCCTAATACTACTGATGGTTCTACCTCTAGTGCAAGCACTATTGATGTTGATGCTGTTTCTGTTAAGTAGTTTTAATAAAACCCCTGCTTTTAGAATTTGAGGTGGGGGATATTTTTTTTAACGCAAAGGGGCGCGGAGGGAAGCGCAGAGGTTCGCAGAGGGGAAGTTAGAGGTTGTTGGCTACGTGTTTGATGCCTTCTTTGAGGTGGAGGACGTTGAAGTTGAGGAGAAGACCTAGTTTGCAGTTTGCTAGTTTGAGATAGGTTAGGAGTTGAACGGAGTGAATTGCGTGGAAGGATTCTACAGATTTAATCTCTACAATTACTTGGTTTTCGACCATCAAATCTAATCGATAAACACATTCCAATTGCACATCTTGATAAACTAAGGGCAATGGAATTTGTTTACCAACATTCAACCCGGACTTCTTCAACTCATAATCCAAACACTCCTCATAAGCCGACTCCAACAAACCAGGCCCCAAAGCAGTATGCACCCTCATCGCACACCCAATAATCACCCCACTCAACTCATTCTGTCTCATCCTCTGCGTTCCTCTGCGCTTCCCTTTGCGATCCTTTGCGTTTAAAAATCCTTCACAAATTCCGTCAAGAACCTGAACGCCTTCAAAATATAACTAGCGCAATCTCTAGGAGAAGTATTGTAAAACGATCGCCACGCACTCGCTTTATCCTCATCATAGCGATCGCTGCGTTGACTATGATTCTCTAACCACGCCAATCGCACTGCGTGTCCAATCAACACATCTAACACAATATATTCTTCGATTTGCAGCTTGGGATTATTAGCTGCGATCGCTCCTAATTCGATTAATGCTTCAATATTAACTTGGCGATATTCTGGAGCTTCGATTTTATTCAGCAAATGCTCAACCAAGAGAGCAAAATTTCTTTCCCCTGCTGTCATCTCGGACAACATTATCTCACTATCTAAACGATTGCGGCGCTCTAGTTTATCCCCAATTACTAGACCCTTGCAATGTTGCATTAATAGCCAAACCTGCTTGAAAAAGTCTTTTGGTACGCGTCCCGTCGCACCCTCGGCTTGACGAAACCGCCGCCAACCACCTGGTGGGACTTCTATTTCTTCAGCGATTCCTGGTAACACCACCCAAGCAATATCACTTTCTTTTTGCTTGACGTGCAGTGATTCTTGTTGGCGTAACAGGTTACTCATGCCAGTATATCCAGTTAATACCTGACGCAAGCGCATTTTCACTTCAAAGGGTGAAAGTTGCATTAAGTAATCGTAAGCTTCATCTTGAGTAACGTGTAATTCCCGCGCTAGTTCGCTGGTGATCAATAAGATGAGATAGCCGACTCTCAAGGTTAGTAGTCCCTGGAATAGTTCGGGTTCTGAGCGAATTAAAATACCAAGATAGATTAAAATCTCTTGTGTTAGGACGCGATCGCGGATATCTTCACGACAAAAATGATTAATTTTATCGGCAATTTCATCGTGGGACATGGGTACGGTAATCAAGGACGCTTCACTGTAAGCTTTACCCACAGCAATTTGCTTACCTCGCACCAAAATACTTGTCACTGCATCTGATAAGCTGATATCAACCATTTGCCTTAACCCCGCAGCCCGACGTACCACTGCCCAAATACCTAAATCTCCAGCTTTGGTGTAAACTTCATCAAGTAAATCGGCTACGGTGACATGATATCCTGGACCGCCATACCCCGTATCAAAGTTCATGCCTTGCAAGCGAGTTAAGGTTTGCAATAACTCAATTTGCTCGTAAATATTCTCTGATGAGCGTAAATAAGAAAGTAATAATGCAAAGTTAGTTTCATACTCCATCTGAAATTCTTGAGTATGCCCTAAGCGCCAGTTTTTCTCAGGATGATAAGCCAAATAATAGCAACGTGGGCCAGCATTTCTCACTGGCGATCGCGAGAATTCTGCATTGGGAAGAAAATCAATTCTTTGGATTCCGGCTGTTAACATTAGCTGATTTAGCCGCCCTAATTTCACTCGCACACCGTTACAAACACCATCTTTTAGTTCTTGCATCAATTCTAGTAATGCTTTCGAACCTGCTTCTAACATGGTGTGCGTCAACATTAAAGTCAAGGTAGGACGACCTAAATCGCTCCAATATTTTTGAATGTAAGCTAGTTCGCTTCTAATTTGATCTAGTAGAAAATGGTAATCAAGGGTTAAGTAAAACTGTTGAGAGTCGGAGAATGAAGGCAAAAATACAATTGTTTCTCCACGAATCCGAAAGATTCTAGATGTTGTCAAACTCCGCAGCCGTCGTACTGGCCGCCCAGTTAAACCAAGTTTGTCGTTACGGCCAATTTGGGTATAAATAGCTGAGAATTCTCCAGCTTTTCTCACCTGAATCGGTTCAACTTGGGTAGGCGTTTGTGTTTCAATCCCATGAACTTCTAGTTTTTTCTGTAAATCTTCATCTTCTGCTAACAACGCAATTTGTACCAATGATTCGCGCTGTTTGCCCACACACAAATGTCTTCCCAAAGGGTCGATATCACCAACTGCTAGTAAACCTTCACTCAACATTTGACTAAGAAAATATAAACTCTGCGCCCACACCAAAGGGATATTTTCATTGGGTAAACGTAGTTGCGTTTGGGGTGTTAACTTTTCTGCTTCTATGTTTTCGGCTGGGACATAATATAGTTCTGGCAGTAAACGCAAACCATCTTGTTCTATAAGTAATGATTCTAAAAGTTCTTGGTATTTTTTAACTTGTTCTTGCTCACTGCAAAATAATCCATCTAAAACTAAATAAGTGAAAAATAACGGCCATTCGCATTCAATATGCTCAAATTGCTTGAGTTCCCACGGTTCGTAGTGCAAGCGCTGATTATCTTCTAAAACCGTCTGGTGTCCATCACGCAAAAAGCGTTTGCAGCCGTATTTACCTACGAGTTTGTTGATAATATCGTTTAAAGTGCGATCGCGTAACTCCAAATCTTCTACTGCAAAGGCAGGATAACTGATAATACTTAACAGCGCCGCATCAATTTCTTTGGAACCAGATTCTCTCGGCAAAAGCGATTCTAAAGTAATTCGGGCACGGGCGATTTCGTCTGGTAGCACATGAATCACCGATGCTTGACTACCACGCACACCAAATAAATCCAGCCCGTTAATAGCTTCTAAAGCAGCTTTTGCCATGCCTACAGAGCTAGCATTTAACTCAGCATTACCACGATTAATTTTATTCCCACGTTCCCAAATACCGTAATCTGGTGTGCGGTAAGCTCGTCCAATGTAGTAAACCAAATTTTGGACAAAATTAACTTCATCAATGGTATAAATTATTGGCAATCCCGCAGCCGTCATTTGTGCCAACATCAGCAAAAATATAGATGTAGCATCAAGTTGCAAATGTCCCCATTCATCATCACCAACAACAATGTCACCAGTAGCAGTATTATATTTGGCGTGCAGTCCATCTAGTAGCGACTGAGTATGTTTAAATGTCTCTACTTTATGAGCCTGTCGCATCATCGCAAATAGCAACCCGCGCATCAGTTTGATGACACTGTGTTCTAGTTCATAGGTGCGTCCTTTGTCGTCGTCAATCTTGCGGTATGCAAGTCCTAAACCCCAAACTGCCAAAATGCTGTAAACGTTGTCTCGCACCCAGGCATCTGTATAATCACCGTGGGCTGTAATCGCTGTACTCGCAGGTAGTAAACCAGTAATCGGATTCTGCCGAGTCAGGATAATCGTTTTGATTTGCTGGTAGTAATAGTCCAGGCGAGTTAGCAATTTGGTAGATGTTTTCATGGTTGGGTTTAGAAATACTTGCAAAATTTGACCCTGTGACTGTCAAGTGAATTACCTAAACCAAGCCAGAATAATTTCTGTAATGGTTGATGGGACAACAGCTAAGGGTGGTGTGAGTTTATTATTATCTCTTGTTAATACGCCTCTGGGTACTTAATTTTAGCGATCGCAAACTAAAACACGATTTACTTAGGTTTTTTTATACTTAAGATAGCGAAAATTATGATTGGGAGTCCTTTTTGCGGCGGTGCGATCGTTGATTGCGTCGTAGAATTAGCTCAAAAATGCGGCGTTAAACCAAGACAAATTGCCCTATCTTACTAGCACCAATTACCGTTGTTGGTGCTAGTAAGATAGAGCATCTAAAAGAAGCAGTTATTGGTGTGATACCAATTTAATGTGAAGCTGCACTAAATGAGTAACTATCTATTCTTGGCGCTCTTCTCTTCGAGACGCTTCGCGTTCATGTAGTGTCTCGTAGAGAAGGCGTACTTGGCGGTTCGTTTAATATTCTGTGCATCTTCATACAGAATTAGTGTGACTTGCAGGTTTTTGACTAATTGAGGTCGCTACCACACTCAATTAAACACTCAAATTAACTTTGATAGGGGCGCGGCAATTGGCGCAGTTGATGAGCAGTATCCAATTCACTATTGTTTTTTCTGCCATACCCCCAACCCAAGATGCGACGATATTCACCCATGATGCCACTTTCAATTAAATCATCCTCATTGACTGCAACATTGGTATGAGATTGGGGCGCAACATAGAGTGCATCCGCAGGACAATAAGCCTCACACATGAAACAAGTTTGACAGTCTTCTTGCCGAGCGATCGCAGGTGGTTGGTTAGGTACGGACTCAAAAACATTGGTAGGACATACTTGGACGCATACATTGCAATTGATACAGAGTTTATGACTGACAAGCTCGATCATGATACTGCTCCTACTACAACTTTGATACAGAGGGTGTGGTTTGAGTGGTTGGTACTGGTGCTGTAGCGATCGCGTTCTGCTCGTCGTAGGCGATGGCATCCGTTAGCCAATCACGCCTCACCCATAGACGATCTAAGCCGCCGGTTGCCTGATAATAACGCTGATTTGGATCGGTTTCGGGATAGTCCATGCGAATATGTTCGCTGCGGGTTTCTGTGCGATGTAAAGCACTAAAATATGCCCATCGCGCTACAGCTGTGAGAGCAGCTGCTCGCCGAGAAAATTCCACATCGCGCACTGTATCTTGCTTCGGGTTCGTCTTTACCTGCTGCCACAACGTTTCTAATTTGGCCAGGGAATCCAAAAGTCCCTGCTCACAGCGCAAGTAATTCTTCTCTAAGGGGAACATCTGCGCTTGTACACCGCGCACGATCGCCTCGCTATCGAATGTTTCAGATGTGGGAGACTGCGATGGACTACGCAATCCGGCTTGGCCAGCAGGATGCACAACCCGTTCATGAGCATAAGCGCCAAGACTCTTCGCAAATTCAGCCGCGCCAACTCCAGCCCATTGTCCTGTGGAGATTGCCCAGGCTGCATTGGGGCCACCACCCCCAGAAGCTAAACCTGCTAAAAACTCCCGCGATGCAGCATCACCGGCGGCGTAGAGGCCAGGAACCTTTGTACCGCAACTATCATTCACAATCCGAATTCCACCCGTACCACGGACTGTACCTTCTAAAATCAGTGTTACAGGCACTCGTTCTGTATAGGGGTCAATGCCAGCTTTTTTATAGGGTAAAAAAGATATGAAATGAGACTTTTCAATCACCGCCTTGACTTCAGGTGTAGCTTGATCCAAACGAGCATAAACGGAGCCTTTTAGGAGGGCATTGGGAAGAAACGATGGATCGCGACGACCATTGACATAGCCACCAAGATCGTTGCCTGCTTCATCACTGTAACTAGCCCAGCCAAAGGGAACACCCCTTGTCACCGTGGCATTAAAAGCGGTCGAGATGGCATAGTGATTAGAAGCTTCCATGCTGGAAAGTTCACCGCCAGCTTCTACTGCCATCAGCATTCCATCACCTGTATTTGTATTGCACCCTAATGCTTTACTCAAGAATGCACAACCACCATTGGCCAGGACTACTGCACCAGCGCGAACAGTATAGGTACGATGATTTTGTCTCTGCACACCTCTTGCTCCAGCCACCGAGCCGTCATCAGCCAATAAAAGCTCTAGAGCAGGACTTTGGTCAAGAATCTGCACCCCAACACGCAATAGGTTTTTGCGAAGTACCCGCATATATTCGGGGCCATAATAACTCTGGCGCACGGATTCCCCATTTTCTTTGGGAAAACGATAGCCCCACTTTTCAACTAGAGGCAAACTGAGCCAAGTTTTTTCGATTACACGCTCGATCCAACGTAAGTTAGCTAGGTTTTTTCCTACGCGATAACGCTCCCATAAAACTTTGTCCCAATTTTCTGGAGAAGGAGCCATGATGCCATTACCACTGGCAGCAGCTGCACCGCTCGTACCTAGAAAACCTTTATCAACAATGATTACTTTGACACCTTCTGATGCGGCTGCCCATGCTGCCCATGCTGCGGCAGGGCCGCCACCAATTACCAGCACGTCGGCAGTTAATTGCAGTTCATTTTCGCTATAGGCTGTTAGCAATTCTTTGTCCTCCTTTTTGGCAGTCAACTTCATACTTTGACTTGGAAAAGTTCTGTTAGAGGGACTTTGAGCAGCGTGCTGATTTCCTAGCTCAGTCCCTAAGAGTTCTTTAATTTTGAATTTCGCTTTGCTGTACCAGTACCTTTTTCATCCGTTCTGGTGTATGCAGTTCATTATAAATACTTATGCAGTAGATAGAGTTTGCATAATCTATACAAAGAATGTGTAAGGCAAATTACAGTTTATATGATACACTAATTATTAGTTTTACAAATATTAAGTGTTGCGAACTAGTATCTTATCCGGTTGGAACTGTGGTAAAAGTTTCCATTCTCGTGAGGGGTAATGACATATCGGCTCACACCAATATCACCATGACCAGACTTAGTAGAGTGCTATGTAGATAAGCTGGCAGCACGCACGCATCTTTAACAAATGAGACGCTATGAACTTCCTGTTATTTCAGCAGTCTAAAAATATATTTGCATTATACTACGGTAATTCGATCGATTTAGTGTATGATGTTAAAAACTACGACCGCTTCCTTTGGAATATTGCTTGTAGTTGATAGCAATATTCCAAAAGAAAAGGACGAGTGCGAACACCATCTTAATAGATCAAACTTTGGAGAGTCTACATGGGCTACAAGCATATTGAAGTCAAACAAGTAGCTGGTTTCATTGGTGCTGAAATCAGCGGCGTGGATCTTTCGCGTCCTCTGAATGATGATGAAGTCAAAGAAATTCGTAAAGCGCTATTAAAGTGGAAAGTTGTGTTCTTCCGTGGTCAGAACATCGATCATGCTGCCCAGGTTGAGTTCACATCTCGTTTTGGCGAAGTGACTTTCGCGCATCCACTTGGAGAACCTGAACCAGTTGCGGGATTTCCGCAGATCAAGCCCGTAGACCGTAGGCTCTATGAAAAGCAATATGGTTTCCGTAGTGGAGGCCCCTGGCACACAGACGTGACTGCGGCAATTAACCCACCAGCAGCGTCAATTTTGCGTGCAGTTAATGTTCCTAGCTTCGGTGGTGACACCCAGTGGAGTAATCTAGTTGCAGCTTATGAGGGTTTGTCAGCACCTTTACGGGCGCTAGCAGACACATTGAAAGCTGAACATCGCTTCAATGGAGGTAAGCATCAGCC
This sequence comes from Nostoc sp. FACHB-133, assembly GCF_014698055.1. NCBI lineage: Bacteria > Bacillati > Cyanobacteriota > Cyanophyceae > Nostocales > Nostocaceae > Nostoc > Nostoc sp. FACHB-133. The sequence goes on from NZ_JACJSH010000003.1 coordinate 179,597, forward strand.
CCGCAACAGCAAGTTCACCGAGCGTATTGCTGTCAATCCACTAGTCTCAATCCACCCAGTTGTTAGGGTTCATCCTGAGACTGGTGAGCGTGCGTTGTTCGTTAACCCTGGCTTTACCTCGCACATTGTTGACGTGTCACCACAAGAGAGCAAACTGCTGCTGGAATTGTTCTTCAACCAAATCACCAAGCCTGCTTACACCACCCGTTTCCGTTGGAACAATGGTGATATCGCCTTCTGGGACAACCGCGCCACAGTGCATTTGGCTCCTCAAGATTTAGATCATTTGGATGTCGAGCGTCTCCTCTATCGCACCACCATTACTGGCGATGTTCCAGTTGGGGTTGATGGTTTCCGCTCAGAAGTGGTTCAAGGTGAAGCGTTCAGCGCAGAAGTACCAACCGTCTTCAAGCAAAAAGCCCAAAATCTGGAAGCACAACCAGTGCTTTCGTAAACTACAAAGCGCTAAACCGGGCTGCGTGCATCTGGCTGACGCAGCCTATCATTCAGGGGAAGAAAGTAAAGTTCCTAAATAGATTTTTTTGTATATACGCCAGCATTTAATAGAATCTTTTTTTTGATTCGCCGTGGATTACATTACTTATATATCAGCCTTTATATAGAAATCCTATTTTATTTTTGTCCAGGTAACTATGCATGAAGTTGCTTGACACAAAATACTACTTATTACTGTTGTAAATATTTTGACTCTGTGAATTTTGCGAGTAAATTCCTTTATTGGCTTGACATAGCTTCTAGCAGTAGTAAAATCTACTTTAAGTACACAAAAATTACCTAAAATTTAGGGCAATTAAATTAGTCAGAAATGTTATGGATGCTGAATGCTAATATTCAGTGTCTACCTGAGAGTGCGATTCCGGGTTAGGATGATGACTAGCAATGCCTTAATTTAGATATCGATATTGAATTGTTGAAATTTTATGGGCAATAGTCCACCAGATGGCAGTATCAACCTCCTCTGAGCTGGCGAGGAAGTCTCCCAGCGCGGGGGAGACTTAGGAGATATATCTCATGCTCACACAAGATATTCGTGATTTGCTTACTGATACTACCGATTTAAACCAGTTGAAGTGGGATTTAAATCGCTTGCAACCTGTGGATGTGGGAGATTACATTACGCAATTGCCTGAAAAACAACGCGCGATCGCATTCCGTTTACTCAACAAAGCTCAGGCAATCGATGTATTTGAATATCTGCCTACAGAGGTGCAGGAAGAACTAATTAATTCTCTGCATGATGTCCAAGTAGTGCAACTTGTAGAAGCAATGAGTCCCGACGAACGGGCAGAATTGTTTGATGAATTACCTGCTGGGGTAATCAAACGGCTATTGCAAGAACTGAGTCCAGAACAAAGGCAAGCAACAGCAACGATTCTCGGCTATCCAGAAGGCACGGCTGGGCGGGTGATGACAACCGAATATGTCCGGTTGCGGCAAGGATTGACTGTAGGTGAAGCCCTAAGTAAAATCCGTCGTCAGGATGAAGATAAAGAGTCGATTTACTACGCTTACGTTACTGATGACAACCGGACACTAGTGAGAGTAGTTTCACTGCGCCAGTTGCTATTTACCTTTCCTGATGTTTTCATCAAAGATATTTCTAGCGATCGCGTCATCAAAGTTAGAACTGAAACTCCTCAAGAAGAAGTGGCGCGAATCATGCAGCGCTACGACTTAATCGCTATCCCTGTTGTTGATCGGGAAGACCGATTGGTTGGCATCGTCACCATTGATGATGTCATGGATATTTTGGAAGAGGAAGCCACAGAAGATATTCAAAAACTCGCGGGTGTGAGTGGTGATGAAGCGGCTTTATCCTCTCCCCTACTCACCATCCGCAACCGCTTGCCTTGGCTGTTGGGCATCATGGCTATGTATATTGGTGCAGCCAGTGCGATCGCGCCTTTTCAATCTGTAATTGCCGCAGTGCCAGTGCTAGCAGTAATCATGCCAATTTTTTCTAACACTGGTGGTACTGTCGGTATTCAATCATTAACGGTGACAATTCGCGGCTTAGGGGTGGGAGAAGTAACATCCAAAGATACCTTAAAAATTCTCCGCAAGGAACTTCTCGCTGGTTTAGGTACAGCCGTAGCTTTAGCTACAACAATGTTCCTGCTTTCCTTAATTTGGGCGCGGCCCCAAGAACGATGGGTGGCTTTAATTGCCGGAATGGTAATGGCAACTAATACAATTGTCGCTGTTACACTGGGCACTTTACTGCCAATGGGTTTGACACGGCTGAAGCTTGACCCTGCTTTAGTTAGTGGCCCGTTAGTGACTACAATGCTAGATACAATTGGATTTTTAACGTTCCTCAGCTTAATTTCTCTAGCTTTAAACGTTTTCCATTTACCAACTTGAAGGGATTGAGCATTGGGCATGGGGCATTGGGCATTGATTACTCCCTTATCTCCCCCAGTCCTTTAGTTCCAATCACCAGTCTCCAGTCCCCAGTTCCAAAATATGCCTACTACTACCTGGAATCGTCATCACATTCTTTCCCTAGCCGACTTCACTACCACTGAATACGATACTGTTTTGCAAACTGCTGCCAGTTTTCAAGAGGTGCTATCGCGGCGGACGAAGAAAGTGCCAACTTTGCAGGGACAGGTGGTGGCCAATTTATTTTTTGAATCTTCTACCCGGACTCGCAGCAGTTTTGAACTCGCGGCGAAACGTTTAAGTGCGGATACGCTAAACTTTGCCGCCGCTACATCTTCGATGACTAAGGGAGAAACAATTCTCGACACGGCGAAGACTTATTTGGCAATGGGAACTGATATTATGGTAGTCCGCCATCGAGAGGCAGGAGTACCAAATGCGATCGCGGCTGAAATGGATCGTTTAGGTGTACGAGTTAGTGTCCTGAATGCTGGTGATGGTCAACATGAGCATCCTTCCCAAGCACTGCTAGATTTATTTACCATTTGTACTCTAATTGACCCAGCTAGCCCCCGACTGGAACTTTTAAAGGGGAAAAAGATTGCCATTGTTGGAGATATTCTTCATTCTCGCGTGGCGCGATCGAATATTTGGAGTTTAATCGCCAGTGGGGCCCAAGTCCATCTGGCAGCACCACCAACCCTCTTACCCAAATTATTTGCCGAGTACATCTCTGAAGAGTTAGGAGTCAGAAGTCAGGAGTTATCCCCCCACTTCCCCACTCCGCCACTTTTTCTACATTGGCAGCTAGAACCAGCTTTACAAGATGCCGACTTTGTGATGACTCTGCGCCTACAAAAAGAGCGTATGACAGCTCATTTATTGCCAAGTTTGCGAGAATATCATCAGCTATTTGGCATTACACGTACAAAATTGCAACTTTGTAAACCTAATGTTAAAGTTTTGCATCCAGGCCCCGTTAACCGTGGTGTTGAAATTAGTTCTGAATTGATGGATGATCCAGAATTTAGTCTTATTCAATCGCAAGTTACTAGCGGTATCGCCGTTCGCATGGCGCTACTATATTTGTTAGGTAGCGGCAAAGCTTAATCCTGATAATTGGCAGATTTTACACTTCTGTATTCTATCCAGTTCCGATATATTTCTAACTCCTAAGTTTCTTACTTACCCACCCAAAGTCCGAGTATAAATTACCTGACCTTGAGAATCATAAAGGATAAGGGACAGGTTGGCATTGTCACTAATTACAGCTAGAGCTTCTCGTAAGATTTGCAAGTGATTGGTAATATCAACAGCAGTACTAGAATTCTCAGAATAAGGATTAGCCAAGTTATTTTGTCTTACTTGGTCATAATCAGAAGTTAAACGGACAATAATTCCTGCATTGTCTATGTTAAAGGTACAAATCTGAATTTCATTAATACAGGTTTTATCCAAGTCAGTGCGGGTTTGTTGCAAACTACTAACAACTTGTATTTTTTCTTGTGCTTGTTTAAGGGCTGTTGAATAGGGTTCGATGAGGGACTGAGCTTGAGTGTAGTACAAGCTATCTTGGGAAATTTTTTTAACAGTTTGCAAAGCCTGCTCCCAGTATGTCGCGGCTGCTTGCCATTGGTTTTGTTGCTCATAAAGCTTGGCTTGCTTGGCGGTACTAAGAACTTGTTGGTAGGTTTTTACAGCTAATTGTTCCTTCGTTGTGCGATCGCGTGCCGCCATCAGTTTAGGTTTATAATCTACCAACAGCTTTTCAGCTTCTTGGTATTTAGGGCTAGTTAAGGGAATACTATTCAAAGCATTAATTGCCACTAGCCAAGTAGACCGCACCTTTTGCCAATCATTCAAAGATTTAGCAGTACCTTCTTGCTTTTCGGCAGCACTAGCTACAGCTTTTGCTGCTGTGAGTTTTTTTAGCCATTTTTCTTCAGTAAATATCTGCTGATTTACAGCGTGCAAACGAACTCGATAATTAATCAATTTCCCTTGCACTAACCCATAGAGTTCACTGTCGGAACTTATAGTTTCTAGTGGTGCTATAGCCTGTCGCCATAAGTGTTGTCTAGCTTGTAGTTCTTCTAGACTACTTGCAGGAGTTTGAACTTGTTGCGTCGCCAAAGATGCCGTCTGCAAAGCCTTGACTACCTGGTTGATTTTTTCTGACCGTCCAGACAAACTTGCTTTTAGTTCTTCTGACACCTGGGAACGAGGCGACCAACTAGGAATTACATTCAAGGCTGTACTAGCTGCCGCAAGTTGCTGTTGTACGGCTACTAATTCTTGTTCAGACTTGGCACGGCGGATCAGTTGTGGAGATTTTGTTTTTAATCGCTCAGCATTTTGTATTTCTTTACACTCCGACATAACACAAGGGCGAGTCAAGAAGTAAGCACCACTGCCTAAGATGACAATTCCCGCTAAGGCTACACCCAGCAGCATGGGTTTGATTGCGAATGCTTTTGAAGTCGGCAAATTCGGCGCATCTGCAAACGGGTCAAACAGTTCCTCTTCTTCTGTCTCATCAAGTGATGGAGAATAAGTCAAAGCAGATGAAGAAATAGGATAAAAGTATTGCCCCTCTGCTCCCCCTGCCTCCCCTGCTCCCCCTACTTCCTCATCTCCCCATCCCCTCGTCTGCTTCAGGGGTAGAAAACATTTGGCATAAGGGAGTTGTTCACCAGAAACTCTGAGGAAACATTGCACTCGCTGCTCTCTATGGGGTGCTAGAGACTGAAGTACTTCCTCAATGACTGCAAAGATTATCTGAGCGTCAGCTATTACATCTGATTCATGTTGCGTTAAAATCATTAACCCGTCTTTATTGACGGCACACTTAACCTCGAAGACTTCAGCCGATGAGACTTCTACAAGCAATTGTTCCTGCAAAGTCTTGGCTAAAAGCTGTAAATCTTCGTGCTGGACTGCTACTTTCATAGAGCTTTCCCGCTTAATTTCTATATTGTTTTGATTATTTTTAAGAGGATGAAATGAACTTTTTAGTTTTGTTGAATGCAAATGCACAGTTTAACCAACCACAGCCTGAAAATCTGAACGACCAACTTTCTAACACAAATTCTGACTTTTAACCAAAAATTAAAAAAGCAATTATTGTTCGCGGCGTTACATTTTCACGCTACTAGATGCAAAATTAAATAATCTGTCTTCAGATATAAATTACAAATAAAAAATGGGAATAATAGGAATTTTGAGTATTTTCACTGCATTATTTTGCGACAGTTAAATTTAGAGTAGCTACTATTCTGCAAAATTTTGGTTGCAGAGCAGTTGTGAAAATTTTATCCAAAGGTTAAGGAAACAGTGCTAGGTCAGAGGGTTTTGACAGAAATGGTAGTTATCTTCTATGCTGGGAAACTTACTGAGGAGATTAATTACCTGTTGTGGCTATGGCACAAACAGGTTAGCTATCAAAATTAATATGCCTCATTTGCTGGGTTCGATAAAATTGATACGTAGAAAAAGAAATTTTTATAGCTGCCAAAAGCTTAATTTTTAAATAAAAGTGCTGCAAAATATTAAAACAGCATTCACTAAAAGCTTGGAAAGTGTCAATACAAGGTGTATCAATGGATTTATTAGAGTATCAAGTTAAAGAATGGTTTGGGAAGATAGGCATTCCGGTCTTGCCCTCCCAACGGATTGATCATCCTACAGATTTGAAACGTTTAAAAATTCGCTTTCCGATTGTACTGAAATCTCAAGTACATGGAGCAGAGCGGGCAAAAGCGGGTGGAGTCAGGTTTGCCGAAACGACAATTGATGCGATCGCAGCTGCTCAAAATATTTTTAGTCTACCAATATGGGGCGAATTGCCAGAAGTGGTGCTGGCAGAATCCCAATACGACGCGAACCAAGAATTTTATTTAGCGGTAGTGTTAGATACTGCTGTCTGCCGACCAGTACTTTTAGGTTGTAAAGAAGCAGACATCGATTGGGAATCTGCTGGGGAAAAAATGCACCATGTTGTTGTGGAACAGGAATTTTCACCATTTTATGCCCGAAGACTAGCTTTGAAAATGGGTCTACAAGGGACGCTGATGCAGTCGGTAAGCAGCGTTTTGGAGAAGATGTACCATTTATTTGTGCAAAAAGACCTGGATTTAGTCGAAATAAATCCCTTGGCAGTCAGTGCTAATGGTCAAGTTATGGCTCTCAATGGTAAAGTCAGGATCAATGAACGGGCAATCAAGCGTCATCCAGACCTAGCTGAGATGGCAGCAAAAATTATCAGCCGTCATAGCAGTACTGAAATTAATGGTATTTTAGGTGACTGGGATGGCGTAAAAATGCACGGTAAAATCGGTATTTTAGGTAATGGTACTGGTTCAGTAATGGCAACTTTGGATTTAGTCGCCAATGCTGGTGGCAATCCAGGTGTTTGTTTAAATCTACGTCATGCTTTCCTCACAGATACGACACCAACTACCTTCCGCGATCGCCTAGAGACAGGTCTGAAAATCCTGGAAGCTGACAAAAGCATTCAAGTAATACTAATAAACTTTCTGGGTAGCATTCCTCAAACAGAGGAAGTGATTGAAGTTATAGCCAGAGTTGTACAGCAAGACAACAGTGAACTTGAATCACAAGTTGTACGTTCTAATGGTAATAAAAGTCGTCAAGTACAGCATTTTACACCCTTAGTTATCCGTCTTGCTGGTTCTGAATTTGATGCTGCTAGAAAATATTTAGCAACACTAAAAACCCACAGCAATGCGCTACTCGTGGTAGAAAATTTAGATGAGGCTGTAGCGGCAGCAGTCCGTCTTGCTAAACCAACTGCTAATAAAAAGTAGTGACTATGATTTTGTTCCAAATCAAAAATTATTAATTTTTACCACGTAAGTATATTGTTGTGCATTGGGAATTGGGCATTAGTTATTCTCCCCCTGCTCCCTGCCCCCCTGCTCCCCCTGCTCCCCCTGCCCCCTGCTCCCTACCCTAGTGGCTTAACTCACTGGGTTGTCAAACTTACGGTAATTTTTTATGAACCTAACGCCAGAAAGTAAAGTAATAATTCAAGGCTTTTGTGAATTTATATCAGGTACTCATGTTGCTCAAATGCAAGCTTATGGTACGAATTTGGTAGCAGGTGTCAATCCGGGATGTGGCGGACAGGAACTGCATGGACTGCCAGTATTTGACTTAGTAGAGGAGGTAATAAAACAATTTGGGGTAATTGACACAACAATTATCTGTGTAGATCCTTACGACGTTCTAGATGCTGCATTAGAAGCGATCGCATCTCATATTAGCCAGATCATTATTATCACTGCTGGCGTGCCACCTTTGGATATGGTGCAATTACTCCGCAAAGCCGAAGCCTGTGAAACTTTGGTAATCGGGCCTAACAGTCCGGGGATCATTGTGCCAGGAAAAATTCTTTTAGGCACTCAACCTAGTGAGTTTTATACTCCTGGGGTAGTGGGAATCGTTAGTCGTAGCAGCACTCTCACCTACGAAGTTGCTTACGAATTAACAAAAGCAGGTTTGGGGCAGTCGATTAGTGTCAGTATTGGTAGTGATGCGATCGTTGGTTCCTCCTTTCTCCAATGGTTGCAAATTCTGGATGAGGATGAAACTACAGAGGCGATCGTTTTAGTCGGTCAACCAGGTGGTGGTAGTGAAGAAGCAGCAGCCCGGTATATTGCTGAGGCAATTGATAAACCAGTAATTGCCTACATTGCAGGTAGACAAGCGCCACCAGGAAAAAGTTGGCGGCAAACAGGGACTTTAGCAACCGTTATCGGACGCGATCCTAACTTTGGCACAGCCCAAAGTAAATTAGCTGCTTTAAAAGAAGCAGAAGTTCCAGTAGCTGAACGCCCTTCTCAGATTCCAGAATTATTGAGAAAGGAAATTAAAATTAATTAATTACAAAAAGCGAAGGAAGCAATAATCTGGCTTCGTCTGCCAGTTTTAATCCATGAGTAATAGCGATCGCTCTTGATGTGATAATCTCGTCAAAAGTTCGCTCAAAGCGTTGCTCTAGCCAGCTATGACGAGATTTATTTTGCACTAGCTTTAACAGCCTCCCTGCGATTAGACCAAAATGAAGTGCCGCTAAAGCAGCATAAGTAAAGCGCACCACACGTTCATCCCCATTCCACCCAGCAGAACGTAACCCCGTTAAGTAACCCTCAAGTACAAGTTTTTCCAGGGGTATTAGTGATGAACCATCGACGAACAACAAGAAAACGCTGTCCAGCACCAAATTTATGATGTCTTCTCCCAAGACACCATAGCCAACAAAAGACCAATCGATGAGAACAGTCTGGTCATTGCCATCTGCGTTACGTCGAGAAAACAAGTTGTTAGGCGTAATATCAAAGTGGCAGAGTGTATGGGGTGCTTTGTCCACAGCGTCGAGAAGGATATGACGATCGCTCCACAAGCTCATTACCCGATCGCCGATATCTGGGGAAAATATCTCTTTTAGTAGTGGGTGCTGCCATACAGTAGGTTCTCGCAACGCTTCTAAAGCAGTACTATCGATATTCGACACCCATGCCCGATGCCAGTCACGACTTAGCCAAGGCTCAGAAGGCAATGATTGCGCCATTACATAGCTTCCCTGTAAATAGCCAAGGTGACGAGCCGCTACACCAAAGCGCTCCATAGTCCAAGTGCTGCCAGGACTACCCTGAATATCCTCCAGCCACAGCCAGACAACATTAACAGATGGCTGTGTAACCGCGAAACAACGGGGGGCTACTAAGTCGTCAGTCAAATTATTGAGGATTCCTGACGTATATATCAACGCCTCACGCTGCCAGTAATTCCAGTGTGTGGGGTCTTGAGAGGAATTGAAAATAGAGCCGGCATTTTCTGGTTGTAAGTGCAAAATCTTCAGAATTACCGACCAAGATAATTCTTCGCTGCCATTGTTAGCAATACCAGTAATGCGCTGCAAACCGGCTGTAACATTATTAATAATATGGTGAGCGATCGCTTCGGAGTGCCATTCGCCCAAAGTGGCAGTTTTACTGTCGAGTATATGACAGACAACGGTCGTTAATGTCGCCTCATCAATTAGCGGATGCGTGGAAGGTGAATTCATTGGATCAATGCTTTCTAAAATTTCATTGACTACTTGATGAGGACTTACGCAAACAATAGCCAAAACTCTGATTTTCAGGTATGGGCAATTTATGAATTGTCCCTACAGCGTTTAGTATAAGTCCACCTTTCATCATCACCAAAAGTTTCCAAGAACCATACAAACACCAAACTTAAAATTAAGATAAGTACAATTGCAGATATGTTTTTGCGTTTGGGCATGACAGTCTATTAGGGGTAAAAAATGACTCTTGCTAGACTCTTGTGTAGAGGATTCAGGTGCGGCATTGCGAAATTCCCTTTTCGTCACATTATATTTAGTCCACATGGGCACTAATGAATGAGTAGCATTTGATTAGGGCGATGGTTGCTTGCGATCGCGAAAAATGTGGTTAAAGATGGTGCTTTTGAGTAGCGATTGAGTAGTATGATTGAAACCCAAGCCTGAAAGTACTGTCCAGCCAGGGGAAAAGCACATTAGTTTAGAATTACCGCCCAATAAAATCAATCGCTCAGAGGGGAAATACTTTTGACGCTAGCCTCTGCGTTGTAGCGACTAGCACGACACGGACAAACAAGAGTTTGACAGATATTTTGCGGAAGTCCTACAAACCTCCAGCAAAATAGCCTGATTCAATGTAACATCTGTCACATACAGTTGTCGGAATGCAGTTAACAGTGTCATAAAGAAAAGGCGAAGGTTAACCTATAGGGTAGAACTTACCTGAGAGTTGCTTGCACCTCTAGCTTTGATGGATCACATTCATGACTGAACTCACGCTACGCCTAAAAGAGGGAGATACGGAGACAACGATCGCAGTCGATCAAGGTATATTCACAATTGGTCGTTTGCCGGAATGTAACTTGTACTTACCTTTTGCTGGAGTCTCCCGCAACCATGCTCGCCTGATGAAAACAGCAGACGGTGTGTGGACTATTGAGGATCTGGGCAGCAAAAACGGGACGCAAGTCAATAAATATCTGATTAACTGTCCCCAAGAGTTGCATCATGGTGATATCGTTTGGTTGGGCAATGTTAGCCTGGTAGTAATGCTCACAAGCGCTGTTGCTCAATCGATATCTGAGTATCACGCAAGTTCGGAAAATAATGAGCAGAGAACAATTCTGCATAATGTCGAACAATTACAACAGCAATGGATTGCAGCTGATAGCAAGGATGGGAATATCAGCAATAAGGACAAAACCATTGCTCGTCTCAAAGACTTAGTGGACATAGCGAAAAATCTCTGTGCAGCGGCATCTATAGAAGAAATTTTTTCTCAAGTGCAGCAAGTAGTTTTTCGTTACCTTGATAGTATTGATCGCTTGGCACTATTAATTGATGTTAATGGTTGCGGTCAATTAGAGTTAGTGAACGCTGCTACGAGAAATATTTCCCAACAAAAACATCTACCCTCAGATGGAAGTTGGATCAGTCGGAGTATCTGTCAAAAGGTATTTGACGAAAAAGTTGTGATTCAAACCGCCGATACCCATCAGGATGAACGGTTTGCTAGTGAACAGAGTATTTTAGTCAAAGGCATTCGTAGCGCGATGGCAGTGCCTTTATGGGATGAAAATAAAGTTGTAGGCGTACTCTATGCCGATGCCAATCTTTCTTCTTACCATTGGGCAAATGAAGGCGAGGAAGAACTCAGCTTTTTTTCGGCTTTAGCAAACCTTGTAGCTTCGAGTGTGCAGCGTTGGCTATTGGTAGAGAAACTCAAAACTGAAGAGATGATTCGTCACCGATTAGAACGCTATCATTCTCCAGCAGTTGTGCAGCAGTTGATTTCTGTAGGCGGATTACCGGGTGGCCGTTTAGCACCAGCCGAGAGCGAAATCAGTATCTTATTTGCAGATTTAGTAGGTTTTACAGCAATTTCTGAACGGTTAACACCAACTGCGATCGCTCAACTATTAAATAATTTATTTGAAGAAATGCTAAAAGAAGTGTTTACTTGCGGCGGCACTTTAGATAAATATATTGGCGATTGTATTATGGCATTTTTTGGCGCTCCAGAACCGCAAGCAGATCACGCCAATCGCGCTGTTACTGCTGCCAAAGGAATGCTCACTCGTCTCGAACATTTAAACACCAATGGTTTTTGGCACGAACCCCTGCAATTACGGATTGCGATCAATAGCGGTAAGGCTGTTGTGGGAGATGTCGGTAGTTCCCAAAGGGTAGATTATACGGCATTAGGCGCGACGATTAATCTTGCTGCTCGGATGGAAGCAGTTTGTCCCCCTAGTGAATGCGTGATTAGTGAAGCTACTCATAAAATGCTTTCACTGCCTGAAGACTTCCAAAAAATGGGAGACTATCGTTTCAAAGGTATTGATCGATTAGTTAAGGTTTATCAGACAAATTTGCAGCAAGTGCCAACAATTGTTGGCTATTAGTCATTAGTCACTTGTACTGAGCGTAGTCGTAAAGGCTGGGCATAGCTACGCTTAGGGCACAGCCTCTCCAAGAGTTGTATTGGTGATGGGTATGGGCATGGTGTATTGGAATGACAAATTTATCAAGATAAATACATAGTTTAGTTGTATATTTTGTTTCAAAAATAATTGCAAAATTGTAATATTAAGCGACTAATTTTTGCTTAAAAGACTAAAATTTGGGTGTAGCTTCCAGAATTGATCTGTGTAACACTAGGAAGCCTACCTGAAGCTATTTTTTAACGGGAGGTCAGGTAATGGCGATCGCTACCATCAATCCCGCCACTGGGGAGACGCTCAAAACCTTTGAGGCGCTCAATGATACAGAAATTGTTGCTAAACTCGATTTGGCAAATCAGGCTTTTGAAAAGTATCGTCAGACTGATTTTTCTGAGCGATCGCAATGGCTACAAAAGGCTGCTGATATTTTAGAGCAAGACAAAGCAGAATTTGCTAAGTTAATGACTCTAGAAATGGGTAAGCCATTTAAAGCTGCGATCGCAGAAGTCGAAAAATGCGCCGTCGTCTGTCGCTACTATGCCGAACATGCCCCTAGTTTTTTAGCTGATGTCAGTGTAAAAACTGATGCCAGCCAGAGTTTTGTACGTTATCAACCAATGGGTGCAATTCTCGCGGTGATGCCGTGGAATTTCCCCTTTTGGCAAGTGTTCCGCTTTGCTGCACCAGCACTAATGGCGGGAAATGTCGGCTTACTCAAACACGCTTCCAACGTGCCGCAGTGCGCCTTGGCAATTGAAGATATTATCCGACGCGCGGGTTTTCCTGAAGGTGCGTTTCAAACTCTATTAATAGGCGCTGCCAAAGTCGCCGATTTAATGGCTGATGACCGCGTAAAAGCTGCCACCTTAACCGGAAGCGAACCAGCAGGTATATCCCTCGCTGTCGCCGCAGGCAAACAAATTAAAAAAACCGTTTTGGAATTGGGAGGAAGCGATCCATTTATTGTGTTAGAAAGTGCTGACTTAGAGACAGCAGTTGTCACAGCTACTACAGCACGGATGTTGAATAACGGGCAATCATGTATTGCAGCGAAACGTTTTATTGTCGCAGAAGCGATCGCAGATCAATTTGAAAAATTGCTTTTAGAAAAATTCGAGACGCTAAAAGTAGGCGATCCTATGCAACCGGATACCGATTTAGGCCCACTGGCAACACCTGGTATTCTCCAGGATTTAGATCAACAAGTACAAGCTGCTACCAAAAGTGGTGGTAAAGTCCTCACCGGCGGACATCCTTTATCAGATCGTCCAGGGAACTTTTATCCGCCAACGATTATCATAGATATCCCGCCTGACACACCAATTGCAAAAGAAGAATTCTTTGGCCCAGTAGCCTTGTTATTCCGGGTTCCTGATATCGATGCTGCCATTAAACTCGCTAATGACAGTCCCTTTGGATTAGGTGCAAGCGCTTGGACAACGAATGACCAAGAATGCGATCGCTTAGTTGCAGAAATAGAAGCAGGTGCCGTATTTATCAACAGTATGGTCAAATCCGATCCTCGGTTGCCCTTTGGTGGTACTAAGCGTTCTGGATATGGCAGAGAATTGAGCATCCAAGGTATACATGAGTTTGTCAATGTGAAAACCGTGTGGGTTAAATGATTAGTCAGTAGTCATTGGTCATTGGTCATTGGTCAGAGAACAAATGACAAAGGACAAAGGACAAATGACTAATGACAAAGAACAAAAGTCTTATTCGTTAATAGAGTTGTCGGGAAATAAAATGAATACAGCAGAATTATTGGTGCAGTGCCTAGAAAATGAAGGAGTGCAATATATTTTTGGACTCCCTGGTGAAGAAAACCTGCACGTTTTGGAAGCGCTAAAACATTCTTCCATCAAATTTATTACGACTCGTCATGAACAGGGTGCAGCATTCATGGCCGATGTCTACGGACGCTTAACAGGAAAAGCTGGGGTATGTCTCTCTACTCTTGGCCCTGGGGCAACCAATTTGATGACTGGGGTAGCAGATGCTAACCTTGATGGTGCGCCCTTAGTGGCAATTACTGGTCAAGTGGGAACAGATAGAATGCACATTGAATCCCATCAATATTTAGATTTGGTGGCAATGTTTGCACCTGTTACCAAGTGGAATAAGCAGATTGTGCGACCGAGTATTACACCAGAAGTCGTGCGGAAAGCATTTAAGCGATCGCAATCCGAAAAACCCGGTGCAGTTCACATCGATTTACCAGAAAATATTGCTGCTATGCCTGTCGAAGGCAAACCTTTGCGTAAGGATAATAGCGAAAAAACTTATGCATCTTTTGCTAGCATTCGGGCAGCAGCAGCCGCAATTTGCCAAGCAGTTAACCCATTAATCTTAGTCGGAAATGGGGCAATTCGCGCTCAAGCCAGTGATGCTGTCACCCAATTTGCCACCTTGCTAAATATACCAGTTGCCAATACTTTTATGGGTAAAGGTGTGATTCCCTACACACATCAATTGGCTTTGTGGTCAGTGGGATTACAGCAAAGAGACTTCATTACCTGTGGTTTTGATAACACAGATTTAGTAATTGCGATCGGCTATGATTTGATTGAGTTTTCCCCGAAAAAATGGAATCGGAATGGTGAAATTCCGATTGTGCATATTGGGGTAAGTCCGGCGGAAATTGATAGTAGTTATATTCCTAACGCCGAAGTCGTAGGAGATATTTCAGATTCCCTCTATGAAATTTTAAAATTAGCAGACAGACAAGGTAAACCCGACCCTTTTGCTATCAGCTTAAGGTCAGATATTCGGGCTGATTATGAACAGTATGCCCATGATGACGGATTTCCCATTAAGCCGCAAAAGTTAATTTATGATTTACGGCAAGTGATGGGCCCAGATGATATCGTTATCTCTGATGTTGGCGCACATAAGATGTGGATGGCCCGTCATTATCATTGCCATAGTCCCAATACTTGTATTATTTCCAACGGTTTCGCGGCTATGGGTATTGCCATTCCTGGCGCTTTAGCAGCAAAACTCGTTCATCCTAAGCGCAAAGTCGTTGCTGTAACAGGTGATGGCGGCTTTATGATGAATTCTCAAGAATTAGAAACAGCCTTACGCGTAGGTACACCTTTTGTCACCATAATTTTCAATGATGGTGGCTATGGGTTAATTGAGTGGAAGCAAGAAAATCAATTTGGCAAAGGAAACTCATCTTTTGTGCATTTTAACAATCCTGATTTTGTGAAATACGCTGAAAGTATGGGTTTAAAAGGCTACCGAGTTGAATCAGCTTTAGATTTGATTCCCACTTTGAAAGAAGCCCTCGCTCAAGATGTACCCGCCGTGATAGATTGTCCCGTAGATTATCGGGAGAATCACCGCTTTAGCCAAAAAGCCGGCGAGTTGAGTTGTGCGGTGTAAAAAGTTACGACTTAGGAGTTAAGAGTTATAACTGAGGAGTTAGGAATTATCGAACAGAATTCAGGAGTCAGAATTCAGAATAATATCTCCGGCACGCTCTTCGCGTTCAGCATGAATTCTGTATGACTGGCGCGATGAATAATCAGCGTTTTTGCACGCCCACTAAATTGAAAATTTGATGGTCTTCACTACGTAACGCAAGCGCGTCATCGTTCGCGCAGCGTCTCATAGAGAGTGTCTTGATTCTGATTCCTGTTAGCGGTAGCGGGGCGTTTAGCCCATTCTGAATTCTGAATTCTTCTTCAATTATTCCTAACTCCTTTTTTAGACGAAATAGGTTTTCAAAGATGATTTCAAGCATCAGTTATATCAGTGTTGTATGTGGCGTATTTGTATTAGTCAGCGTTAGCAGCTTTCACAAATCAGCTATAGCTACTATAAATAACCAGTCCCAACTAATAGCGCAAAGCCAGGGTAAAACCCCGGTACACTCAGTTTTTAAATCTATTTTGCCTAAATTAAAGCAAAAGACTCAGATTCGGGTTCTGTTACCGAAATTTATTCCTGAATCAGATGGGGAAAATCGAATTTACGCAATTATAGAAGCTGCTACACAAAAAAACTACGAGATTTTACTCGGTTTCAGTCCTGATTGTAGTGGTGGAACTGCTTGTCGTCTGGGTGTGATTTCGGCTGAAGCAGTAACCCGCAAAACTCCCCGTCTCAGTGGTAAAGCTGTATCTTTAGCTAAGGGTATTACTGGCTATTTTGTGGATTCTACTTGTGGTGCTAATTGCTCAGATGCTACCTTGACTTGGAGACAACAGGGTGTGCAATATGTTGTTGGGTTGAAAGCAGGCGATCGCAATTCTTTGATAAAAATGGCTAATTCTGCGATTAATCCCTAATTAAGATTCAGAGTTTGATTCTACTTCCCATCGAAACAGCCGTGGCAATTGAGACACATCTATAACGTAGTTAACAATCCACAACACCAATTCAAAAATCAATAAATATCGTACCCATACCAACTCACTTTTAGAATCCAAAAGTGTTAAACCTTCATATAGCTGCCAGAAGCGGTAAGGCAAGTATATATAAGGAACCATTACCCACACTACATTTTGCAACTGCCTGAGTGTTACTATCTCAGAGATAATTTGCAACCCTAATATAATAAAATACCAACCAAGCACAGTCAACACAGTGCGATCGCCCCACCATACACCCCACAATAGCATGACTACTAAGGGCAGCAATCCTCCTAGGAGTTGCACTGAGCCAAACCAGATTTTATACCAACCGGGAAATGGTAAAGGTAGAGTATAAGGCTTTGTGTGTTTCCACCCCCAGTTCACAACCACAATAAAAAGTGTGGCAATTACAAAAAAGAGGAGATTTTCTATTAATAGATAGAGGTTAATATTTAAGTAAGTCATGTCGCTTGCTTCCAAATTCCAAATTAACTCATTCCAATCTCCATAAATTACGAAAAGTATTTTAACTTTTATTGGCGCGATTTTCTTGGATTACATGAATCATTGATGGCATTAAAGAAATAACTATAATTGCTCCAATAATTGGTAACAAATACTTATCTACCTGTTCAGGTGGCAGGGATTTTCCTAAGAAAAATCCTAACAGGGTAATGCCAAATGTCCAAAGAAAGCCACCAATTAAGTTGTAAGACATAAATGTTCGGTAATGCATCGCACCAAGTCCAGCCACAATCGGCGCAAAAGTGCGAATAATCGGTGTAAACCTGGCCAAAACTAGTGTTTTTTTGCCATGTTTATGATAAAAATCCTGGGTTTTTACCAAGTGTTTTTTATGAAACAACCATGAATCTTCTTTCTGAAATAATTTTCTGCCAAATTTATGTCCTGTAGCGTAGCCAACGTTATCACCAAGGACTGCACAAACAAAAGCACCAAAAATCAGAACCCAAATGTTAAACCCTGATTTCGGAAGAGATGCGAGAAATCCAGCAGTAAATAGCAAACTATCTCCTGGTAGAAAAAAACCAATTAGCAAGCCAGATTCAGCAAAGATAATTGCCCATACTCCAAAGTAGCCAATTTTTGTAATTAGGTCTGGTAAATCTAAATGCATTAGAATTTTTTAGTTTTCAACAATATATCCACAACATCTTAACGTTTAGCAATTTTGCTGAATAAAAAGTAATATTAAATTTACGTAAAGTTCTTGTGTAATCTTAGAAATTTTAGTGACAGATGGCACATTTTGGGTTAGAGGTGCAAGATGCAAAGATATTTGAAAGTACTAAGACTATTTTGGGGTGCTGCGATCGCATCTGAGTTAGAGTATCGCGTTAATTTTTTCGTTGCTACCCTCACCAGCTTGGGAAATCTTGCGGGTAGCCTCTTTGGATTATTCTTGTTTTACCGCACTGGCTATACTTTTAGTGGCTGGTCATGGGAAGCAGCTTTAGTAGTTTTAGGAATTTTTACTTTACTACAAGGATTTTCTGCGACTTTTCTAGTGTCTAACTTGAACCGCATTGTCCGTCATGTTCAAGAAGGCACTTTGGACTTTATATTATTAAAACCTATTCGCAGCCAGTTTTGGCTTTCGACTCATACCCTTTCCCCTTGGGGACTGCCGGATCTAATTTTTGGTAGTATTATCATTGGCTATGCAGGTAAACGCCTTGGTGTAGGGATAAACGGCTATCTACTTGGTGTGCTGCCGTTATTATTCAGCTTTGTGATTTTATACAGCCTGTGGTTTATGCTAGGTTCAATGAGTATCTGGTTTGTCAAAATATACAACGTTACTGAAGTGTTGCGTGGTTTATTGGAAGCTGGACGATATCCCATTGCAGCATATCCCACTGCTTACCGTTTTTTCTTCACTTTTGTGATGCCAGTAGCTTTTTTAACTACTGTACCAGCCCAAGCGCTGTTGGGTCGGAGTGAAATTAGCTGGTTGATAGGTGCAGCAATCTTAGCAGTAGCCTTGTTTTTCGCTTCTACTTGGTTTTGGCGGTTTGCGTTGCGGTTTTATACTAGTGCTTCGAGCTAGAGAGATATGAAAACTAATCAAATTCCTCCTGGAAGCTTTGGTTTACCTGTATTAGGTGAAACACTCTCCTTTGTTTTCGACCGCGATTTTGCCAAAAAGCGCTATCGCCAGTATGGGCCCATCTTCAAAACCCATCTTCTTGGCAGACCGACTGTAGTAATGGCAGGGCCAGAGGCATTAGAGTTCGTTTTGTCAAGCCATATCGAGAATTTTTCTTGGCGTGAGGGATGGCCTGATAATTTCAAGACATTACTCGGTGAATCACTTTTTCTGCAAGATGGAGAGGAACACCGCAGAAACCGCCGCTTGATGATGCCGGCATTACATGGCCCAGCATTGGCGAATTATTTCTCCACAATGGAAGATATTACGCGCGGCTATCTCCACAAGTGGGAGAAAAAACAGGAGTTTACTTGGTTTCAAGAGTTTAAACAACTGACATTTGATATTGCTAGTCAATTATTGTTAGGTACGCGTCCTGGGCCGGAATGTGTGCGCCTCAGCCAGTTATTTACAACTTTGACGAATGGGCTGTTTGCTATTAATCCGTTGCCATTACCATTTACTACATTTGGTAAAGCTATAGCTGCTCGTAATCAGATTTTAGAGCATCTCACTCAAGTTGTCAGAGAACGTCAGCAAAACCCAACTCAAGATACCATCAGCCTGTTAATCAAAGCTAAGGATGAAGACGGTAACAGCCTAAGTGAAAAAGAAATCATTGCCCAAGCGGTGCTGTTACTCTTCGCTGGACATGAAACTACTACTTCGATGCTGACTTGGTTCTGTACAGAGTTAGCCCGTCATCCAGAAGTACTCGAAAAAGCAAGAGTTGAACAATTGCAACTTGCAAGTCAAGGTGATTTGGATTTAGAACAATTAGGGAAAATGCCCTATTTGGAGCAGGTTTTGTGGGAAGTTGAAAGGTTGCATCAACCTGTCGGAGGAGGGTTTCGTGGCGTAATTAAAGACTTTGAATTGAATGGTTATCACGTACCTACTGGTTGGCAGTTATACTACTCAATTGGAGTTACTCACCAAATTGAAGAAATATATTCTGAGCCAGAACTCTTTGACCCAGACCGTTTTAGTCCTCAACGGCAAGAACACAAAAAATATCCTTTTAGTTTAGTTGGTTTTGGCGGTGGTCCACGCATTTGTATTGGCATAGCTTTTGCCAAAATGGAAATGAAGATTGTTGCTGCTCATCTTCTACGTAGTTATCATTGGGAGATATTACCCAATCAAAGTTTAGAAGTAGTTGCTGTTCCCACTAATCGCCCTAAAGATGGGTTGCGGGTTAGATTCCAACCTCGGTGAAATGTTTTATGGCATCCCAAATAGACATACATTTTCCTAACGGAGTTTTGCAACGCTTACAAAATGTGAAAGATTTTGTCGGTGAAAATGTTAACTCTCTAAGTAACTCAGCACAACAAGTTGGGGAGTCTTTGAAGGCAACGGCAACTACAACGACTGATAAAGCAATTAATACAGTTACGACAAGCTTAGAACAAACTTGGCAAACTGCTGATAAATTTAAAACTACAACATCGGGTGCAGTTAAAGATGTAATGGCATCTTCTGTAAGTGATTGGCTGACACAACACCCGATATTTTTTAGGTTAGTTCAAATACTAGGTTGGGCAACTAATCACCCAATTATTAGTATAGTTATTTTTTTGTTTGCACTTGCTCTCGTCTGGAGCATTATCAAAGCAATTGTCCGCTTGATTGAAACAGCTAGTTGGTCAATACTCCAAGTTCCATTAAAATTGCTTCAGGCTTTGATTAAAGTTAGTTTTTTATCCTTAACTAAAGTTGGCAGTTTTGCTGTTCAACAATTTACAGCTACTAAAACAACTGATAATCTGCCAGCTTTGTTACCTGAAAATTTTCAACCAAATAAAAAACAACGATTAGTAGAAATTTCTCATCGCTTAGAAGCAATTCAAAAGGAACAGCATGAGCTTTTACAAGAAGCAGCAGACTTGATTGCTTCTGACACAATTGATATAGACATCTCCCAAATTAAACAGCTAAAAAGCGTTGAATCACATCTTGGCTAAGTTCGGCTGTGGAACCGGAGGCGACAATACCACCTTTTTGCATGGCGTAATAATAATCAGCTTGACGGACAAAGTGTAAATGTTGCTCTACCAATAAAACCGAAATGCCTGTGGTTTCGACGATGCGACGGACTGCGGCTTCAATTTCGAGGATGATTGAGGGTTGAATACCTTCAGTAGGTTCATCCAAGACGAGTAATTGAGGTTCTCCCATTAAAGCACGTGCGATCGCTAATTGTTGCTGCTGTCCCCCACTCAAATCACCACCCATCCGCGAAAGCATGGTTTTTAACACTGGGAATAAACTAAAAACTTCCTCTGGAATTTCTGCTTTTTTTACTGGTTTCTTTCTAGCTTCCAACCCCAGCAGCAGATTTTCTTTGACTGTCAACCGGGGGATAATTTCTCGTCCTTGGGGGACATAACCGATTCCTAATTTTGCTCTTTGGTCGGGAGATTTCGAGTTGATTAATTCTCCAGCTAAGTTAATTGTGCCACTACGGGGTTTGAGTAAACCCATGATGGTTTTGAGTAGGGTGGTTTTACCTACACCATTGCGTCCGATTAGGCAGACCATTTGTCCAGATGGTACGCTTAAATCTACATTGCGGAGAATGTGGCTTTCGCCGTAGTAAACGTTGAGGTTAGAGATTTTTAGCATTAGAAATTACCTAGATATTAAAATTTCACGCAGAGGTGCAGAAGTGTGTTATTTATTCGGCTGATTATAGTATGTGGTAGTCTGTGTAGGGTAAGAAGGCAAAGCAAATGACCCAAACGACGAAAACCCAAAAACTGCTGACCTTTGAGGAGTATCTTACCTATGACGATGGTACAGACACGCGGTATGAGTTGGTGGATGGAGAATTAGTCGAGATGCCACCAGAAAGTCAGGAAAATAGCAATCTGGGAAGATTTTTATTCGTTGAACTACTAAAATATTTCCCATTTTATTTAGTTGCTTACAAGGATACAGAAATTGAGGTGGCGGGGCGACGTGCGAGATGTCGTCTACCTGACTTAATGGTTCACACAGAAGAATCTTATGCTGCCCTTATCGGTGCTACTCGTGCTACCCTCACCCGCGATATGCCGCCACCTGCGCTAGTGATTGAAATTGTTTCTCCAGGAACAGCAAACAGTGTTCGTGATTATCGCTATAAGCGGACGGAGTATGCCGCTAGGGAAATATTAGAGTATTGGATTGTTGACCCACAGATGCAACAAATTACGATTTGCCAGTGGGTGGAGGGACAGTATGAGGATAAGGTATTTACAGGTGCTACTTGCATGGAATCAGTGGTAATTGTTGACTGGGCGCTAACAGTAGAGCAGGTGTTTAACAGCGCAAACCGACCAGAATCAGCAGGCGAATAAAAAGGGCAATCGAGTTTTTCATTCTTCCTGTTTTCCCAGATATACTTCAATTACACGAGAATCATTTTGCACTTCCTCAAAATTTCCCTCGCACAGCACCGAACCTTCATGTAGCACTGTTACTTTCTTAGCAATTTGACGCACAAATTCCATATCATGTTCAATTACTAAAATTGAATGACTTTGTGCTAATGCTAAAAGTAATTCGCCAATGTTATAGGTTTCTTCATCTGTTAAACCAGCAACTGGTTCATCAACGAGTAATAAATCAGGTGACTGTGCTACTAACATCCCAATTTCTAAACGTTGCTTTTCTCCGTGAGAAAGTAAAGCTGCTCTGATATCTGCTTTCGCAGTTAAACCGATGGTTTCTAATAATCCTTTAATATTATTCTTTTCAACAGTATTAGAATGTTCAAACAAAGTAGAAAAGACATTTTTCTTCTTGTTGATGGTAATTTCTAAATTTTCACGGGGCGTTAAATTTAAGTAAATTCGAGGTGTTTGAAACTTGCGCCCAATTCCCAATCGCGCAATTTTATATTCAGGTAAAGAACGCAGGTTTCTTCCTTTGAATAAAACTCGCCCTACGGTTGGCTGAACTTTCCCGGTAATCACATCCAGAAACGTTGTCTTTCCCGCACCATTGGGGCCAATTACTACTCGTAATTCACCCACATCCATACTAAAGTTAAGCTGGTTTAAAGCCTTAAACCCATCAAAACTAACAGTTACGTTTTCAGTTTCCAATATTTTCGCGTTCATGTTGCACTTCGGGGTCTTCTTCCAAGGTGGGATATGTAGAAATTTCTTGACGGCGGTTGAAAATAGAAATATTCTGGCTACGCAACCATCCCACGATACCGTCAGGAAGCACTGTGACGACTATCAAAAATAGTGCGCCTTGGAAAAATAGCCAGATTTCAGCAAATTGTTCGCTTAAAAAAGTGCGGGCATAATTGACTAATAAAGTTCCGACAATCGCGCCAATTAAAGTAGCGCGTCCGCCTACCGCTACCCAAATCACCATTTCAATCGAAAAGGCAATATCCATTGCTCTAGGTGAGACTGAACCACTTTGAATAGTGTAAAATGCTCCTGCTATACCTGCGATCGCACCTGAAACTGCAAACACCAGCACCTTAAAATCTGTAGGGTCATAGCCAGAAAATCTTACCCGACTTTCATCATCACGAATCGCTATCAACAATCTACCAAAGCGTCCAGTTGTCAACCAGCGACAAATCCCGTAGGTGGCTGCAAGAAACACTACCGTTAGGGTGTAGAAAACAAACTGCGTTTTAGCATCGCTGACCGTTGCCCCAAACAAAGTTGTAAAATCTATCAGTCCGTTCGTACCGTTGAAAAATTGTTGTTGACCGTTAAAGAAGTTGAAAAATACAATAGTTCCCGCTTGAGTCAAGATAGAAAAATAAACACCCTTGAGGCGATTACGGAAAACCAAATATCCCAATAATCCCGCCAATAACCCTGGAATTAGTACCACCAAAGCTATTGTCAAAGGAAAAGAATAAAAAGGTTGCCAAAAGGCGGGAAGTTTCGTAACCCCATAAAGCCCCATAAAATCAGGCAATTCACCAGTCGGGACTTGGAGTTTCAGGTACATTGCGATCGCATATCCACCCAAACCAAAGAAGATACCATGTCCCAAACTCAATAAACCAGTATACCCCCAAATCAAATCGATACCCAAAGCCACAATCGCCAGTGACAAAAATCGTCCCAACAAATTCAGGCGAAACTCCGAAAGCAACACTGGCATAACAATTATAAGGAAGAGTGCGATCGCAACCACCACCCCCACCTCAATTAATAACCCTCCTCCCCTCTTCTTCATTCTCTGCGTCCTCTGCGTCTCTGCGGTTCGTTAAACATCAACAGTACGTCCCTTCTGCGGAAAAATCCCCCCAGGCTTCCACTGTAAAAACACAATAATCAGCGCAAACACCATCACTTTAGCCATACTCGTCGTCGCAAAAAAAGTAAACAAATCAGCCAAAGGCTTTACAGGACTCAACAACAAAGCCAGAGTCCCAGAACCAATTAAAAAATTAGCCGTCCCAATACCCAAAGCAGCCACAATCGTCCCGGCTAAATTGCCCACACCCCCAACCACAACAACCATAAAAGTATCAATAATATAGTTTTGTCCCGTATTTGGCCCTACAGAACCAAGTAAACTAATCGCACATCCAGCCACACCAGCCAAACCAGAACCCAGTGCAAAAGTAATTGCATCAACCTTTTCAGTTGGGATACCCAAACAAGCACTCATACTCCGGTTTTGCGTCACCGCCCGAATTCTTAAACCCCAGCTAGAACGCTGTAAAAATAAATAAATTCCTGACACACAGATTATTGTTAAAGCAATGATGAATAACCTAGCAAAGGGAAATTGCACACCACCCAAAGATATCCCTGCTTGTAACCAAGTAGGTGCTGTTACGTCCACATTTTGAGCGCCAAACCAAGGTTGAGTTACTGCTAGCTGATAAGTTTGACTCAATAAATTGCCTGTTGTGATTGTCACTCCCAGCGATAGTAAAAATATTACCGCCACAATCCAGTTACGAACTCTTCCCAAATCAGTGCGAGAATTTAAAATCCATAAACCTCCAAAAAATAACAGAGAAAATATGGCAATGCCAATTATCAATACCCAATTCACGCTGCGAACAAACTGTTGAAAAATCAAACTTACTCCCCAAGTTGCCAAGAGAGTTTCTAGAGGTCGTCCATAGAGATAACGAATCACGCCTTTTTCTAAAATTAATCCCACAGTAGCTGTGAAAATAAAAGCGATAATCAAAGCTAAAAATATATAGACTTCAAACCATACTCCACCCAATTGTTTGCAGACATTTTGCACAACAAATGTTGTATAAGCCCCAAACATCATCAACTCCCCATGTGCCATATTAATGACACCCATCAATCCAAAAATAATTGCTAATCCCAATGCAGCAATTAATAATACAGCACCAATACTAATGCCATTGAATACAGCTTCTAAAAATCCTGCTAACACTTTTATTTCCTACATATTAACTTCTTGTTATTAGAGGATGTTTGAAAAGTTTTCTTCTCAGTAATAAAACATTTTAGCTCCCCCTAAATCCCCCTTAAGAAAGGGGACTTTGATCCCCCATAACCCCCCTTAAAAAGGGGGGTTATGGGGGATCAACAAGTGCTAAAATCACAGCCAAGGACTTTTTAAACAAACTCTAAGATGGTGGGTTATGGCTTTATCCTTTGTTGCTTGTAACTATATAACCGATGACTAATGACAAATGACTAATGACAAATGACTAGTTATTTAAACTTTCTTGTACTTACCACCCTTAGCTGGGTCAGTCCAATCACAAGCAAATCCTTTAGTCTCTTTTACAAATTGATTCCAAGGAACTGGCTCAACTGGTGCAGGAGTAGCATAGACAATATCAAACAAACCATCTTGTCTAACTTGACCAATCCGCACAATTTTGGAGATGTGATGATTGGCATCCATTGTCACTTTACCTTCAGGCGCATCTAGAGTTTGTCCATAAGCCGCAGTCCGCACTTTCTCTAAATCAGTAGTTTTAGCTTTTTCTACTGCTTGCTTCCACAAATAAACTGCAATATATGCTGCTTCCATTGGATCATTTGTCACGCGATCTTCACCATATTCTTTCTTGAAAGCGGCAACAAACTTTTTGTTAGCAGGTGTGTCTACTGTTTGAAAATAGTTCCAAGCTGCGTAATGACCTTTGAGATACTCTACACCAATTGCTTTGACTTCTTCTTCAGCAATACTTACAGACATAGAGGGATATTTATCTGGTGTCAATCCAGCCCCTTTCAATTGTTTGAAGAAAGCTACATTACTATCACCATTTAGGGTGTTATAAATCACGCCACCATTGGGCAAATTTTGTTTTATTTTCGTAATGATAGGCGTAACTTCTGTATTGCCAAGAGGTAAATAATCTTCACCAACTGTTTTTCCGCCTAAAGCTTCTAATTGGGCTTTGATAATTGTGTTAGCAGTGCGGGGAAAAACATAGTCAGAGCCAACTAAAAAGAATTCTTTACCCTTATTTTTTAACAACCAATCAACAGATGGTTCAATTTGTTGATTTGGTGCTGCACCAGTGTAGAAAATATTTTTAGAACACTCTTGTCCTTCATACTGCACAGGATACCAGAGCATGTGATTTTTGCTCTCGAATACTGGCTTGACATTTTTACGGCTAGCAGAAGTCCAACAACCAAAAACTACAGCAACTTTATCTTGATCGATTAGCTTAGTTGCCTTTTCTCTAAAAGTATCCCAGTTAGAAGCACCATCTTCGGTAATTGCTTCAATTTGTTTACCTAAGACACCACCAGCAGCGTTGATTTCTTTAATTGCTAATTTTTCAGCATCAACAACACTTTTTTCACTAATAGACATCGTACCACTGAGAG
The DNA here is from genome assembly GCF_014698055.1 of Nostoc sp. FACHB-133. NCBI lineage: Bacteria > Bacillati > Cyanobacteriota > Cyanophyceae > Nostocales > Nostocaceae > Nostoc > Nostoc sp. FACHB-133. Next base: position 205,888 of record NZ_JACJSH010000003.1, read on the forward strand.
AATGCAAAATACCTACTTTGATGGTGTCACCAGCAGTAGCAGCAGCTGGTGAAGCAGTAGGAGGTGCGACTGTCTCTGTAGCGCTTGGGGAATTATTCGCACAAGCTTTTAGAAAAAAGCTGCTTCCGAAAGTTAGAGAACCGTAGATTAAAAACTTGCGTCTGTTAAATTGTCTTCTCATAATCTTTATGAATTTTCCTCTTGATGAATCAACTAACTTAATAGAAAGCTGACAATATCAAACTTTAAAGTGTGATGATAGTGCGATAGTTTACTAGTAAAAAGTTATCTTGGATACCAAACGCCTGATTTTTGTTACAAAAAAATAACTTTACAATATTAATATTTGTAATGAGTAATACCCAATGACAAAATCGGCGTTGCTGAATTCAGGTATGAAAATGATTTTGTGTGATTTCAAAACCCTTGTAGAGAGGTTACATTGCAACGTCTCTACACCAAGATTCATATATATAATCAGCAACGCCACAAAATCACATCCCAGAACCAATGTGGATGCGATCCTCAACTTCGGCAAACTTATCTTGTGCCTGCTGTTCAGTAGTCAATAGTGAAACAACAATCGCCACAATAAACGCTAGGGGAATAGTAATTAATCCCGGATTTTTCAGTGGAAAAGGTGCAGAAGCGTGCTTGAGAATTGTCACCTGAATAGTAGGTGATAAATAAATCAGCAGTAACGAGGAGAAAGTACCGACTAACATACTTGCAACTGCTCCGCTAGTGGTAAAGCGCCGCCAAAGCATTGATAGTAGCAACGCTGGAAAGTTGGCACTAGCTGCGATCGCAAATGCTAAACCCACCATATAAGCGACGTTTTGTCCTTTAAACAAGATACCTAGAAATATCGCCACTAAGCCCAAAATCATTGTCGCACCGCGAGCTACCTTCAGTTGTTCTGACTCGTCAGCATGACCAGAACGCACCACGTTCACCCACAAATCATGAGACAGTGCAGCCGCTCCTGAAAGTGTCAAACCCGCTACAACCGCCAAAATCGTTGCAAAGGAAACAGCAGAAATAAAGCCTAAGAAAGCATCACCACCAAGAAATTCTGCCAACATCGGTGCAGCCATGTTACCGCCAGTCCCAACTTGCTTGATGGCATCTTGCCCTACTAGCACCATTGCTCCAAAGCCCAGGATGAAGGTAAGGAGATAAAAAACGCCAATAATAGCTGTAGCGTAAGTAACAGAGAGTCGTGCTGCTTTAGCATCCGGTACTGTGTAAAAACGCATCAGGATGTGGGGTAATCCAGCAGTGCCGAACATCAACGACATTCCCAAGGAGATGGCATCAAAGGGATCGGAAACCTGTTTACCTGGAGCTAATACACCTGTATATTTATCTGCGGCCGCAGCGAACAGAGCAAGTGGGTTAAAACCAAATCGTGCCAATACCAAAATAGCTAGCAAGATGGTTCCGCCGAGTAACAGAACTGCTTTAATAATTTGTACCCAAGTGGTGGCAATCATCCCACCAAAAATCACATAAGCCATCATCACACAACCGACGATGACCACGGCTAACTCATAATCAAAGCCAAACAGTAGTTTAATTAACTCCCCAGCCCCTACCATCTGAGCAATTAAGTAAAAGCTAATCACTGCCAGCGTTCCAATCGCAGATGCAATGCGTACAGGTTTTTGCTGTAAGCGATAAGCCACTACATCGGCAAAGGTGTATTTGCCTAAGTTACGTAGTGGTTCCGCAATCAAAAACATCACAATTGGCCAGCCCACCAGAAAGCCAATAGAATAAATTAAGCCGTCAAAGCCATTGAGTGCCACCAGTCCAGCGATACCTAAAAAGCTAGCTGCACTCATAAAGTCTCCTGCTAGGGCTAGCCCATTTTGGAAACCACTGATTTTGCCGCCGGCTGTATAGAAGTGGGCGGTATTTTTGGTCAGCTTTGCCGCCCAATAGGTAATACCTAGAGAACTGACAACAAACAGAAAGAAGAAAGCGATCGCCAACGGGTTAAACTTACCAAGACTGGTAATATCCGCCGCTAATGGCAGATCCAACCACACACTATTCATGCTTTTTTGGTTTAGTATTTTGGATTTTGGACTAGAAATTGCTAATAACTAATTTACTTGCGTGTCAGCCTGGCGATTTGATCGTCGTAACTGCTATTTGCCCAACGCACGTAGACAAAAATTAATACCCATGCTGAGACAATTACCAGCGCTCCTAGTAAAATTCCCAGGCTTAGGCCAGGAGCTACTAATGACCCCAATAAGGGCTTATTGAATGCGATTAGCAAGATAAAGCCAAAGTAAATAAACATCATGGCTCCACTTAGAATCAGGGATACGCGCCAACGTTCAGCCGCGAGAGCCTGGAGAGCCTTTGTGCGATCGTTCATTGTCTTCCTTTAGGTTGAGAAGATTAGGTCAGATTGTCTCATTGAAGTTGATATATGCATAATTTTCTTAAAGATTATTAGTAAATCTATTGCTATTTCAGGTAATAAAATTAACTTTGCAAAATGATGCACCAAAATCACAAGGCAATAGCGGCTATATTTTGAGCCAGAGACACATAAAACTATGAGATGCAGTTAGACACAAATAAAGCTAAATCTATCTGTAATTTTTAACTTTACTCTTTTTAGGTATTTTATTATACAGCAAGCTTTTTGATTTGAGTTAATGTCAGTTTTTTATATACTAAAAATTAAAATAAATACGTAGTTACTACTAGGTTTTAAAATTCTTGAAGTGTTATGAGATGTTTTTTAAGCTATCAAATCAACTGAGATTAATAAAATTAGTAAATTTTTTATTTATAAAATATACCAAAAATTACCGTAGCAGCTTAAGTAATTTACTTATTAAAATTTATACTAAAGATATGTTATTACGCAGACGTGCATTGCCAAAATTTAGTAAATTATGTTTATCCAAACACTCATCACAGAGCCGATTCATTTTTTCAGTATCGTTGTAATTGTCATATTCTCCATTACTTTGCATGAACTTGCTCACGGCTGTGCTGCTATGAGTCAGGGAGATAACACTCCCCAACAAACTGGTCATCTGACACTTAATCCTGTAGTTCACATGGGTAAAGAATCAATCATCTTTCTCTGCCTCATGGGTATAGCTTGGGGACAAATGCCTGTCAACCCCTCTAAGTTTCGCTCTGGTAAGCTAGGCAATATTTTGGTATCCGCAGCAGGCCCATTGTCGAATCTGGCATTAGGTATTCTATTTACTGTGTTGCTCAAACTTTTTAATCTTTCAGGACTGTTGAGCGTCGAATTTCTTTATTTAGCGGCTCGGATTAATTTTACATTATTTCTATTTAATCTACTGCCAATTCCACCACTGGATGGCTTTCATGTTTTCAGTGAGATTTTTCCTCAGCTAAAGCCACTGCAATATACTCAATTTGGACTCTTTGGCATGATGCTTCTATTCATAATCCCAGGTTTTGGGAGAGGAATTGGTGGCATTGCTGATTTATTTATCCGGTCAGCATTGAGTATGTAGACAGCAACTTTTTAGGCAACACTATTGTAATGAGTCCTTCGTCTGCAAGTCCAATTTCTTCCGCGATTATAATTGCTATAACAATCCTAAATAAAAGTTCATAAACAAGATCCCCGACTTCTTAGAGAAGTCGGGGATCTTCGGGCTATTGGTATATGCAATCTAATTGTCTATACCGACAGAAATAAGTTTGCTGTAATATTCAGTCTTGGCATAGATGCTGAGAATAGTATTACCAACTGCAAAAAAAGTGCCCTCTTGCTCATTTTTAGAAAATTGCAAATTTGGATATTTAGCAGCAGCTTCCTCAGCAGTCATGGGTTTTACTTTTATTTCATCTGGCAATAATCCAGTACAACCAATGTAAAATACCAAAGGAGAAATCTTCTCTTGGTAGATATTTTCTAAATATTTCTCTAGCTTGGTATTTGCTGCGCTCAAAGCTGTAACCATTTCTTGTTTGCTGATTTGCTTACCAGTTTGTTTATCCTGAAATAACTGTGCCAAAATATTAGCACCAACTTTCTTCAGAATATCTACAACTATGCCATTTTGATCAAGCCCAAGAAAATCATCAAAAATTGGTTTCATAAACTCGTCAACTTTCGTAATCTTGGTACGTGATGACAGTAACCTGTGCCTAACAGCTAGATTTTCATCAAATACCATCTCAAAATTCGGCTTAATGATAATCTCTCCAGTTTCTTTATCATAAAGACGATACATTCTATTCAGAAACTTATTAGCCGAAGGGAACTTACTCAAGTTCAGAATATCTTGACTGCCGATGTCGATTTTATAGCTCAATCTGGAATCAAGAGTACCATTAACTAAAGCTTCTTGGATATCGGTATATTCATTAGTGGTAGGGAAATTGATGTAAGTATTCTTAGACAGATAGTGCTTTTTAAACTCATCTAACTGTGGCGCTATAAATATCTCGGACTCTTTTTTCAAGTAAGCAGAAATAATACTAGTAAGTACTTTAATTTCTGCAATTTGATTGAATAATCCATCAATATTACTGTAACGACTATCAGAAGAGACAAGCGGCAAGTTATCTAGCTGGATGGTATATTCAGCATGGAAGTCAAAATTTTCTGCATCTAACACACCCTTTTCTTTGAGCCAATCAAAAGCTTTTTTACTACTAATTTTGACTTGTAAAGACTTTATATTGATTTTACCGTCACTTACAATCGTGTAATTATTAAAGCTACTGAGGTCATTTACCAGCAAACCTGCTACCTCAAAAGTGGGGGTTTGATCTTCAGATTTGGTAAGTTTGACTTTACGTTTGATAAGCATATTGATAGTAGCGGTATTGCGGTTAAATTGAAACTCGCCCATGCCAGCATACTCAGCATTATCTATATATTCTGTTTGCAACCAAGGTTGTAAGAGTTCCCCTTTTTCGTCTCTCACACCTCTAACCCGCTTGATACCTGTTCTTTGATAATTTTCTTGCAGATGCTTGATATTAATAATGATATTGTTGCGATGTTCTGCAAAAAAATTGATGAGTTCTAGCAGAGAAATTTGATTATTTCTCATATTTCCACCTTCCGTCTAAAGGTCAATAAGTCTGTTAAAGCCACGGTTTCTAATAAGTTCTTCCAACCGTGAAAACTTGAAGGACAAACACACAATAAATTTATGTCAAATAAAGACAAGGAGATTTTGCCCCTCGTTCAAGGTAAGGGAAATTTTGACCTCAGTGTACTAACTACTATGGGGATTCGGTTATGACAAACTTTGGAGATTTCCTGTCAGACTTAGCGTTACATACTCACCGGAGGTTCATTCCTTTATAGTACAATTGTATCACAAAAATGTCAATTTGTGTAGGCGAGTCCATCATAGATATCGCCCTAGAATGAGGTGTTATGGGGTTAATGCCAGAATAGATGCCTTTAGGCTCCGGGTTTGAAATAATCAAAAAGGCGATCGCCTGAATCTGCGCGAATCAATGCTACAACTACATCTGGTAAGGCAGCTAAACTGGGGTAAACCAAATAACGCGGTTCCCAACTGGGGCGGAACTTGTCTTTGTAGGCGTGTAGCCCCTTGAAGTTGTAGAAGCGATTTAAATGCTCGTAAAGATAGTGCAAGACTCTCTCTAAGCGGCGTGATTCTGGGTTGTCTCCAACTCCCGCAAGGGCAGAAAGACCGAAATTAAAGCTGTCGTAACCACACTCTTTAAAATGCTCAAGCAGAGAAATAAATAGGAAGTCCATCGTCCCATTCTCAAGAGATGAGCGATGTCGCATCATGTCAATAGTTGCTTCGTTAAGTTGGTACTCCCGGAGAATGTTGGCAAAGGCGCTGATGTTACCTTCGGGAGTATGCACCACAGCAATCTCGCACTCTCGCAGATAAGCTTCGTCAAACCAGCCCAAAGAAAATTGTTTTTCTGAACCTTGTACCATCTTTAGCCATTCATCACTCACAGGTTTGAGGAGGTGCAACAAAGTATCAGCAATGGGTGGTTGGTAAAACTCGATTTGGTATCCCAGTTTAGTTAAACGATTTATTGATGGTCTAAAATTTTTACCAGCTTTACCTTGTAATGTAAAACTTTTTAGGTCAACGATCGCTTCTTCTCCAATCTTGAGTACCTTAAATCCTAATGATTTGTAAAGCTCAACATCATCGGGCAAAGTTTGGTAAAAGCCTGGATACCAGTCATTGCGTTGGCAAAACTGCCAGAAAGCAACAATTGTCTCTTGGCGGTCTTCAATGGGGCCTATGGGATCTCCTAATGCGATCGCACCCCTGCCTTTGGGAACATAAGCTATTACACTATTACCAGTAGGACTAAAATAATAACTCTTGTCATTTAAGAGTGCGATCGCTGCTAAAGAAGAACGCCCATATTGCTCGACAATTTCTTTAGCTCTTTGGCGCTCTTTTGGCGTTGCTAGATTACGCCAAAATACAGGTTGCAATAACATTACTATTGCATAGGTAATAGTAACTGCGGCAATAATATAGATAGAATTAGCAAAAAATTCTCCAAATCGGCTCTTTGGTTGCAACCCCCAATTATCCTCAGTGAAGAACATCGCTAAAGTCTGAAGTACAGCTTCACTCCAATTAAAATTTTCTGAAAATTTGCCGTCTAATAAATAAAATCCAATAGTTCCGTATGCCAGGGTAAATAGTAAAGCACCTATCAGCACTCTAACTCCCCGTGCAATTGAAGGACGATCTGATTGTGCCGTAAAAAAATGGCGCATCCAGATTAATTGCACCAGTAAAACTCCAGAGAGGAGACTTTCTTCATAGTCCAATCCCTTGAGCAAATGGCTGAAAATGGAAATTACTAGTAAAGCAATGGTTAATAACCAGGCAATTCTTTTTCTGCGTAATAAATTAGTAGCAAGTGCAAGTAAAACAAACCCAGTCAGCGCTGCAAATATATGACCCGTGGCACGAATTTCAAATGGCAAAAATTCCTTTAACCAGTGATTCCGCCCATACAAGTTAGGGGTCACTGCTGACAACAAATTCACTACTCCCACTAAACCAGTAAGGAAAGCTGCACTCCAAAGTCCAATCTGAGTTTTTAAATTATTAGTCATTTGTTATTAGTCATTTGTCATTTGTCATTTGTCATTAGTTTTGGTGTTAAAACTCTTAACTCTTAACTCCTAACTTTTAACTCCTAACTTTTTAAATTGTTCCCCTACATACGAGAGCGAATCTTTAAGGTGTTTGTGGAAGTAGTTCCAGCCTATATCAGCACCAGACAAACCATGACCTCCTGGAAACGCATAAAATACATGAGCAATGCCTAATTTATTTAAGGTTTCGTGGAAGGCTTTGGTAGAAGATAATAAATTAGTATCGTTCAAACCGGCATCCAAGTAAATATGCAATCGCTTCCTATCTTGAGGCGATAGCTGTTGCACTATTTGTTGAGGGCTATTTTGTGAACCGCTATTATCGGTAAAGTAACCACTATGGCTAAACAGAATGTGGAAGTTGTTAAGATAGCGTAACCCGATATTAAATGCCCCCCATCCCCCAGAAGACAGACCTCCCAGCGCCCAAAACTGGGGTTCTTCTAAAGTGCGGTAGCGAGACTTGATAACTTGCACTAACTCAGAACCAATTAAAGTCCCTATTTTGCCATTCGGCCCATCAAAGTAATCAGGATCGTAGAAAGGACTGGAACCACGATTATCATTACCATCAGGTGTAATCACAATTGATGGCGGTAATTTTCCAGTTTGATAAAGTTGATGTAGTACATCTAAGACTGCATACTTGTTAACATAAGCACGAGCATCATCATGACCACCGTGCAATAAGAATATCACCGGGTAGCGCTTTTGCTGATTTTTATCATAATCAGGCGGCAAAATCACGCCATAGTTGCGGACTGCACCCATCGCTTGAGAGTTGAAGGTTGATAATTGAAACTTTAGTCCAGTCTTTGCAACTTTTTGGGGTGGGTCTAGTTGCGGCGCACCTAATATAAATACATAATAATAGCCAGCAGTTGTAAAGAGTGCGATCGCTCCTAGCAAACTAATTAACAATTTAGAAATTTTCATATTTTTTATGGTTAGAAAAATCACCTCCGTTAGAACTTACTATAGTGAATCTGCTTAAGAATGGCAGTAGAGTTTTCCACAGTGATATTTAAATATCAACGGATTTACAAAATAGTATTATTTATCCTGGCGATCGCTAAGGATTTTTATTATTAGCACCTACATTACGAGCCATACTTGCCATCTCAGCAGATTTAAATTGTTCACCCACAAACGTCAAAGAATCGGCTAAATGTTCCCGCCAATATTGCCAAGTGTGACTGCCAGGAAATTGACGAAACAAATTGTAAATTTTTAGATTATTTAGTACTTTAGAGAAATTTTTAGCTTCATCGATTTCTTCAATATCTGCTTTGCCTGAATCTAAGTAAATTCGCAATCTTTTTGTAGCTGGTGTGGGAATGCTTTTTATATAAATTATTGGGCTATTTGTTGGGCCGCTTTTATCTTCAAAATAACCACTATGACTAAATAAAATTGAGAAATGATTTACATTATGTAACCCGACATTCATTGCACCCCAAGCACCAGAAGATAAACCACCTATTGCCCAAAAATCTGGATTATTTAGTGTATGATAACGGCTTTGCACGACTTTTACTAACTCATCACCCACGGCTGTGGAGACTTTACCGTTAGGGCCATCAATATATTCGGGATCTCGGTAGGGACTAGAGCCACGTTTGTCGTTGCCATCTGGTGTGATAATAATGCTAGGTGGGAGCTTACCTGTAGTATAAAGTTGTTCCACTGTCTTGAGAGCTTCTCCCTTATTCTGAATAAACCAATCATTGGGATTACCATGTCCGCCGTGGAGGAGAAAGATTACAGGATATCTTTGTTTTGGGTTTTGTTCATAGCCAGGGGGTAAAGAAACGCCATAAGTGCGATTTGCACCCATTAATTGACTATCGTAGGTTGCAATTTTGTAGGTTAAGTGAGTAGCTGAGTCGCCAGTATTAGACTTTGTTGGAAGAACAGAAGGAGTTGTTTTTAAATCCTGCTGTAGAGGTGGTTTTGCTACGACATTTTGGGATAAATTACAGCTAACTAGGGTTAATACTGAAACTAGCAAGATAATTTTTGAGTGTTTGTAGTTCATCTTTGCAGGTCATTGGACAGTCTGTGCTGGCAACCATTAAGTTTACGCAAGTAAGTTGTCAATGTTGTGTCAAGAGGATGTAAACTTTGCGACTTGTTGTAAGTTAAAAGTCAAGAGTTAGGATAAGTTTCTTCACGATGCTTAAAAAATTGCAACTTAATTTCAGCACACTGTTTGGCTTGTCGCTGCTGGTGCTTTCCCTGTGGGCGATCGCTAACGAACTGCATGAGTATAATTATCGTGACATCCTCAACTCTCTAGCTGCTATCCCCAAAAGCCGCTTAAGCTGGGCAATTTGGCTGACGGTTTTGGGCTATCTAGTGATGATTGGGTACGATATTTTGGGTTTTAGTTACATAAATCGTTCCCTAAACTGGAACAAGATTGCTTTAACCAGCTTTATTAGCTCCGCGTTTAGTAATACTATAGGTTTTGCTTTGCTGACTGGCAGTGCTATCCGTTATCGATTTTATGCTACTTGGGGAGTGTCAGCAGTTGCGATCGCTCAAGTAATTGCTTTCGCCAATTTTACTTTTTGGTTGGGGATGTTTGCCGTTGCAGGTTGCTTATTCCTCATCAACCCCCTCAAAATTCCCACTCAATTACATTTACCTTTTGCTACTGTGCGTACCATCGGCGTGATTTTTCTGCTATTGGTTGCTAGTTATTTGCTAGGAAGTATTTTTATTAAACAACCTTTAATAATTCGTGGGCAAGAATTTCGATTTCCTGATTTTAAGATATCCCTTATTCAGATAGCAATTTCTAGTCTTGATTGGATTTTGGCAGCAGCAATTCTTTATGCAGTGCTTCCCACTAATATATCTTTGTCCTATCTAGATTTTTTGGGTATCTACTTACTAGCGATGTTTGCAGGTGTTGTTAGTAATGTCCCTGGTGGTTTGGGTGTATTTGAAACTATAATTTTGCTGATTCTCTCATCCCAAGTTTCGGCGGCGGCGATTTTGGGGTCAATGTTAGCTTATCGGGGAATCTATTATTTCTTACCTTTGCTAGTAGCATCGGGTTTACTAGGAATTTATGAAATTAGATTTAGAACCCGTAATTTAAAAAATATCAACAAACTGTAAAATTCAGTTTCAGTATGAATACTAATAATTAGATCGATGACTTCTTGAAGAAGTCGGGTATCTGAGCCTTTCGACTAAGAGGTTGTTTGAAAAGTGTTTCGCTGTGGTGAGCTTAGGCACTTTTAGATCCCCCCTAACCCCCCTTTTAAGGCTACGGTAGTTGAATTACCCCCCTTAATCCCCCCTTGGAAAGGGGGGAAAAAGAAATTTAGTTCCCTCCCCTTTCCAAGGGGAGGGTTAGGGTGGGGTAAAATCCTGGTTAATAAGCTATTTTTGTTAATTTCAAACACGATATCTTCATAACTAGCGGCGAAAATTCATAATTTTTGCTGAGGCGATCGCTAATTTGATTCCATCACAATAGTAAGAGTTAATGGAAATTTTTAGTTAGATTTCCATCAATCACAATCAAAATTCTGTTTTACTGCTTGAGGATAGAATCATGAGAAATAAAGTATTATTTGGTGCCATATTCATGGCAACTTGGGTAGCCGCATTGATTCCCAGTGCTTTTGCTGCTTCACCCTGTTCTGTAGGACAAAAGGCTGAGGTTCTTTGGAAGGAAAAATGGTATCCAGCAACGGTACTTAAGGTTAATGATGATAATTGCTATATTACTTATGAAGGTTATGATAGTTCCTGGAATGAATGGGTTGGTGCTGAACGCTTCCGGGCATCATTTGAAGTTGGAGATGCAGTAAGAATTTTGTGGAAGGGGAAATGGTATAAAGGGCAGATTTTAGAAGTTAGTAACGATCTTTATAAAATTACCTATGATGGCTACGATAGCTCTTGGGATGAGTGGGTTGAACCTTCCAGAGTAAGCAGATAGAAAATATTTCACTATTTATAAGTTTAAAGGGACGATTTCACTTGTTGGAGTCGTCCCTTTAATTGTTTTATAGTTTATTCTGCTATTTGCTCTCCATCACCTCTTTAGAGGCTGTTAAACTGAGAACCATAAGTAAAATTTCGTATATTTTGACAAACTTATGGAGCCAGTATCGCTGACAGCAGCTGCGATCGCAACTTTGGTAATCATCAAAGCCTTTGAAAAAACTGGGGAAATCATCGGCGAAAAGGCTTGGAACGAAGGCGAAAAGTTGTTAGTTCTGCTGAAACGCAAGGAACCTAGCACGGCGAAGGTTATCGAACAGGCTAAAACACAATCTTTAGATTATGGTCAAGCTTATCTCATTGGGCAGCAGGTAGAGGAAGCGGCAAAGAAAGATCCTGAAATTGCTCAAGCTGTGGAAGCTGTAGCCAATGAAGCACAACCTCAACTGACGAACACTATTATTGAAAATTGGCAGGGAATAAATATTAAAGGTGGAACTAATACCATTTCTGGTAACACCTTTAACTTCTGACTAAAGTCGCCCCAAGGGGAATCGATAGTTTCTACTGAAATACCGCAAAATTTGCCCCTGAGTGGGGTGGTGGAATTTGTTGGACGTGAGAAAGAATTGCAAAAGCTCCACCAACTTTTGCAGGATAATAAACAAGTTGCGATCGCAGCAATAGCAGGCATGGGTGGAGTTGGTAAAACAGAACTCGCCTTACAATATGCCATCAAACGCCACGAAACATATAACGGTGGGCTTTGCTGGTTGCTAGCAAAGACTGGTGATGTGGGCATTCAAGTTGTGCAGTTTGCCAGAACGCAGCTTGATTTAAAGCCGCCAGAAGATTTTGATATAGTCGCGCAAGTGCAATATTGTTGGCGGCGTTGGCGTGATGGTAATGTGCTGCTAGTGTTGGATGATGTCAGCGACTACGAGGAAGTTAAGCCTTATTTACAGTCGCTACCTTCTCGGTTTAAAGTGTTGATGACTACCCGCCAGAAGTTGGGACGCATCGCACAGTTATCTTTGGATGTGCTGCAACCAGAGGCGGCGCTGGAGTTATTAAAGTCTTTACTCAAAGAAACACCGGGGCGAATTGAAAAAGAATTAGCTTTAGCAAATCATTTGTGTGAATGGCTGGGATATTTACCTTTGGGTGTGGAATTAGTGGGGCGCTATCTGGCGCGGAAAGAGGATTTATCTCTAGCAGAAATATTGCGGCGGTTGGAGAACAAGCGATTAGATGAGCGTTCTCTCTCTAAATCTAAGTCGGAAGCTGACATGACAGCACAACGAGGTGTGTTAGCAGCCTTTGAGTTGAGTTGGCAGGAATTAGAGGACAGTGATAAACAATTGGGCTGTTTACTAAGTTTATTTGCCGCCGCACCCATACCTTGGAATTTGGTGGAACAGTGTTTACCAGATGAAGATGTCGAAGATTTAGAAGAAATTAGAGATGATAGCTTGCTTAATCTGCATTTAGTTCAGCGCAAAGGTGAGGGAATCTATCAATTACATCCACTGTTGCGGGAGTTTTTTCAATATAAGCTTACAGGTTTAGATAAAAAGGAGGAATTAAAGCGAAGTTTTTGCCGGGTAATGGTAGCAGTTGCCCAAGATATTCTTCAATCGTCTACCCTTGAGCAAATCACTGCCATTTCTCCTGCCATTCCTCATATAGCTGAAGTAGCGAATCATCTCATTCAATACGTCAGCCATAATGATTTACTTTGGCCTTTCTACGGCAACGCTACATTTTACAATGCTCAAGGTTTATGTAACCAGGCTTTACCCTGGTTCAAACAATGTCTAGAAGTCGCTAAAAAACACTTGGGAGATGAACATCCATCTGTCGCCACTAGCCTTAACAACCTAGCGTCACTCTACTGTTCCCAAGGCAAATACAGCGAAGCCGAACCCCTTTACATCAAAGCTTTGGCACTTTGGCGCAAGCTGCTCGGAGATGAACATCCAGATGTCGTACAAAGCCTCAACAACCTAGCGTATCTCTACTACTCTCAAGGCAGATACAGGGAAGCCGAACCCCTTTATATCCAAGCATTGGCACTTTGGCGTCAACTGTTCGGAGATGAACATCCAGATGTCGCACAAATTTTTAATAACCTAGCGTTACTCTACTACTCCCAAGGCAAATACAGCGAAGCCGAACCACTTTACATCAAAGCTTTGGCACTCTGGCGAAAGCTGCTCGGAGATGAACATCCATTTGTCGCCTCTAGCCTCAACAACCTAGCGTATCTCTACGACTCTCAAGGCAGATACAGTGAAGCTGAATCCCTTTACATCCAAGCTTTAGCACTCAGGCACAAGCTGCTCGGCAATGAACATCCAGATGTCGCACAAAGTTTTAATAACCTAGCGTTACTCTACTACTCTCAAGGCAAATACAGCGAAGCCGAACCACTTTACATCAAAGCTTTGGCACTCTGGCGAAAGCTGCTTGGAGATGAACATCCATCTGTCGCCACTAGCCTCAACAACCTAGCGTTACTCTATCGTTCCCAAGGCAGATACAGCGAAGCTGAACCCCTTTACATCCAAGCTTTAGCACTCTCACGCAAGCTGCTCGGAGATAAACATCCAGATGTCGCACAAAGCCTCAACAACCTAGCGGGACTCTACTACTCTCAAGGCAGATACAGCGAAGCCGAACCCCTTTACATCAAAGCTTTGGCACTCTGGCGAAAGCTGCTTGGAGATGGACATCCAGATGTCCCCACTAGCCTCAACAACCTAGCGTTACTCTACGACTCCCAAGGCAGATACAGCGAAGCCGAACCCCTTTACATCCAAGCTTTAGCACTCAGGCGCAAGCTGCTCGGAGAAGAACATCCAGATGTCGCCTCTAGCCTCAACAACCTAGCATTACTCTACGACTCCCAAGGCAGATACAGCGAAGCCGAACCCCTTTACATCCAAGCTTTAGCACTCTCACGCAAGCTGCTCGGAGAAGAACATCCAGATGTCGCCTCTAGCCTCAACAACCTAGCATTACTATACGACTCCCAAGGCAGATACAGCGAAGCCGAACCCCTTTACATCCAAGCTTTAGATATTTTTGAGCAACGGTTAGGAGTGGATCATCCTAATACTGTTACTGTTCGTGAAAATTTAGCATATTTGCGCGATCGCCTTTCCTCAAATCCAGAATAAGCTAGTTTTGTGCAAAGCGTATTGTGATAAAACTGAAAAGTGCGATCGCGATCGCATACCGTTCCGAATGAAAGGTATCGCCTAAACTTAAATTCATATTGAGTTAAGTAAAAATGCCTGATTACTTATGCAAAAGCAGCTTTTCCTTCTTCAAAAGCAGCTTTTAATTTCGCATTTTAGTGTTTTCCACAAACGAAAGCAGCTTTTCCTTCTTCAAAAGCAGCTTTTAATCTCGCATTTTAGTGTTTTCCACAAACAAAAACAGCTTTTCCTTCTTCAAAAGCAGCTTTTAATCTTGCATTTTAGTGTTTTCCGCAAACAAAAGCAGCTTTTAATCTCGCATTTTAGTGTTTTCCGCAAGCAAAAACAGCTTTTACTTTCTCAAACTCCAGTTTGCTTACTCATTTGAGTAATTCACGCATTCATTTTGGTATATCATTTAGCCGAAAACTGGCAATCGCTCTTAAAGACGCGATAAATCGCCGTCTCTACAAAAGATTCATTCTTGTAAAGACGGCGATTTATCGCGTCTCTTGCCTTAACGGAAAGGTATTGGATTATAAAATATACTTGCCATCAATAAATATCATTCAAACCTTAAAGTTTCAACTATGATAGCCTCGCCTCAACAAAACCACCTCACTGCTGAAGAATACCTCCAAATGGAGGAACAGAGCGATATCAAGCATGAATATATAGACGGCTACATCTATGCAATGGCTGGAGCGCTTGATCCACACGTTACCATTGCGGGAAACTTATTTGCTCTCCTCCGTAATCATGTGCGCGGCTCTGGTTGTCGTGTTTACATCGCTGACATGAAAGCCCGAATTGAATCTCTGAATCGCTTTTATTATCCCGACGTGATGGTTACTTGCGATCAACGAGATCAAGAAACGCCAGGTTATAAAAGATTTCCCTGTTTAATTGTCGAAGTTTTATCTAATTCTACCGAAGCATTTGACCGGGGCGATAAATTTGCTGATTACCAAACACTGGAAAGTCTGCAAGAGTATGTTTTAATTAATACCAAACGTCAGCGAGTCGAGTCTTTTCGCCGCAATGAGCAAGGATTGTGGGTTTTACAATCCTACACAGCAGAACATCAATCATTTCGACTCAACAGCGTGGATTTTGAGGAAACAATGGCATCACTTTACGAAGATGTAGTTTTTGAATAATCAACTCATGATTGGGTATGCTACACAATTTTTAGTAAACTAAATATCTATTAATATCTTCAAGGCTTCCTAACCCGGCGGAGGCATTGAGCAAAACAGACACAATTGATTGCATAAAAGTTATGGCGCTCATAGTTCAGAAATACGGTGGTACATCTGTCGGTTCAGTGGAACGCATTCAAGCTGTCGCACAGCGTGTTTATAAAACTGTCCAAGCTGGAAACTCTCTGGTAGTAGTGGTTTCAGCAATGGGCAAAACCACCGATGGACTCGTCAAACTAGCTAATGAAATTTCTCCCAATCCAAACCGCCGGGAAATGGATATGCTGCTTTCCACTGGCGAACAAGTAACCATCGCCTTACTCAGCATGGCTTTGCAGGAACTCGGACAACCAGCAATTTCTATGACTGGCGCTCAGGTAGGAATTGTTACCGAAGCTGAACACAGCCGCGCTCGGATTTTGCATATTGACACTACTCGCCTCTGTCGCCACATAAATGCAGGTAAAGTAGTTGTTGTAGCAGGGTTCCAAGGTACATCCAGCGCTGGTGAGATGGAAATTACAACTTTGGGGCGCGGTGGTTCTGACACTTCGGCGGTAGCGATCGCAGCCGCATTACGAGCTAACTTTTGTGAAATTTATACAGATGTTCCAGGGATTCTAACTACAGACCCCCGCTTAGTTGCCGAAGCCCAATTGATGGATGACATCACCTGCGATGAAATGTTGGAACTAGCTAGCTTGGGTGCAAAAGTGTTGCATCCCCGTGCTGTAGAAATTGCTCGTAACTATGGTGTTCCCCTTGTAGTTAGGTCTAGCTGGACGGATCAACCAGGTACTTGGGTGACATCAGCCAAACCCCAAGGGCGATCGCTAATCAATCTAGAAATCGCCCGTCCTGTGGATGCTGTAGAATTTGACACCGACCAAGCAAAGGTAGCATTGTTGCGCGTACCCGATAAACCAGGCGTAGCAGCCAGGTTGTTTGGCGAAATTTCCCGACAAAAAGTAGATGTAGATTTGATTATTCAGTCAATTCATGAAGGTAACAGTAATGACATTGCCTTTACTGTCACCACTCCAATCTTAAAACGAGCAGAAGCAGTAGCCGCAGCGATCGCCCCAGCACTGAGAAATCCATCTAATCCCAAGTCTGACGAAGCCGAGGTAATGCTAGAACATAACATTGCCAAAGTCAGCATCGCTGGCGCAGGAATGATTGGCCGTCCCGGTGTGGCTGCAAAAATGTTCGCCACCTTAGCCGAAGCTGGCGTGAATATTCAAATGATTTCCACCAGCGAAGTGAAAGTAAGTTGCGTAGTTGCAGCCGCAGAATGCGATCGCGCCGTCTTAGCACTCCGTACCGCCTTTGAAATAGAGGCAGGGGAGCAGGGAGCAGGGAGCAGGGAGCAGGGAGCAGGGGGAGCAGGGGAGGCAGGGGAAGCAGGGGGGGCAGGGGAAGATAAATTAATTCTTTTATCCCCCTCACTGCCCACTCAGCACTCAGCACTCAGCACTCAGCACTCCCCACCTCCCGTTCGCGGTGTTGCTTTAGATTTGAATCAAGCGCGTCTTGCGATTCGCCAATTACCAGATCGTCCAGGGATGGCGGCGAAGTTATTTGGATTATTAGCGCAACACAATATCAGCGTTGATATGATTATTCAATCTCAGCGCTGTCGGGTGATTGATGGTGTTCCTAGGAGAGATATTGCCTTTACAGTCTCACGGATAGACGGGGAAAATGCCAAAAAAATGCTTACTCAAGTAGCGGCAGAGTTAGGATGGGGCGAAGTTGTTTTAGATAGTGCGATCGCTAAAGTGAGTATTGTCGGTTCAGGTATGGTGGGACAACCAGGTGTTGCTGCAAAAATGTTTGAAGCGCTAGCCCAACACCAAATTAATATTCAAATGATTGCCACCTCAGAAATAAAAATTAGTTGTGTCGTAGCACAAGAGCAAGGTGTTAAAGCTTTGCAAGCCATTCATGCCGCTTTTGGACTAGCTGGTAGTGAGAAAGTTGTCGTGCCAGCATAGAACTGAAGTTTGAATTTTAAATTGCTGATTATCTATCTTTGAAATGCCATTTTTCTATCATGGCTATCATTTCTGAAAGTCGGCGTTCACCACACCAAACTAAATCAAGTTTTTTAAGTTGTTCAAGACTGATACCACCCTCTTCTTCAGCAATGCGGTGATATTCTTTATCTCCCATTGCTGCTAATAAATGCCCAAAAATAATCATTTCATCGAACTGAGGATTTGTCTCTGGATCGTTCAAAATTGCCATTGCTCGTTCTTGCGACAGTCCTTGGAGAGCATTGACAATAAATCGTGTGGGAAAGTCCGCATCCTGAAGTTGAGGATGACGCGATACTAATCCAGCCACTAGCACTCCTAGATAAGCAGCCGCTTGAGAATTACTCAGTAATTCTATTTGTTGAATGGCAATCTCAGTCAAATTGGTAAAAAATGCACACCCTAACTGCTGTTCGATGGTGGTAACTGGATCTAAAACTAGCGAGGATTCTAACTGTGCCTCAAATGCTGCCTGATGCTCCTGGGGCACTTCGCTGATTAAGACTTGCTTGGCGCGATCGCCTATAATAATACTGCGATCGCGCCCAGAGCTAAAGTCTTTGCCCAGTTCCAAACCTTTACTCACTAAAATTTTAAAGACGTTACTTTGAGCTTTTCCCTCCATCTGTTCATATTGGGCTTGTCCAAGAAAAATTTGACAAAACCAACTGTGGCTGTCAGCATCGCATTCAACCATTACCTCATTAACAATCAAATCAGTTAACTTTTTCGCTCTCAAAATCCTTTGTAACTCTACAACTAAGCTATTAATCGCAGCGATGTCGCGGTCATTGAGCGCCTTGAGGAATTGACGCTTCGCAGTAGCTACCAAGGCTTTTTTTCGCCCAAATACGTTCATTTTCGATTTATTATCTGGGGTTATACATAATTCAAACTGCTATTTTTTTACCCTATTTGAGAATTATCTGTCATGAGTGGCATTGCTGAATAGTCCCAATCAAAATATCCCCCCCGATGGATTAACTTTTTTTTCCAAGCCTCGTTGAACTCACAAATTTTACTTAAATCTGGTAATATATAACCGTACTAAATCAATAACATTCTTTTAATAAAAAAAAATATTACTAGCAATATGCAGCATTAGCTAGTAATTAATACTTTTACCTGCCACAATGGCATTGATTTGTTTTGACGAAGATATTTTTTAAAGAAAATAGTTACCAGTAATAATACGTAAGCTATAATCAAACAATTTATAAGACTATATTTATATTGATGCCTATTCATTTACTAGATGGACGTTACCGAATACTAAAAGTTCTGAATGATGGGGAAAAGGCAAAAACCTATCTAGTTGAAGATGCAAGTCTTCCTGAGAGCCAATTTGTAGTCAAGCAGTTACGTAGTCCTAGCGGCAATTCTCAAACTTTAACTATCCTGCCTCGCTTGTTTGCCAGTAAAGCAGAAACTTTAGAAAAACTAGGGCAGGAACACGACCAAATTCAGAAGCTAATTGCTTATTTTGAAGAAAACGAAGAATTCTATATAGTCCAAGAATTCATCCCTGGTAATCCTTTTACTGAGGAAATTATCCAGGGACAAACTCTGAGGGAAGACCAAGTAATTTATCTTTTATCAGAGATATTAGAAATTTTGGTGATTGTACATAGCTTGGGTGTTATTTACCGGAATATTAAACCGACAAATATTATTCGCCGAGAATCAGATAAAAAATTAGTTTTGGTTGATTTTAGTAATTTTAATGAATCCATCACTAATAATGCTGAAAATATCGAATATATGCCTATAGAACAAGTTAACGGCAACGTTAAATATAACAGTGATATATATGCTTTAGGTATGGTTGCGATCGCAGCAATTTTAGGTTTACCCGCAAACGAAGTATCTAATTTGCACAATCAAAAAAATCGCCTGACTGGTGAAATCCTTTGGTATAACAAAAATATAAAAATCAGCAAAAAGCTAGTAAAAATTATTAATAAAATGGTGCGTTTGGACTATCGGAAGCGCTATCAGTATGCAACCGAAGTTTTAGATGACCTGAAAAAGTTAACAGATATTGAAGTTCCGCAAAAACAGCCAGGTAAAAAATTATTAATAGTTTTGACTGGGATAGCTGGCTTAATCATACTTGGTGTAGGAGTGCGGTTTTTAAGTTCGCCAAAACCTATAAGTAATGCTCAAAAAGAATTATATCAAGAAGGGCTAGATAAATATGATGCAGGAAATTATGAAGGAGCAGTTAAAGATTTCAATCACGTTATTGAATTAGATCCGAAAAATGCTTTAGCTTATAATAAGCGAGGCGATACTTATTATCGATTAGGAGACTATGAGCAAGCACAAGCAGACTCTAGTCAGGCCATTTTACTCAATCCTCAAGATGGTAATGCCTATTTTGACCGAGGATTTGCTTTTTCGGAATTAGGCAAATACAAAGAAGCGATCGCAGACTATACCCAAGCGATTAAATTAAACTCTGATGATGCTTATGCTTACTATGGGCGAGGGTTAGCCCGTGTTCAATTGAAAGATAATAAAGGGGCAATTGGAGATTTTAGTAAAGCGATCGCCCTCAAGCCTCAGTATACCGAAGCCTACTTACAGCGAGGGATTATCCGCCGTCGCCTCAGACTCAAGCAAGGAGCAATCGAAGATTTCGATACAGTAATTAAGATTAATCCTAGTGATGCCAAAGCTTATTATCAGAGGGCTTTAACTCAATCTATTAATAAGCAAAAGTATGCAGCCATTAAAGATTACACAGATGCAATTAACATTAATCCCAAATATATAGAAGCATATCTTAATCGAGGTGATGTTTTCAGCGATCTGGGAAATAAAGTCGAAGCCACTGAAGATTACAATACTATTTTACAGATTGACCCTAAATTTATTGCCGCTTATATTCATAGAGGTATTCACCGCTTTTCTTTTGGAGATTATAAAGGCGCTATTGAAGATTACAGCGAAGCTCTGAAACTAGACCCTAATAATATAGCTGCTTACAACAATCGTGGTAACGCCTATCTTGAACTGGGAAATAAAAAAGCTGCCAATCAAGATTATTCACAAGCGATCGCAATTAATGCTAACAACGCCTTAGCCTACTATAACCGGGGTGTGATTCGCACCAAGCAGAAAAATAAACAGGGAGCGATCGCAGATTTCAAAAAAGCTGCAAAACTATTCCAGCAGCAAGGTGAAAAAGATAGTTATCAAGATGCACAGAAAGAAATTGCAATTCTGCAAAATAATTCAGCACCAGCGAAAGCTTCTCGTCCTAAATCTGGGAACACGGAAAAAAACTGAGCTATGACTCAATACCGTCATCCCATATTATGACGATCCATCTTATACTATTAGCCCATATGTCCCAATTCGCTTGAGTTTACTTTACTCTCTGTAAAAAGGCTACGGTGTACGCACAAGTTTGAAATAGTTGATTAAATAAGGTTTTACCCCACCCTAACCCTCCCCTTATAAAGGGGAGGGAACTAGATTTCTTGTTTCCCCCCAAAACATCGGGGGGATTAAGGGGAGTAATTAGACTTGTGTGTACACGGTAGGTAAAAAGGAGGGAATTAGAGCAAGGCTTTTAAGGTGAGTTGGGGGGAGCTTCCGAGGTAAAATATCACTGTAATATGTCTATTTAACATCAGAAATCGCAGACTTTGACCTTTTATCTGTCGTTGTAGTTAAATCAATTATCGTTCAAGATGAGTCACCGTATTTTCTCACGGCTCAATTAGGATGGCTATATGCTAATTCTCCTCACTTTTTATCCAGATAACCTGGAAATATTCACTCATAGGGATGTCGATACGGTACTGAAAAGAATTGATGCTTCTCAGAATATTTGGTTGCGCTGTGTTCAGTTCCGCGATCGCACTGGGACGGCTAAAATTATCAAACATTTTGAACTCAATCCATCTCGTGTTAACATGATTTTCAACCATTCCCCTTTAGGAATTGATGAAGACGTAGAAGATTGTTTATTTGACAGCTATGAAATTCTAACTGCTCAAATAAAAAATCATGAATTTGAGGTTGCACGTGGCAATATTGTAGTTGGAAATAATTTTATAATTACGTTTGAAATCACTGAATTAAAAGTTTTAAGTATCTTAGCTAATAATTTACAAAAGCGCCCTCTAGATATTAAAAAATGGGGAATAGACTATCTTTTTTATCTGATTTTTAAAGAGATTCTGAATAATTATCATATTGTCTTTGACTATATTTCTAGAAAGCTTGATGATTTGGAAGATGAAGTTTTAGATGATTCTGGTGATGAATCAACGTACCAAAGAATTGCTACTATGAGGCAATCTACTCGTTCAGGAAGACGTAATTTTCAAAGTATTAAGTCACTTATGGCTATTATGGATTACGATGATTTTCAATGGATCACCCAGCCAGTAAAAGAGCTATTCAAAGAAGAGTTGGTTCATCAAGTTGATAAATTATGGCAAGAATATCAAGCTTTGAGAGCTTGGATGTCAGAATTAATGGAAATCCAACGTGATAATATTGCTAGCAAAACCGGTGAACGAATTAATCGCCTGACTATCCTCTCGACCGTATTCTTACCAATTACGTTCATGTCTGGTTTCTATGGTATGAACTTCAAATATATGCCTGAATTAGAGCAGCCTTGGGCTTATCCTGCTGTAATTGGCGTAATGATCTTAATTGTGATTTGTAGTATTGCTTATGCTAAAAAACAACGTTGGTTGTAGCATCAAGTTACCAATAAAAAGATCCCCGACTTCTTCAAGAAGTCGGGGATCTAAAGCAAATAGGATTAGTATATATATTTTCAGTAAGTAGACTGCATTAACCCTAAATCGGTAAATAAACGTGAATCTCCCATTGATTATTCGTGCTGAAGAACACAGCGAGAAAATAGCTATCACTACAACGGATGGATCATTTACCTATCGGGATTTGCTTCACACTTCCAGTCAAATAGCAACAAGTCTTCTTCAGAATGCAAAAGATTTACAAGAGGAGCGAGTTGCCTTCCTCATCCCACCTGGATTTGAGTATGTAGCTACTCAATGGGGGATTTGGCGTGCTGGTGGCATAGCTGTACCTCTGTGTGTTTCTCATCCGCGCCCAGAATTGGAGTATGTAATTACCAATTCTGGAGCATCGATTATTGTTGCTCATCCTAATTTTGAAAGTATACTGCGTAGTTTACCGCCGCAGGCATCGCTCGCCGAAGAACACAATTTGCGATTCATCCTCACCTCAGAAACACTTCCATCTAATATTGCTTGTCTCCCAGAGGTAGATATCACTAGACGCGCCTTAATTCTCTACACTAGCGGTACAACAGGTAAACCGAAGGGTGTGGTTACAACTCATCAAAATATTCAAGCGCAAGTAACTAGCTTAATCACCGCTTGGGAATGGACATCTAGCGATCGCATTTTACATATACTGCCACTACATCATATTCATGGAATTATTAACGTCCTGACTTGTGCTTTATGGGCAGGTGCGGAGTGTCATCTGTTGAGCAAGTTTGATACCGAAACCGTTTGGAGACGAATTTGTGACGGTAACTTAACCCTATTTATGGCAGTACCAACAATTTATGTAAAGCTCATTACCGCTTGGGAAAATGCCTCAAAGGAACGTCAAAAAAGTATGTCAGAAGGCTGTGCTAAGATGCGCCTGATGGTTTCTGGCTCGGCAGCATTACCAGTTCAAGTTTTAGAAAAGTGGCAGACTATCAGCGGCCATTTTCTACTTGAGCGATATGGGATGACGGAAATCGGTATGGCGCTATCCAACCCTTTATACGGTGAACGTTTGGCTGGATATGTAGGAAAGCCTTTGCCTGAAGTTGAAGTGAGATTAGTAGATGAGAACGGAGAGTTAGTCCCAGTAGGAACACCAGGAGAGATCCAAGTTAAAGGCCCCGGAGTGTTTCTCGAATATTGGCAAAACCCCCAAGCAACCGCCAAAGCCTTCCAAGATGGCTGGTTCTGTACTGGAGATACCGCCGTCATTGAGAACGGTAGCTACCGCATTCTGGGACGGATGAGTGTGGATATCATCAAAACCGGAGGCTATAAAGTTTCAGCTTTAGAAATTGAAGAAGTATTGCGATCGCATCCAGATATTCAAGAATGTGCAGTGGTTGGGGTTGCAGATATAGAGTGGGGTGAACGGGTTTGTGCTGCATTAGTATTGCAAGGGTTACAACCTTTGACATTAGAATCTTTTAGGAGTTGGGCAAAAGAGCGATTGGCTGTTTATAAAGTGCCAACCCAAATTTTGATAGTCGAAGAATTACCGCGCAATGCAATGGGGAAAGTGACTAAGCCAACAGTGGTTGAGCTATTTCGAGCATAGCGATCGTCAAGGCGCAATTAGACCTGGAGTTTTAAACCTTAGACATCTCCGAAAAAGAATGTAGAGACGTAGCAGTGCTACGTCTCTACAAGGTTTCTGGGTAAAGTATATTTCATTTCTGGAGATGTCTCTTGTAACCTCTTCAACTTAAGTAAATATAATTAACTTGATCAAGCCTTAAAATCTGACAAATGAGTGAAATAGACCTATGAGTGACTTAGTTTTTCTACCCGCTCATCAACTTGCTCAGATGATTCGCGATCGCCAAGTCTCTGCTGTCGAAGTGTTTGATGCTTACCTGGCGCAGATTTCTAAACACAACTCAAAGCTGAATGCAATTTGCACCTTAGATGAAGACAATGCTCGTACCAAAGCAAAGCAAGCGGATGAAGCCCTAGCTAAAGGAGAACACTGGGGCGCTCTGCACGGTGTCCCTGTGACGATCAAAGACATTTTTGAAACAGTAGGACTCCGTACCACAGCAGGTTACATTCCTCTCAAAGACTACATTCCTCAACAGGATGCCACCGTTGTCGCCAGGCTGCGGGCAGCAGGAGCCGTTATCCTAGGAAAAACGAACATGGCAGAACTGGCTGGTGATTTTCAAAGTACAAATTCTCTGTTTCCACGAGTAAATAATCCCTGGAATCTTGACTACACACCAGGGGGCAGTTCTGGAGGCAGTGCTGCTGCTGTTGCAGCCGGACTTTCATCATTAGATGTAGGCAACGATCTTGCGGGTTCCGTGCGCCAGCCTGCAACTTTCTGCGGCGTGTATGGTTTAAAGCCAACAGATCGCCGTATTTCTACCGCCGGAAGTATCCCTGAAGTACCGGGAATGCCGCTATGCTTGCGGCAAATGTTGACTATTGGTTGTTTTGCGCGATCGCTCGAAGATATTCGCCTTTGCTTCTCGCTCATCGCTGGTGCGGATCTACGTCGCCCAGATGTGCCACCGATTCCCCTTGATACTCCATCAGGCAAGTCTTTGCAGGATCTTAAAATTGCTTGGATTGATGAATGGGTGGAAGTTCCGGTTGCTGCGGAAATTCGAGGCGCAGTACAGACAGTCGTGCAAAAACTCGCTCAAGCAGGTAGTTATGTTGAACGCTGGCTTCCCAAAGACTTTGATTTATCGACAGTGTGGAACCTCTGCGGGCGGATGGAAGCATACATCAACAACTACGCCCAACCCAAGGATCGCTATAATGTGCTACGCAGCTTAGAGTTACTCTTTCGCACGGCAACTCAAGGCGACAAAAAACTCCGAAAGTTGGGAAATTTCAGCAGCTTTCTGCCAGAAATTTTGAATCCCAGCCTCAGAGGATATTTTGAGACACTCACCGAACGCGATCGCTTAATTGCCCAAATGGATGAAGCTTTAGAAGCGTGGGATGTATGGCTCACTCCTGTGACAGCAACTCCTGCATTTACCCATTGTCCGGCTTGGAGCGCCATTGATATTGAGGGTAAATCCTATCCTCATGCGGTGGCAAACGGTGCTTACACCATGCCATTTAATCTCAGTGGTCATCCTGCGGTGGTGATTCCCATCGGGCAAACCCACAATGGCTTACCGATTGGAATGCAGATTGTGGGAAAGCGATGGCGCGAGATGGAGTTATTGGCGATCGCTCAAGAACTTGACAAAGTGGTTGGTGATTTCCGCCATCCATTGGGATATTGAGAAATAGTACTAATTAAACTTCACCGTTTTTACGCAAAGCAGCTTATTGACAATACTGCAATAGGTAAGGTACAAGATAAGCAAGTTGGCGCGAAAAACCCCAAGTATGTTACGAAACACAAATAGACTTTAAGCCCTTACTAATGCAATACGGTTCAGTTAGTGCCAAAAACCTTTCAGCACTTACGCAAAAACTCTCTGAAAATCTTATTCCTTTGTGTCCTTTGCGGTCTTTGCGGTTCGTTTTTTCTTAATTTTCGCTAAGTCTTGTCCTTAACTGAACGGTATTGCTTACTAATGACAAATGACAGCATTTGCTAGTTAGCTTTAATTGCGCCGACCTACTTAAGCACAATTCAAAAAACTTAAAATCGCTATGAGTCTTTTTTGTCTAGTTCATGGCGCTTTCCAAGGCGCTTGGTGTTGGGATTTGTTAATTCCTTATTTAGAAGCGCAAGGTCACAAAACAATAGCAATGGATTTGCCAATTGAAGATGCGTCTGCAAGTTTATCGCAATTTGCAGATGTAGTATTGCAAGCGCTTCCAAAAACTGATAATGATATTGTGCTGGTTGGTCACTCAATGGCTGGTACTGTTATTCCCCTTGTTGCAGAAGTGCGTCAAGTACGTCAACTGGTATTCCTTACCGCGCTTATTCCATACCCAGGAACTAGTACACTTGAGCAATTTTCTCATCATCTCGATTCTGATAGCCTCAAATCATTAAATTACGAACCAAAAGAGTCACATCAACTCGAACAATTTGATGATGAACCTTATATGTTTAATCCTGTTTCTGCTGGGAAAAACTTTTCAGATGAAGCAGTATTGATGGAATTTTTTTATCAAGATTGTCAGCCGGATGTAATGCACTGGGCACTCTCAAAAGGACGTTCGCAGCAATCAATGGCATATATTTTTGAGGTTAATCCCTTGAATGCTCTACCAAATGTAGAGTATAAATATATTTTTTGTACTGATGACCTGATAATCTCTCCTGCATGGTCACACTACGCTGCACGTAAGCGCTTGGGAGTTGAAGCTATAGAAATGCCTGGAGGACATTGCCCACACTTATCTCGTCCTGCTCATCTTGCCTCAGTATTAACTAAATGATCGCAAACTGAACTGTATTGCGTTCTAACCAACTCACGGTAAGTTGAAAAACTCAAACAACCCAGTCGCCGAAGTAGCAAATGCGAACCCCGAAATAGCAAATGTGATCGCCAAATCAACAAATGCGATCGCCGAAGTAACAAATGCGAACGCCGAAGTAACAAATGCGAACGCCAAAATAACAAATACGAACGCCAAAATAACAAATGCGAACGCCGAATCAACAAATGCGATCGCCAAATCAACAAATGCGAACGCCAAATCAACAAATGCGAACTCCGAATCAACAAATGCGTAGGCGTAGCCAACCGTAGGCATCGCCTCTACCCAGTTTCTCACCCCTTCGGTATTTTAGGCGGACACCAAAAGAGGTTTTTACTAGACACATCAAGGGATTCCAGAATTTCTCGCATCACATCTGTGCAATACATCCAATGCCCCAAATCGTCATACATCCGATCGGGATTAAACTCGACATTGTAGTGCAGCACATTGGGAAGGTCTAAAAACTCATCATCGCTTTGAGGAGAAAGAAGCAAGAGATGAAATGGCTTTCCCTGGCATTGTTTTTCTAGCTTATTGACTAAATCTATTACACCACCGCGATCGCTAATTCCTGTGCGGACAAAAAGCACTTTATCGCAGTGCCGCAGTGCGTACCAAAACCTTTCAGAACGTGCTGTGTATCGAACCCGCATCCGTTCATGGATGGGAGACATATCGCTCGTTGGGTCATCTGTCTCCTCGACTTCATGGGCAAAGGATAAACCCGACCACTTACTATGGTAAATTCTGCCTGCATCGGGGCTGTAGTGCAGCAAGGCAGGGTTCCACATATCATAAAAACCGTTTTCGATCGCATCTGCAACATCTGCAATATTAGTCGCGCGCGTTAGATCAAAGGGAAAGGCGGGGCCATCATATTCCATCTTATATAGCATCATGCGGACAGCACAGCGATCGCCAAGGGGAAGAATGGCCACACGGCTGATATCCGATAACTGACATTTGTATTGGAAAAACACCGCAGATTTAGGTGGTGCTTTCACCCGGCTTTCAAGCCCATCTTTGCCAATCATCATGGTACGAAAGGGAATGTCGGGATGAAGCGGATCTTCATAAACACCCGATGGCATGGCTTTAAGGGCGTTGCAAACCTCCGTCCACATCGGTTGGATATTGTATTCGCTATCTGATTCGTTGATTATCCAGAGGTGGCGTTCGTCCGCTTGCAAAATCCCCAGATGCCCGTCATAGAACAAAACCTGTGAGTTGTTTGGCGAAAAAAGATTGAAGGCAGCGCTATATTCTAAGTCTGCGCCAGAGGGGATATTTACTGTGGTGGCGATCGCACCATCTTCTTGCACAGCAAAGAAGGGGAGCGTCCCTGGCTTGACAGACTTTGCAATGTAAATACCTGGTATCAATCCTGCCCTACTTTGTAATGCAGTTTGCAATTCTTGCCAATAGGGAGCGATCGTGTAACTGTATTGTGATGGATTAACGATTCGTAAACGCTTCTCTTCGATACAGACAGAGACATGAAAGCCAGCATTGTCAAAGTAGATGGCAAATTCATTCGGTTGCTGGAAGCGTTGTTTTTCTTTTGCCAATTCGTCTTTGTCGATGTTGAATAAGTGCTGGTCGATCTGCTCATACATAAGGCTATGACCAACTGTGTTCGGGTGAGCCGGATCGAAGGATGTCCCCGCTTTCCATCGTCCTTGTCCATCATCCACGGCTGCTAACCAATCTAGTACAGCTACATCCCAACTTAGCATTCGGTTGTGTGTGTCTCGGAGCAGCCAGTAATGATCCTGAGAATAGTCGCCATTAGGATAGACTCCTCCAAGAATCGGAATTGCTCCGATGTCCCGCGTCATTTTCACCAACTGCTGCAAGCCACTTTCAAACCGTCGCTGTACTGCTCGCCGTTCATGAGGGGGGCAGTAAGCTAACCCTTCGTTACCGAGAGAGAGGGCAATAATCACAATATCTGGTTTTTCTGGGGTGACAAACCAGGGGAATCGAGCGATCGTTCTGCTGACATTCGCCCCTACCTCCGATACATTTACCAGTTGATGCCCATATTTTTGCTCTAAAGCCTGTGCTAACAACCAGACCCAACCTTTCAAAAACCAGGCTTTATGACCTAATGCGACGGAACTGCCAATGACCACAATTTTGAGTCTTTCAGCCCTTTCTTCCACGGGCATCTTGACAGTTGATTTCTCAATGTATCCAAAGGGGTAAGGCTGTAAATAACCGAATGCACCATCATCCACAATAATTGTGCTGGAATGATCTTTAGAATCAATCGGTATCCATCGGTTTGTATCTAGTAAGCTCTCCCATCGAACATTGCCGTTGGCATCAAGCCGCACATACTTGTATTCAACTCTCTGTTGACCGCCTGACTCTTGAATTTCAATATCTGTCCACCATAGAGGATAGCGATCGCCACTTGTACGCAGGTAGATACATTTTTTAATCTCCCACAGTCCCAACTCTGGAGTAGAACCGACCAGACCGATGGATTCACCTGTTTGCGTGTATGCACTGATCTGGAATCGATACATAGAATTTATCCTGTTTTCGTGAGTACGATACCAAACAGTCAGGCTGAAATATTTAAATCTACTTTGACAATATCACATAGAATTCTTAAGAATCTGGTATGGATATTGTCAAGTATACTGAAACCTAATTAAAATTACCAAAGTTATCAGCAGCAAGGCTTTTAAACGATTAAATAGAATTTTTATAGAAAATTTTATATTTAGTCAAATAGACTATATTGTATTAAAAGTATTTGTACAACTAAGAACAAATCAACAAAAGGATAAGATTAAGTTAAATTTTCCCTTCAACGTCACACTTAAAATTTGTGTGCTTGTTCTTAGCATCTCTAACTGTTAATTTGTAGCAGGCGATCGCAGAAAAACGGACGAAATAACTCGCAGGCGAGACTTGCCTTCAGATCATGCAGATGCACTAACCCCATTTTGTGCAACTGGGAGCCTTGCACAGCCTCACAATCTACAGGACTTGACTGTCTGACGATTTCTATAAACGATGGCAATAAATCGGGATAGCGTTGCA
This sequence comes from Nostoc sp. FACHB-133, assembly GCF_014698055.1. Classification (NCBI taxonomy): domain Bacteria; kingdom Bacillati; phylum Cyanobacteriota; class Cyanophyceae; order Nostocales; family Nostocaceae; genus Nostoc; species Nostoc sp. FACHB-133. The sequence goes on from NZ_JACJSH010000003.1 coordinate 235,702, forward strand.
GGTTCCACCATTGTTGTTCTAGGTGGTCTGCATAGATAGCGGCAGCGATCGCAGAATTTTCTAAGAGTTCTTCTAGGGTTATTATCTGCTGCTGTAGGCAATAAAATGCTAACTGCAACCGATAGGGATGTCCCCCCAACAGAGCGATCAGGCGCTGGGTTTGTGGCGAGGTTATATCCTGTTCGCACCTATATGCTAGATCCTGCACCTGAGCAGCGGTAAACTCAAGTAACTCAATAACTAGCCCAGTATTCAAGAGAGAGGGATTGATGGAGGGAGGCATCAGAATTTCAGTAGAATGAACCGTCACCAATCGCAGCTTGTGCCAAGGATTAATGTCTGCATCGGCTTCTTTGCCTTGCTCAGACCATGTTCGTAAAAGTAGAAGAAATTCACGAGCAACGTCGGGGTAGGCAAAAAGCTGATTGAGTTCATTGATCGCAATGACTAGGGGGCGATTCTCCCTTGAAGAGACTCTGCGATCGAGGTTGGGTAAGATTACATCCTGGAAATAATCAGTGGTATTTGATTTACTGCCCAAGGAGTTATGCCAAAAACTAGCAATTTCATTTGGCAAGTCTAACTGCTTACTGACTCTGGCACAGAACCATTTTAAGAAGCATTCTAGGTTCTGTAAAATCTCGTCGTTAGCAAGTTGCAAGTTCACAGAAACGGCGCGATGACCCTGGGAGTTAGCGTAAGCCAGGATGCGAGTCATTAGGGAGGTTTTGCCCATTTGCTTGGGGGCGCGGATGTTGATCAACGCACCAGTTTGCTGGATGGCTTCGTAACAGAGGGATTCGAGAATAGGACGGTCAATGTAGAAGACTGAATCCAGGGGCATCTGCCCTCCTGGTGTAGTTAAGAGACGAGGGTAGAGATTGTCTGGCGTTCGTTCCATTTTGTGAGTTTGCCCTACATTGCTGCGAGAATCGCATACTGGTTCGATGCGATCGCAGGCTTCAGCCGACGACATTAAGCCAATCTCGGCAAGATGGTCTTGATGAGGCTCCAGATAAAAATAATCGTCCTTTAACAAGGTCATATTAAAGGCATTAAAGCAGCACTCCAAGGTTCGCTTATCGACTCCTACTGAGCCATTAAAGACTTTACTAAGGGTATTGGGGGTTAAACCTGTCTTTTCACTGAGGTCTTCGAGAGTGTATCGCTTAAAGTTTTGCTCAATTTCTAACTGAGCTTTTGCCTGATTGAGTTTCCTTGAGCCTTGAGCCGTCAGAGTCGCACCCCGCCTTCGTAGATGATTTTTCGATTGTAATTGCATTTTTAATCAAAAAAAATATAAAAATTTACTAAAAATTTACCTATTAGGGTAGGTGAATACTGTTATTACTTATGCCATTTCCAAATTTATGCAGTATAGTTACAAATCTTAAGGATGTAATTTCAAAAAGTTTATTCTGAATACGCTTCGGAGTTGGAGTTTGCTCAAGAAAAGGTAAACAGAAGCATAGTTCTTAACTTGGGGTTTTTTCCAAAGTTAAGAACGACGTTAATCAATGGTTGTAAAGCACTTAAATTTTCGGTAACTGAAACCGAGATGGGGAAATGGTTTGGGGATTTGCTAGTGCTAAATCCTTAACTTTTTTCTTAAAATTGCAAACTTTGCTGGTATTGGCGGTAGAAATTTTGCAAGCTCAAATAATCATCTTACTTAACTAGCCTGTCCCTAACCTACCTAGCTAAATTTTAGTGCGATCGCTACGCCCGCCGCAGGCATCGCCTATCTTGTCGTGACTGTCTTGATTTTCAAGCGATCGCTGATAAAAACAATATTTAATTATCGGGAGAATGTTCTTATGGCAACTGAACTCAAAACTTTTATCGGTTCTCAATTTATCGGTAAGCTTGTCTTGGCAGATATCGAATTTATTCCTCATCTCGAAAAAATTAATGACTTTGCAGCTATCAACGGACTAAAGATTTTTGTTACTAGTTCAGCTCGTCCCTGGGGTGTTCCTGTTGGGGGAGCAATCGTTCCTTCTGGGAAGATGTCTAATCACTTAATTGGTCATGCTATTGACATGAATATCCAAATAGGAGGGACACTATATACTAGTCATCAGCTTGGAAATTTTAACTCACTACCTTCCTCAATTCAAGCGTTTTTTACTGCTATTCGTAATCATCCTGTTTTGCATTGGGGAGCAGATTTTAACGATCCAGTGCATATTGATGACCGCTTAAATATTAGCGACCCTAATATTTGGAAAGACAAATTTCCCATTATCCAATCAGAACTAACCGGATTAACTCAGCCTGGAATCAGAGCAGCGAATAGTCCTAGATTGCTTTTTTTAACTACTCCCTTGATGAAGGGAGATGATGTCAAGGTAGTTCAGGAAAAATTAATTGCCCGGGGTTTTGATTTGGGTACAAGTCGTGCAGATGGATTTTTTGGACAGGCAACAGCTAATGCTGTTATTAAATTTCAAGATCAAGAAGATTTAGACCCCGTTGATGGCATTGTTGGTGATAAAACTAGAAAAGCACTTGGACTTTAGAATCTCTAATTTATTTTAGTTTCAACTTATTCTAACAAGGAGAAAAAATAAATGCCTTTTACTGCCAAAGTTATTACAACTGATGAATGGGGTGCGAAATCTGCTGGCTCCTTTGATAAAACAGTTCCTAAATTTATCGTGATTCACAATACCGATAATCAGAATCCTCCCAATGATGTTTCACAAGGAACAGTAGACGGAGGTAAAAAATTAGCCCGTCAGATTCAAGAAGATCACATGAAGAGAAACGGCTGGAGTGATTCTGGACATAATTTTCTGAATACGACTGGAGGAATTATTTTAGAAGGAAGACATGGAACACTTGATGCAGTGAGAAAAGGAATGTGCATTAGATCTGCCCATGCCGCACAACAGGGAAACCGACTTGCTGGTGGTAATCAATCCCCTGGAATTGAGAATGAAGGCAACTTCATGACTTTTAAAATGGGACAAAAACAGTGGGATAGTTTAGTCGAATTATGCGTTTCTTTGTGTAACTCCTGCAATATTAATCCTAAAAATATTCGAGGGCATCGAGAGTTTAGTAATACTGACTGTCCAGGTGAGTGGTTATTTAGTCAATTACCTCGTTTGCGACAGGAAGTTGCTGAAAAGTTAGGTACTAGTCTTGAACAAGACGAAGAATTACTTAAACTAGATTCAATTGGTCAAGATGTTATTGAACTTCAACAAAAACTAACAGATAAAGGCTTTTCTCCTGGGGCAATAGATGGTGATTTTGGCGAAAATACAAAACAAGCTGTGATCGCTTTTCAGCGTTCTTTTGGACTAGCCGCAGATGGGATTGTTGGAACTGATACTCGCAAAGCTTTAGGCTTATAGGCTTAACTTAAATGGCTTTCTCTGGTTTTGTGGCAAAGTGCAATCGCTAATCTTACTTATAACCTAAAGATATTGAGAGAGCCATTTAACAACGCCAAAAATATATGTAATTAATTCTATTTAAGTAGTTTAATGACTAGAAAATTTACCGCGTGTAAAGCAACAATCTCCAATCGTGGTGTTCCCCCAGATTCGTTTCTGAATGAATTGATTGACTGGGCCAGGAAAGCTCCAGATGAGATATTTAAGGAGAATAACAATAACGACATTTACTCCAGTGTTGCCCCAGAACTCGGATCTTGGAATAGTCTTCTCCACCGCAAGGCAATCATGCTAGAGGTACTGAGGGTACTCGGTGGCTTTGAAAGTTCATGGAACTGGAAAGAAGGAAGAGACATGACGAATCCTAACTCCAACATCCTTTGCTCAGAAGAAGCTGGAATTTTTCAATGCTCAGGCGATTCTATAGGTTTTGACTCTAGTTTGAAAAAGTTGCTTGAAGATGTTTCGGGTAAGACAGATTGCGATACATTTATCAAAGTCTCGAAAAGCAACAAAAAATTTGCTATCGAGTATTGCGCCAGACTTCTTAGGTTTACCCTCAACCATCATGGGCCTGTGAAAAGAAAGGAAATCAATTATTGGTTAAACCCCGATGCTGTGAAGGAGTTTCATGGTTTTCTATCCGATTGAATTTTTGTAAGGGGGTACTAACGCCCCCAATTTCAAACTGACGACAAACTTTTTTTCTAAGAATGAAATCAGCCTGGCTTTGTAAATGTGACTTCTGGTTCACTTTTCTAACACTCTCTGAGGCTACTTGATGACAAATCCAGTTCAATTAAAAAGTTTCCTGCTTTTTTTGATAATGAGTATCGCTCTAAGCGGTTGTAGTCCAGAGAGGAGGGCGGTACTGCGACTGACGGCACTAAACTTTAAGATTCAGGCAAATGATGCGATTGAATCTGTCAAAACTATCTATCAACTCAATCCTCTACCGCGCTCAACTGTTGAACTGCGGCGAAGACTGCTAAAAAGACTCTTAAGCGATCGCAATATAGACTTTGCAGATATAGACCAAATATCGAATATAATTGAAAATCAACTTCAGACAAATACCCAATCAAATCCTGTTAATAACGTTCTCAACGATCTCAAGCAAGAATATATCGTAGCAGGCGAGACTTTTAACAACATTGAACAAGCAGGATTATTAGGCACTGAAGCGGGTGCGGTTGCTAGAGCAGCTGAACCTTCTAGGCGATTAACTGTCAAAATGCTACTTCTAGCTGAACTGATTGCTCAAGATCCACCCTCACCGAAAAACCCAGACCGAGTTGTGATTCTTTTTCAGTTTAGCAAGCTCAGAACGCAATTTCAGAATGCGACTTCTGAGGCAGATAAAACACAAATCTTCAATCAGGGTGAGCAACTTCTAGATGAGCTACTCAGCATAAATACAGAAGATAAAACAATGATTTGCCAAGCTACAGCTAAACTTTTGCTGACAGCTGATACAGGAGCAAAGCTTTCCCAACTCATCGAAAAATACAACGATGTCAGCTTTGATGAAGTTGTTGCAAAAATTACCACAATTTTCGGAATTGCCTCTAGTTTTGGTTCGGATATTACTGCTGTAAATGTAAGAGTTAAAGAGATTCAAGCAGCAATTCAGGAAGATCCCATCCTGAACGATATGTTAAACAAACAAAGACAGAATCTCCTTCCTGCAACTTCTGATTCTCAACCTCTCGAATGTTCATCGTAAGGAGATAATTTACAATGATTACACCAACTAGCCTCAACACAATTAAAGAACAGATCAAAAAGATTATTGATAGCATTGAGTCGATAGCAAATCTGTCTCCAGGGAAACCTGTCAAACCGCAAGTTTTTCAACAATCGGAAAAAAGTTTAAGGAACATCCTTTTCCGATTACAATTTTCACTTTTAGAAGCAGAAGAAGAAGAAGAGAATTGGGAACTTATAGATATCCTCTCTAAAGCTATCGAACAATGTCAGGATGCACTCAGAACAGTGACAGCAGCTCTGTTCACACAAGTTTTGATCCGTCCAGACCACGACATAATTATTGCCGATTTGCAAAACATCAAACGAGATATTGATGCTGCAATTAAAGCAGAGAAAGTGTTGAATTTTTTGATTAGCCTTGCCCGTGTGATGATTAGATTTGCAGGAGTATGAGATTGCTTGGATTATTGAGATGAGAAAATATCAATATTGATCGGTGCGATCGCTCATGTATGAAGGTATACCTAGCACTCACTAATAACCTACCCTTAACACAAGAAGGTGGAGGGTCAATACTTTTCGGGTTTTGGGGGAAAGGGGAAAGGGAAAAGGTTTGAATTTCCCTTTCCCCATTACCCTTTAACCTTTCCCCAGACCAAAAGAGAGATTATTGGGTTTAACCGAAAAGTATTGGGTGGAGGGTTGAATTGAGCGATCGCTCTTATTAATCTCTGCTATTCTCAAATTAAGATCACAACATTGCTCTAAATAGTCGCAAAAACTCTGGATGATTTGTATCCAAAATCAGGGAAAATGCTCGTGCGGCTGTGTTATTCATCTCTTCAATGACTCTAGTATTAAAGAATCCAATCGTTTCAGCAGAGTTAAAATGCCTATTGCAAAATCAGTTTTGTTACTACTCAACTGAAATGTGCCTGAACATGAGTATCAGAAAAACATAAATAAATACTAATATCTTTCATAGTTATATATGAATTAATAGTTAAATAATCTTAGGAGAAATAAAAATACCTGGATTTACATCGGCAGTGGTACTTGCTGGATAGACTGATGCAGATCCTCTCTAAACCTAGAATAACAATCTTGTAGCTGGAATTGGCAGGCATCCTAAGTCGGTGGCTGTCTAGAAACCTTGTGCTTGAAAATGAAGGAAGCAACAATGAGTAGCAATCTCGCCATCAAACTGCGTTCTGGAACTCAACAAGCCCACACATCAGCAGAAAATGTGGGATTCATGAAATGTTTTCTACAAGGAGTGGTGGATAGAGACTGCTTTGCCAAGTTCTTAAGTAACTTGTATTACGTCTACAGCGAATTAGAAGCGGCGTTAGATAGCCATGTAAAGCATCCTGTAATTAGTGCGGTTTACTTTCCTGAACTTAATCGTCAATCCTCGCTCGAAAAAGACATGGTGTTCTATTATGGGGATAATTGGCGAGAGCAAATTACACCCTCACCTGCTGCTCAAAAGTATATTGACCGCATTCGGGAAATTTCTGCTAGTGAACCGACTTTATTGCTAGGTCATGCCTACACTCGCTACATGGGCGATCTTTCTGGGGGTCAAATGCTACAAAAAGTTGCTCAGTCAGCCCTGAAGCTTTCTGGCTATGAAGGCACGTCCTTTTACAATTTTGAGCAAATTCCTGATAAAAAGGCATTTAAGGATAAGTATCGTCGGGTATTAAACGCGCTACCTATTGATGATGCAACAGTAGAACGGATTGTTGCAGAAGCCAATAATGCCTTTGGATTCAATTTGCAGATGGCTCAAGAGTTAGAGGGAAATCTAATTAAAGCACTTGGCCAAGTCCTGTTTAATAGTTTAACTCGTTCCCAGAATTCAGGTAGCACTGAAATAGGTGCGGCTAATTAAGTTTGTCATTTGTCATTGGTCATTTGTCATTTGTCATTGGTCATTTGTCATTTGTCATTTGTCATTTGTCATTTGTCATTTGTCAATAGTTCTTGCTCCCCTACTCCCCACTCCCTATTCCCCTTCGCTTCACACATTCATTGGAAAGCAACTCAATGGTTTTTTTATTACCTGGTGTCAAGTTCGATCTGGATCTGATTCAAAAGTACGACACTCGCGCACCTAGATATACCAGTTACCCGCCCGCTACAGAGTTAAGCGAAACATTCACCGAAACTGATTTTAAGGCCGCGATCGCAGCATCAAATCAACGCCAAACTCCTATGAGTTTATATTTCCACATCCCCTTTTGCCAAAGCGCTTGCTACTTCTGCGGCTGCAACACAGTAATTTCCAACAACAAGAATATTGCTAAACCTTATGTGGAGTCTTTGGTTCAAGACATTAAAAACACCGCAGCTTTAATCGATCCAGACAGAAAAGTGCTGCAAATCCATTGGGGAGGCGGTACTCCTAATTACTTGGATCATCACCAAGTAGAATTTTTATGGAAAAACATCAATCGCTATTTCAACATCGATCCACAAGCAGAAATCTCAATTGAGATTAATCCCCGCTATATCGATAAAAACTACATTTTCTTTCTGAGAGAGATTGGGTTTAACCGCATTAGTTTCGGCATTCAGGATTTTAATACCCAAGTTCAAGTAGCTGTAAATCGTGTTCAGCCAGAAGAAATGCTCTTTGATGTCATGAGTTGGGTTAAAGAAGCTAAGTTTGAGAGTGTGAATGTAGACCTAATTTATGGTTTACCCTATCAAACCCGCGAGACATTTCAAGAAACGCTGAAAAAGACAATTGAATTAGATCCTGACCGAATAGTTGTCTTTAACTTTGCCTATGTTCCCTGGCTCAAACCGACGCAAAAAAATATTCCTCAAGAAGCTTTACCACCAGCCGAAGAAAAGTTAGATATTCTGAAAATGACTATTGAAGAATTGACGAGTAACCAATATTTATTTATTGGGATGGATCATTTTGCGAAAACTAATGACGAACTAGCGATCGCTCAACGCAATGGCACTCTCAAGCGCAATTTTCAGGGCTACACTACCCACGCAGAGACAGAATTGTTTGGCTTTGGTTCTACATCCATCAGTATGCTAGAAGATGCTTATGCTCAAAATCACAAGGAATTAAAAGATTATTATCAGACAATTGCATCGGGTAGTTTACCTGTTAGCAAAGGTGTCAAACTTAGTCAAAATGATATTATCAGAAGGGATGTAATTATGGGTATTATGTCTCACTTTCAGTTACATAAGGAAGATATTGAAAACAAATATCAAATCAACTTTGATGAATATTTCTCTGAGGAGCTAGAGGCATTAAAACCACTAGAAGCTGATGGTATGGTCAGTTTATCAAAAAATCAGATCCAAATTACAGACATCGGTCGATTACTAGTCAGAAATATTGCTGTTATATTTGATACCCACACAAAAATGCAAGAGACAAAATTCTCTCGTGCTATTTAAAACACAATACAGTTCAGATAAGACCAAAAGACTTGTAGAGACGGCGATTTATCGCGTCTCAAAAACCTAAAATTTTTACCAGTAGCCCTTAACTGAACCGTATTGATTTAAAACAGCCGCAAATCATTGGTGAAATTTTGCAGCCTTTAGATCCCCGATTTATTAAAGAAATTGGGGATCTAATGTTTCACCACCACATTTAATTTTTAAATAAAAATGTACAAAATCAAATTTATTAAATATTAGTTTTCCAACTTGATAGACAAAAGCTTTTCATACATCTCTAAAAAGTTAGATTATGTAATTATATCTTCAGATAGATATATCAAAATTTAGATTGCCGATTTTTCTAATAAATCGAAAAATATGTTATTTTCAGAAACCTCGTTATCTAACTAGTAAAGCTTAATAGAAGAATATTAGAGATTTAATAATTTATTATTTATTTGGCTGCCAAAAAATCCTTGAGCATTTTCATGCTATAAACGCCAAATTGCAATTCCCATCTAATTTATATGTAAACTCTTTTGTCTAACTTTTGGATTTAGCATTTATCCCATCTGGTAGAAAGAATTCTGAATCAGAATTGATAACTTAGATACAAGTGAGATTGTTGAGGCAGTTATGAGTATTATTGCTTGGGTAGTTTTAGGACTTTTGGCAGGTGCGATTGCTAAAGCTATTTATCCTGGCTATCAAGGTGGTGGAATTCTCTCCACAATGATTTTAGGTATCATTGGTGCTTTCGTCGGTGGAAGTCTGTTTACTCTATTGCGAACAGGAACTCTGCAAATTACTGCGGCTGGCGCTGGTTTAACTCTTCCTGGTATTTTGGTGGCTGTGCTTGGCGCAATTGTTGCTATTTATCTATGGGGATTAATCAGAAGAAGCAGCAATGCCTAATCGCTGATTGGCAGTTATCAATACTGACATGACCAGTGTATTTTATTGGTCTTATAGTTTTCCAGATTGAGAAGCTATCAAACATCAAATTAGCTCTCTGTGGAACAATCCTAAAAGACCATTCAATCCCTTCTGTAACATCATAATTTTTGGAAGTGTAAATCTATGTTTTTTCACAAAAAAGAGCCTATTCATGCAGTTAACGTAAGTGAACCAAACCCTCGTTTTGCTCAATTACTTCTAGAGCAGTTTGGCGGAGCTACTGGAGAACTTAGTGCAGCTTTACAATATTGGGTGCAATCATTCCATGTTGAAAACGCTGGAATTAAAGATATGCTCCAAGACATTGCAATCGAGGAATTCAGCCATTTAGAAATGGTTGGTAAACTCATTGAAGCTCATACCAAAAATGTGGATCAAACAGAGGCTTATAAGAGTACTCTCTTTGCAGTTCGCGGGATTGGGCCTCATTTTCTGGATAGTCAGGGTAATGCTTGGACTGCAAGTTACTTGAATGAAGGTGGAGATGTAGTCCGTGATTTAAGGGCTAACGTTGCAGCAGAAGCCGGCGCTCGTCAGACTTACGAAGAGTTAATTAAGTTGGCAACTGACAAAGGAACCCAAGAAACTTTAGTCCATCTGTTAACACGAGAAATTTCTCATACCCAGATGTTTATGAAAGCTCTAGATTCACTGGGTAAGTTGACAGATCCATTCTTTGGTAATATTAAGCCAGATGAAACTGTTGCTCTTTACTACAACCTATCTACAAACGGTAATGGTAAAGATGAGCGTGGCCCTTGGAATTCTGAGCCAACATTCAAATACATTGCTAATCCCCTAGAAAGCCACTCTTAGAAGTTTGTTGAAAAGTATCTGTCTATGATTTTGGGTACTTATTGATCCTTTCTAAGCCCTCCTTTTTTAGGCTACAGGGTACACACATCTCTCTACAAAACCAAAATGTAGTAGATCCTCCAAAATCCTCCTTAAAAAGGAGGATTTTGAGAGTTTTTTGCTTCTTAAAAAAGGGGACGGGGGGAGCAAATAGCTTGTAGGGCAACTCTTAAAGACTTGTGTGTACACCGTAACCTTAAAAAGGGGGATTTTTAGGGATCTAAAGCTTTAGATGCGGATCTGTCCGCATCTAACCAAAAATCTTCACTGTTCCCTGTTTCCTCGACCGAAGGTTGGTAAATAACCATACTCCCGACTTACTTCTTAGAGAAGTTGGGAATATTAGCTACATATCTCTGCGTTACGAAGGATGGACTATATTGCACTCAAATTAAAATGGGTGTAAATCGTAAGTCACACTGAAAAAGTCAGAGCGATCGCCTCTTCAATATCTAGCCTGACGTTTCTGAATTCAGATTCAATTCAAAATCAAAACTAAAAATCAGGAGATTAATTTGTGATTGTCAACGCTACGTCAAATGGTTGGGAAGTCATTTACCATCGTGCCCATGCTTTATTAGCAGCTCAACTGGCGGGGCAATGGCGACGTAAAGATGCGCCAGTAAGATTATATGAAACCATCGCTGCAATTTCTCATCACGATGATTTAGAGAAAGAGTGGGAAGAAGATATTCTGACTGAAGCCGGTGCGCCAAAGGACTTCATGCTGTCCTCAAATGCCGATGTAGATGCTGGGGTACAGAAATTGGCTGATTTGGCAAAGAATGCCCTTTACCGTGGACGATGGGTAGCTCTATTAATTTCCATGCACATCAGCCGTCTAAATGAGGGAAGCCGGGGTAAGTATCCCAAACTAGACAAACTTTTGGATGAGCAACTTCAAAACCAGCAACGTTGGCGCAAGGAACTGGGGATAAAAAAGGAGGAAGTTGATGCAGCCTATGCGTTTATGCAGTGGTGCGATCGCCTTTCTCTCATCTTATGCCAGCAAGAACTACCTGACGATGAGCGGTTTTTAGAAATTAGCAAGGGCCCTGAAGGTGAGCGCTATGACATCATGCAGCGCAGTGATAACTTGGTTGTTGTCAAACCCTGGCCCTTCCAAGATGATAAATTCACGGTCAACGTCGAAGCCTGCGACCTCTCGCAGGTGAAATTTAACAGCAGTGCCCAACTAACTCAAGCGCTACAACAAGCCCCGATCAAGGTACTTGAGTGGACATTCGTTAAGAGTTAGTACAGATTAGAACTTAAGAGGAATCCAGCGAATATTAGACAATTTATATATAAAAAAGAGCCAAAGAATTAACACTCTCTGGCTCAATGCTGGAGACAAAAGAATCATCAAATAAAGGCTAACTTGGGCAAGAACCTAAATTCTTCCCAGGTTATGCAATCCTAAAACAGCGCCCACTCCTAAGATATGACCAAAGGCAGTGGTTGCTAAAAGGGCTGGTAAACCAAAACCACCAAAAAGATTAGATGAGGGTAGTGCTGGTTCTGCATTGGGATATTTGATGGTCGATTTCCCAAAGGCAATGGCAATGATATTAGCAATAATGATAATCAGTCCAACTGTCGGACTCCATTGCAGGGGTGTAGTTGCAGCAGCGAGTAAGGTTGAAGTAAACACCTGATTTGCTCCTGAAATTTATTAATGATTGAGAATATAATCTGAGACTTTTCGAAGCAAATTCAATAAAGTACCCGATTTTGCATCAATATTTAACAGTTATTATAACTACTTAATACAACTTGAGTTCAACGTGGTGAGTTAACTGTGCTAGCTGCTTTTAAATTCAATGTCAGAAGTAAGCGTTTTACTAGTTTCAAATTACACCTGTGCATCAGATGTCAAGGAGAATTAATAAAGGTTTATCTATAGTCAGCAAATGTTAATCTCACTTTTAAGGTTGTAAAAATAACATATAGTATTGTCAGTTAGCTACTTAGCTACACTCATAAATACTTGTCAATTTTACACCCCAAAATTAAGACTTTACTCGACTTAGGGGTCAATTTTTAAGTCGGGTAGTTGCTTACATTTACCAAAAAAATCAAAAATCTTATTCCCTCGTAGGTGGGATTTTTGGCATGGTGAATATAATTTCTAACTCCTAATTTTTGCTGTCAATTTGTCAAATTCACGTTAAGTGTTTATCGAAACGCCGTAATACCCCATCCGTCTATAGCTCAGGGGATGTAAGGCAGCGATTGACGATTGCATCTGTAGTTGATTTTTACCGCAGGTAAAAAAGAGGACAAATGATGTTGGCTGGACTTTGTTTCGCCAATGGTTAGAATATTTTGCAACTAAGTTTGGAACTGTTGTAGTTGCTGTTCCTCCCCAATATACAAGCCAAAAATGCAGCAGTTGTGGTGTAATTGTCAAAAAAGCTTTGTCAGTCCGCACCCATACTTGTAAATGCGGTTGTGTTTTGCAGAGGGATGTAAATGCGGCAGTGAATATTCTAAATCTTGCAAAAGCTACAGTCGGGCAGACTGAAAGTAACGCCACAGGACTAGCAGCCTCTACTCTACTTGGGGAAACCCTGGTAGAGCAAGTAGCTAGGAGGAATGTAGAATCCCCACCTTCAATGTACTCATAAGGTGGGGAGTGTCAATTAATTAATTTAGATAAGCATAAAAAAAAGGTGAAAAACTATAATTTTTATCTATCAAAAGTATGAAATATGAGGTATAAATTTTCCTCTATCTAAAGAAATTAAATATAAATACTTAACCTAAAATTATACTTCTGACAGAAGATGTAAAAAAATATTAGGTATATTAAATTAAAATGAATATTAATCAAAGTTTCTCAACAATTCAAGTAAGTGTGTTACACACGAACTTGAAACAGCCTAGAGCTTTGTTAAAATCAGCAACACACAAACTATGAACTCTACCACCGAAAAACGTATCGCCTTGATTTCCGTCCACGGAGACCCGGCGATTGAAATAGGGAAAGAAGAAGCTGGGGGACAAAATGTTTATGTGCGCCAAGTGGGTGAAGCACTAGCGCAGCTGGGATGGCAAGTTGATATGTTTACCCGCAAAGTAAGTCTGGAGCAAGACTTGATTGTTGAACATGGGGACAATTGTCGAACTATTCGTTTAAAAGCTGGGCCCCTTGAGTTTGTGCCGCGAGATGAAATTTTTGAATATTTGCCAGAATTTGTGGATAATTTCCTCAAATTTCAGGTAAAAAATGAGATTAAATACGAGTTACTTCACACTAACTATTGGCTCTCTAGTTGGGTGGGGATGCAGTTAAAGAAAATCCAAGAGAGTAAACAGGTTCACACCTACCACTCATTAGGAGCAGTCAAGTACAACACGATAGAAAATATTCCTCTGATTGCTAGTGTGCGATTAGCAGTAGAAAAACAGGTGTTGGAAACAGCAGAGCGAATTGTGGCGACAAGTCCGCAAGAACAGCAACACATGCGATCACTAGTTTCCACTGAAGGCAATATCGATATCATTCCCTGTGGTACAGATATTCAGCGTTTTGGTTCCATTGGGCGAGAAGCAGCTAGGGCTGAACTGGAAATTGCCAAAGATGCCAAAGTTGTATTATATGTAGGGCGTTTTGACCAACGCAAAGGTATAGAAACCCTAGTGCGTGCAGTTAACGAGTCTCAACTACGCGACTCGAATAATCTCAAGCTAATTATTGGCGGTGGTAGTACTCCAGGTAACAGCGACGGCATTGAGCGCGATCGCATTGAGCAAATCGTCCACGAATTAGGAATCACTGACTTGACCATCTTTGCTGGTCGTCTCAGTCAAGATATTTTACCAACTTATTACGCAGCTGCCGATGTCTGCGTTGTTCCTAGTCACTACGAACCCTTTGGACTCGTAGCGATCGAAGCGATGGCAAGCGGTACGCCGGTTGTAGCTAGTGATGTCGGTGGACTTCAATTTACTGTAGTTAATGAACAAACTGGTTTATTAGCACCACCACAAGATGTAGGTGCTTTTGCGTCTGCTATTGACCGAATTCTCTTTAATCCAGAGTGGCGAGACGAATTGGGTAAAGCTGGCAGAAAGCGTACTGAAAGCAAATTCAGTTGGCATGGTGTCGCAACTCAGTTGAGTGAACTTTACACTCAATTGTTAGAACCATCAGCAAAAGAACCTGCATTGGTTGCTAAATAGTGTTTCAAGCAACTTAATCCACTTCCAATACTTGTCGGTTAAGGGGAAAAGGGGAAGGGGAAAGGGAAAAGAAAAAACCTTTAACCTTTACCCCAAAACCAATTCGAGTTAAAAATGCTTTACCCGAGCAGTATTGAATTTACTTCAGATAAAATCAATCTTACATACCGATAAATTCTGTAGAGAGACGCAAAATTTTGCGTCTCTATATTTGTTAGGGGAGCAATTGGGGGATGTCTACCCTACATTATTAGAGATGATGGAAGTATACTGAGCATCGACCTTTGAACGCGAACGGCTATGCAACCAGTTGACTTCACCACCCTTACAGCTACTTGTAGCGAACTACGCGCTAACTGGCTGCCCTCGCGGACAGAACAGGTTTATCAGCGCGATCGCTATACTATTGCCATAGCATTACGCACCCTGAAACAGCGTGATTGGCTACAAATTTCTTGGCATCCCCAAGCTGCACATATTTGTATTGGCGATCCACCACCGCGATCGCCAGATACTTTTACCTTTAGTCAACAACTGATACACCAATTGGGTGGTTTGGCATTGGTGAGTATTGAAGCGATCGCCCCTTGGGAGCGTGTTATCGATTTGCAATTTGCCCGTCGTCCCGGAGAAAGCGCCCTGTATCATGTCTATGCAGAAATTATGGGCAAATATAGCAACGTTATTCTCACCGACGCTAGCAATATAATTATCACCGCAGCTCATCAAGTCAGTCAGCAACAATCTAGTGTCCGTCCCATCCAAACCGGACAACCTTATGAAACACCACCAAAACTGACTGGAACTGTCCCCAGTTTGAGTGAATCCCAAGAACGTTGGCAAGAACGGGTAAGTTTAGTGCCAGGAGCAATTAAGCGGCAATTGCTGAAAAGTTATAGTGGCTTGAGTGCAGCATTGCTGGAGTTAATGCTGTTAGAAGCAAATATCACACCAGAAACATCTACCGATACTCTTAACCCCGACGATTGGCGAAGGTTGTTTGAGCGTTGGCAAGAATGGCTGCAAGCTTTGGATTCCAAGAAATTTCAACCCGCTTGGACAAAAGATGGTTACACCGTAATGGGTTGGGGTGTAGTTGAAAAAGTCAAAGATATCCAGGAGTTGCTCAACCAGTACTACAGTAACGAAATTGACCAACAGTTATTTTCTCAATTGCGCCATCAGTTGAGTCAGAAATTAAATAATATTCTGGCGAAATTACGCAACAAAGCTCAAACCTTTAAAACGCGCTTGCAGCAATCAGATCAAGCCGACGAGTATCGACAAAAAGCTGATTTATTGATGGCTCACCTGCAAAACTGGGAACCAGGGATGAAAGAAATTATCCTTGCTGATTTTGATACAAACTTGCCAGTAGCGATCGCTCTCCAGCCAGATAAAAATGCTGTCCAAAATGCCCAAAGTCTTTACAAACAGCACCAAAAACTCAAACGCGCTCGTGCTGCCGTGGAACCGTTACTGTTGGAAGTGCAGACAGAAATTGAGTATTTAGAACAAGTAGAAGCTGCGATCGCTCAAATAGACACCTACAAAACATCAGAAGATTTACGAGCTTTAGAAGAAATCCGTGAAGAGTTGATTGGGCAAAAGTATCTAGAAGATCCAGAATATCGCAGTCGCAGTGCAAATGAACCTCCTAGCACCAACTTTCATCGTTACCTTACCCCCAGTGGCTTTGAAGTATTAATCGGCCGCAATAATCGCCAAAATGACCAATTAACCTTTCGTGTAGCTGGGGATTATGACATCTGGTTCCACGCTCAAGAAATTCCAGGGAGTCATCTGCTACTACGTCTAGAACCCGGTGCTGTGGCAGAAGAAGCTGATTTGCAATTTGTCGCTAATCTTGCTGCATACTACAGTCGTGCGCGTCAGAGTGAGCAAGTGCCAGTAGTTTACACTCAGCCAAAACACGTTTATAAACCCAAAGGAGCAAAACCGGGAATTGCGATTTACAAGCAGGAGAGCATCCTTTGGGGAAAACCACAAATAGTCATTAGTCACTAGTCACTTGTACTGAGTTTCGACTGCGCGGAAATCGAGCGAAGTCGAGATTCAACTACCGCGTAGTCGTAAAGCCTGCGGCATAGCTACGCTTAGGGCGCAGCCTCTCCAAGAGTTGTATTGGTTATTGGTGATTTCTTTTCTGCTTCCTCTACCTCTGGTTTTGTCAGTCTATACCCTGCGTTCTACTGAATTCTTCTAATAGATAGAGGCATTTAAGCTTTGCTAATATCTTTTTTTGATGAATATTCCTGAAAAATCTGTGTTGACTGTTACAATATTGTTAAGAAAAGTTGCCCGTTGCATTTTGGGAACGCGCAATTGGGTTTTAACTCTCTTGAGAAGACAACGCAAAAAAATATTTTATAGACCAGCTGTGGGAGGCTGGTCTTTTTGTATTTAATACAGCACTTTGAGTATTTTTTGAGCATTTATAGCTCAATACGCTTGGGTTAGCGCCAAAACCCTTAAACTGTTTAGGTTGGCTTGAGAACGTAGCTTGCTTCCCGTTCGCGTAGCGTCTCCAAAGAGGGTTAAAGGTAAAGGAGTTGGAGTCAAGGCTAGATGCTCTCGAAAAAAAATTTAGCAGCAACTATAGTGTTATCCGTGGCGATCGCAGTATTGAAAGTGGCTCATCAAGTCCTTAGCGTAACTTTCTGCACAGATGCTCATTTCACCCCAGGCAGCGCCCCTTTACTTACTGGCTTGATTGTCTCCCTCACCACTCTATCGGGTTTGCCCTTCGACCCAGCAATTTCTAACGTCATCGTTTTATATCTCCTAAAGGTGGGACTAAGGATTTTTTGCGAATACACTCAGCCAGTTGATGAGCCAGAACTTTAGATTTAGGGGAGCGATCGCACTTCCCAGCTTCGACCGCGCAAGTGGAAACGGTCGAGCCTACCTCAAACCTTGGTATATAAGACTTTGGAGCAAGTGACAAAATTCCATTGCTTAATTTTTGCTTACTTGTGCTTAAAACTAGTGGTTATTTTCATAAGAGCATTGACTAGTTGCACTTGCAGCCAGTCATAAACGAAAGAAACACTTATTGTTACCCTCTGCCTCGTGTTTGTTGAGAAGTATATTTTTTCTGTGGGAGAGTTAAAAGAAGCGTGGAAGTTTCTCCAATCAATGCCGGAGTTGCCTCATTTTTCTCAAACGTTACACCACCAATTTTAATAGAAATCTTGGTTGTCGCTACCACAAGGATCATTGAAGCTGCTAGGGTAACAGATAGGATTGGGTTGCGATCGCCCGCCTCCATTTCCGCCTTATACATCTCCAAAGTCTTTTGCACAATAGCAGACAGGCTTGGTTCTTGGGCTAGAGTTTCTAGAAGATTGCGAGCGATCGCCACTGACTCCCTAGTGTCTAGTTTCACTTCTTCCTCCTCCATTGAGAGGCGATCAATCTCGGAAAATTCTGGCATTGACCGGATTGCAGGTGGTATTTCTTCGACGAGTTGATCGAGATCATCAACTCCATTCAACATCTTTTGACTGAAGTAATCAAAAAACTCAACAACATCTACATCATCCAATGCCCTGATTTGATTAATTACATCTGATGTCATTGCTGTTTCTCCTTAGTAGAGTTTATGCAAGATTCGATTTAACGCCAATCTCCAGACAAGCTAAACCCTGCCCAATAATAAGGCTTGGGGTATAGTAAAGATTCATGTTGACTATCCATTATTAACTCCAGCATCGTCTCACGCCATGCTTTAGCCCGCGAAGCTTGCTCGAATAGCCACTTTTGGTAAAATTTTACACTAAATTTTGCTACCCATTCTGCATGTACATTCCAATGAGTTGCTAGTAGGCTAATGGCTCCTACTTGGAAAAAAGCCCATTCCAGCCCTAAAGCATCGCCACCAATACCCTCTTTAGCAAGACCCGTGACACAAGCCTGCATTGTGACATGGCTACCCCAAAAATTTAGTCTGGGTCGATGTTCCAACACTTGCTCTGGTGTCAGTAAAGTAGCATTAGCTCCCTGTTGACTGCTAGATGGCAAACGTCCATCTTTGGCAAGGAGCAACCCAGAATATTCATAAGGGTTAATTTCCTTATTTTTATCATCTTTGTTGGGGAAAATACCATGAGTCGCAAAGTGAACAAGTCGCTGGGCAAAGGGAAGCCTCAAAACTACTGATAGGTCTGCCTTTTCTCCAATAAGTTCATCTCCTCTTAGCTTTTTGTTGTTTAGCCACTTTGCAACTTGCTGAAATGCCTCTACCATTTCCGGTGAATCTTGGTCTTTCTGTGCTGTTACCTGAACAACAGTAAATTGATTAGGTCGTACAGTTTTTCGATTGAGTAGTTCGGTCAATGCCAAGGCACTATGAGTCCGGGATAGGGAGACATAGCGCACCAGTGGTTCTCCCCGAAAAGGCAGGTAATGAAATGGAATCAAATGCAGCTGTTCATCAGGACAGTAGCAAATGTGATCTCCTTGTTGGACTAAATTGGATTCTTCCTCTAGCCAACTAACTAAAGGAGCTAGACGTTCAGGTAGATCGTCGGGAACTTTTCCCCCTCGGTACTTGTTAACCCAATTTTTAGGGTTGATGGGATTGCGTTCGTCTTTATCGTGTTTGTAATCTAACCACTCTTGAAGTGTTGTCTTACCAATAGGAATAGAGCGAGCGTGCAGTGAACCATCTTTAGCTACCAAGACAGCAAACGTTTCGTCATCGTCAACAAAGTAGCTGATGTAGTGGGCGTTGACAGCCTGTATCAGAGTTGGTAACTGTTGAACTGTTGCTGAAAAACTCCGATCGGGCACAGGTTGATGACTGTAGCGCGTCAGCACATCAGCCAAAACTCTCCCCTTTGCCCCCTCCATAGCTTCCAATAGTTCCACTGGGCGATCGAGGCGATAGAGCAGCTGACAAAGATTACCAAACAGGTAAGGAAATGAACGCATCACCCCAGCCCGTTTTTGTGGGTCGGAAATTGTACTACGGATTGTTTCTAGGTTAGTTCGTAACGTCTGCAATATCTCTATCGCTTGCTCTTCTCGTTTTGTGCGGGAGTAACAACAGGATAGGCACCATAGGGCACTGTTTTCATCTTTTGAGAAGTTATGTTCTTTTGCCCAGTTTCGCGCTTCTATTAATATAGAAATTAATTGTTCAATAATTTCGAGGTCTTTTCCCTTCACCGGATCAATGAGAATATCCCTGGCATTGCTTATGCGCTTCCAATTTTGAAGTTGATTGAGTTGCTCACCTCCTCCACTAATCAAATCTATAACCAAGTTCCTAATAGATTGGTCTTTAAATAAATCAATTTGTGGATATTGTTTGAACTGTTCAGCAAATGAATTGAACCATTCTGCATCTTTAGGAATTGGTTGGGAACGCTGTTGGACAAACCATTGTTTTAGTTCTTCTTGGTTCATTGAATTTGGTAAGACTTCAATTTCTTGCTTGATTTGTTCCAACAATAGATCAAATAAATTTGCCTCTTCCGGAGATACAAGATATTTCATAGATTGAATACCTTTCTCGTAATCACCGAGCAGATTAACAATCACATCTGTGTTGCTAAGTTGAGGTGGAAGCTCACTTGCATCTTTTCTGGCAAATTCTTGAAATTCATTTTCTTGTTTTTCTAAGAAATAGCTTTTAGGCTCTTGGCTAGCTTGAGAAAGCTGTTTATTCGATTTTAATTTTTTTTCTTTGAGTTGTCCCTCTAGTTTGTCTGATTGCTTAGCTGGAAGAATTTTTCTAGCTTGCTTTAGTAGTTTTTCAGCTTCATCAAATTGGATGAGGTTGATGTGTGCCTCAATTTGACCTTGAAATAATTTGAGAATGTCATCTTGAATTATTTGATAGATATCATGCTGGTTTTTATCAGTCTTTGCTTCAAGATACTGGATAGCATTCGTAGTAAATTTAATTAATTCGCTATGCCTTCCTAAAGCGTGAAGTCCCTTGACGCAATTGATGGCACTTGTTCCTGTGTTCATTAAATGGGTATTTCTTGGGGTTGCCTCAAAAGCTTCCTGAGACAACTGATAAATTGCTTTGCTCAGTGTGATTCCCAGTTCACAATCAATTCCTTCACAATAAGTTTCAGCTAGTAAATTTAAGCCCATCAGGGTTATGTCTAGAAAACTGTATGAGTTAATTGTGCTTAAGGCTGTATTTTTAAATCTAGAAGATGGGCACGCTTCAATGAAAGCTCTTTGGGCAGCAATATCTCTGCTTTTTAAAATTCGTACTATGTCGTTGATATCTACGGTTATGGCTTGACTGTCATCCATTGTACTTTACAGACTATTGCAATTGTTATCTCAGAAACTAAGAAGATTTAAGATTGACGAAACAGTGTAGCAGGAATAGTTCCGCTATAAGAATCGTTGACCATGCCATCTAATCGCCATCCGTTGGCAGATATGTTAAGTTGAGATTGTCCGTAGGAATGATAAAAATAGTTCTGATAGGAAATCTGAACTGTGTTGCCAAAAACTGTGCCTTCACCTTCTAAAATGACTGCTCCCATCGCGTTTCTTCCTTGGACTCTCAGCTGATTACCACGCTGCTCAAACAAGTACGTAGCACCTTGCACATCTCGCCAGACACCGCTTAAGTTAATAGATGGTACTTGGGCAGGGGGGATATTTCTAGGAGGGGGATTACTTGGTGGCTGGGGTGTATTAGTGTCCTCAATTAATATTCTACCTATTTCGCGAATAACTTGCTTCCATAAAGGTTTTTGCGGAGAATTATTCTTGTCTATTGAGGCTTTTAGTATTCCTTCTAGGTCAAGAATTTTCTCCTGAAGCTCTTGAATTTTTTCCTGTGCAGTACTATCTGTCAAACTAATTCTTTCAAACTCAGAAGATAGCTTGTCTTGAATCTGTTTGAGTTGTTCTTCTAGTTCATGGCTTCTCCGATTGTCGGTTGAATGACTTCCTGATTGCAGTTTATCCAGTTCCTTAGAGAGCTTTTCGAGTTGCTTGTTTAATTCTTCAATTTTATTTTTATCTGCATCTATTTCCTGCAAATAGTTATTGTAGCGAATCTTGTCACTAAATATCGCTGTAGCTTTCTGCGCTAACAGTAGCTGCGACAGCGAGTTTTTATCTCGCCGTTTGTCTAGCTTGTCCACAATTGCTTCCAAAACATCTTTGTTAATCTCCCATGTATGCTTTCGCGATAGCTTAAATGTTTTCCCCTTGAACTCAACTTCTATATCTTTAAAGAAATCAAAATAATCAATATTATGGAAGGAATCATCAGCCATGATTAAATTTATCCTTACTTAAACATCAACGTTTGCCACACAAGCATTAGTAATTTGATCAGAGGTAGAGGAAAAAAGATACACTTTGTCATTCCTTCTCCCCCTCTTAAATAATCCATTTGAATGCCACTTGATATGATTAAGTAACTTGCAAAGCGGCAACTTTTTCGGAAGCTCTTTTTACTTCTTCACGAGAAAGTAGAGCGTGATTCTTGATTTTTGCAGTAATTTTCTTACCAGACTCTAGCTCTCTGGCATACAAATATACAAAGCCAGATTCGTCATAACTCAGCGATACCTCGATTTGGGGAACTCCTTTAGGCTGAGGAGGAATTCCCGTTAACAGTCCAGCATCACCAACCTTATCGCAATTCTCAGGATTCTCGTCTTCTCCTTGGATAATCTGGATTTCGACCTCCGTTTGGTTATCTTTAATTGTTGTGAAGTTTCCTTCTCCTTTTGCTGGGATTTCAGTGTTTTTGAAAATTAGCTTAGAGTTGATGTCTTTGTCTGTTTCAGCATTTTTAGTGATAATTCCCAAAGAATGGGCAGTGACATTGCGGACTTTGACAGGAGCGATCGCTTTCCCACCCGGTTTCCGCACAGTTTCTCCCGCCAAACCTGCTGCGTAGATTGCGGCTCCTAAAGCTACAACTTCATCTGGGTTAAAGCCAGTTTCTGGTTCTTTTTTGGTTAAATCTTTGACCTTATTCTGCACTAATGGAATCCGCGTTGAACCTCCAACAAGCAGGACTTTGTTTACTTGTTCCCAATCTAGATGTGCGTCACTTAGTACTCTTTTACTCAAAAATAGAGTTTGGTTGATATGATGTTCAATAAGATTCTCAAACTGCTCTCTCTTGAGCGTGAAATCATGTATCTTTCCTTCCGCAGTCAGGTTTATGTAGGTTTCCACATCTGCTGACAAATTTACCTTTGCCGTCTCAGCTTCGGTAAGAAATTTCTGATAGATTTGTAGATTTTCTAGAGGATCTAGATCATGTTTTTGTCTGAACTGTTCGGCAAAAAACTGGCAGATTTCTTCATCAAAATCATAGCCTCCAAGAAGCTTATTACCATCTGTCGCTAGCACTCTCAATTCTCCAGTACCAACCTGCATCAAAGTGACATCAAAAGTTCCACCGCCTAAGTCATAAACGAAGATATTAATGCCGTCTTGAGCTTTTTCAATCCCATAGGCGATCGCTGCCGCAGTTGGTTCATTAATAATATCTAGCACCTCAAATCCAGCAATTTCCCCAGCCTGCTTTGTCCGTTGCCGTTCCAAATCAGCAAAGTAAGCTGGTACGGTAATGACAGCTTGTTTGACCTCTTCTCCTAACCTCTTCTCGGCATCCTGCTTCAGCTTCTTTAAAATCAGAGCAGAAAGTTCTTCAGGTCGGTGTTCTTGTCCATTTTCATCTGTGAAAACATAGTCCGGATTGGACATTTCACGTTTGATGAACTGCACAACATTTTTGGGACGAGCAACCGCAGCATTTTTGGCTGTTCTGCCAACAACGCGTTCATTACCACGAATCATAATCACAGAAGGCGTAAGATTATGCCCTTCTGCATTGGGAATAATTGCGGGTCGCCCCATGTCATCAATATATGCCATTGCCGACATTGTGGTTCCCAAGTCAATGCCAATCACCTTAGCCATATTTCCTCCGCAATTGCTTATTAGAACCGATTACTGTAATTTGTTATGTCTTACTGCTCTTCTCTTTCATATCTGCCCACAACGACCTGTTCGGATCTAAGGATGCTCTCGCGGTACTTAAATCCTCTTTTAAGTACTTCAAGCACCTGCTGATCCTCAGATTGGGAATCAACAAGTCTGGCATCTACTGCTTCTTGAATTACTTCATCAAATGGCATACCATCACCTTTTTTGATGAGTTCAACGTCATGTCGTTCTAATGTCTTAAGAATCTGAGCATGAAAACTCCGAAAACGGCTAATCAGATCCTCTGGTTGTAAGTTCTTTAAGATTGATGGTTTGAGCGTTTCTTCTAAAGTATCAAACATACGAATCAGGTCTTTAAATATGCGATAAATCGTATGTTTAAAGATAAAATCCTCACGGTAGTATGTCAGTTGACTATATAGCTTGTCAAACAGATCTGCTTTTATAGTGTCGTCTTGAATTTTTTCCAGAAACAGTACAGTTAACTGATTTACTTTTTCATCAATAGCAGCAAGTCTGTCCTCAAGTTTCTCAGCTTTGGGTTGCTCAATTTGGGAGTCTTCGGACTCCTTCCCCAAATCATTATCTGATTCAAACAAAGGTTGCTCCCAATTGTGAGTTTGAGCATTGCGCCTCTGCCGATTTATTGAATCATGGTTATTTTCCATATTCAGCTTCTCCTAAGTGGCATAAAGCTAAGGAAGCTGTCACTAGAGGAAAAGTAGCTGAAAAGCCTACCAGAATTAGCTTTGAAAGCGAACTGATGACTCTCGCTCTACTTAAAGGGGTAGATCTGACGAACGTGTCACAAGGGGCAAAATCAGTCTTGCATTTTTCTTTTAAAAACTCCTGCGCCGCAAGCTTTTTAGCCGTTGTGTGGCGGAAAACGTCAGCTTCGGTGATCTTATTCCCAACTCATGTGCTTTATCTTCGATTTCCTCAAACAAAGTCCCGAATTTACAACGGTTATAAAACCCTTGAAAATTGGCTATTTGAGCTTATCCTAAATATGATTCGGATATATACATCATTATGATAAGTTCTAAGACTTAACCTTCTAACCAAAGTTAGAGAAAACTACTTTGCTAGGCTGATTTTGTGTATTTACCAGGTAAGGATGATATTCATCCCAACCAGAAAGGTATATAAGCATTAAATAAAAAGTCAAATAATGCATGATGAGTCATGAGCGCGTAACTCCTATTATCTTCTACCCTTTTCTAAAAACCTACCCTTGAAAGGGGGGGGAGGCAGGGGAAGCAAGGGAGAGTTATAAATCTCGTTCATCCACCTCGGAACTCCGTTCATCCACCTCAGAACTCCGTTCATCCACCTCGGAACTCCGTTCATCCACCTCAGAACTCCGTTCATCCACCTCAGAACTCCGTTCATCCACCTCAGAACTCCGTTCATCCACCTCAGAACTCCGTTCATCCACATCAGAACTCCGTTCATCCACCTCAGAACTCCGTTCAACTCCATCATCCACTTACAAGAGATAATCTCAGTAGACGTTATCTTAAAAAATAGTGTGTGGGCGTAATTACATATCCAGCCCAGTTTCCCGAATTCAGCACAAACTCACGACAAGTAGTAGCTTGCAAGGTTCCTTTTGATGAATAGCACAAAATTTCTTTTTTTACATAAACAAATTACTAGCTGGCAAAGGTGGTTGTCCAAATGCCTGTTGTTGCTTGTAAGTCTTTTCATTATAAGTACGCAACCTGCTTATGCTGGTCTCGATAATGATTTATATGATGGCAACATCTTCGTTGTTTATGCTGGCAACGGTTCATTAGTTCCTCCCAGGCAGACACTTGCACAAACTTTAGCGGAACATAAACCGATATTTTTGGCTTTTTATTTGGATGACAGCAGCGATTCTAAAAGATATGCCATTTCTATCTCACGGGTACAGGAATTCTACGGTCGGGTAGCAGAGATTATGCCGATTAATGTAGATACTATCCCGTCTAAAGAAACCTACGACCCTACAGAACCAGGATATTACTATTCTGGGTCTGTTCCTCAAGTCGTAGTGTTTAATAAAGCAGGTGAGGTAGTTTTGGATAAAAAAGGTCAAGTACCTTTTGAAGAAATAGACGATCAATTTCGCAAAATCTTTGATTTATTACCACGTACCGAAACAGCACAACTAAAGCGACGAGCTTTTAATGAGTTCAGTAGTGAGTTAGCTAGATAAGTTATGGGGTAGACCAAATTGGTCTGCCCTCGTTTTTCGTGCTATCTGTTACTACATTTCTGCTGATGTCAAAGCATAATATTGAAATATCTGTGTTAACCATTTAGAAAAGTAATCTCTAGTCCCGTATTGAGTGTATTCTGATGTCAAAGGTTTACACCACCCAGGAGCTAATTCAAGTTTTGGCAGCCGAACGCCAAGCTTGCCTCAACGGAAAACGCCTAAAGTTAGAGATAACGGTCTCTGGCAATCCTGTAATTGACCAGTTTATCAGGACTGATGGGCTACAACAATTCACAGCTTATCAAGATTTCAAAGCTGCAATTCACGACTATCAAAAAGAAAATCAAGTTTCAGGTATTATCTGGCGGCAGGTGACAGTTAAAGGTAAAAACTTGAACTATCCTGAAGTAAATACTGATTTAATAGCTCTTGCTAGTGACTTAGAGATATTAAAAGCTGCTAAAAATTCCATTGTAGAATTTTGGTATGAAGTCTCTATAGGGATGGATTTATATTTGAGTTTCAATAACAGTAAACAATACCAACAAATTCTTACATCTGATGTAGAAAGAATTGTTCAGAGAACAGAATGGGCAAGTTTATGTAAGTGGGAAAATTCAAGTTTTTTGGAAATGATTTTGCAGCTAGGATGGGGTAAACCAGAAGAAGCTTACTATAAACGAGGAAGACCGGGATCGGGTAGTGAATATATCCATGCAGTCAATCCTGGTAATCGCCCCATTGGATAATTCGTAATTCGTAGTTCGTGATTCGTAATTGTTACACCACGGATAGATGCGTTTGCTTTGAAAAAATGATGATTTTTTCGTTTGTTCTTAACCTGGGTTTTAATCAAATACGGTTTAATTAAGAGACGCGATAAATCGCCGTCTCTACAAGTGTTTTGGGTTTTAATCAAGATGAATTACGAATTACGAATTACGAATTATATTATTGATCGCTGTGGCTAATTCCCCTGGATCTACGGGTTTAGGTAGGTGTTTTTGAAATCCTGCTGCCATTGCTTGGTTGTAGTTAATTTCTCCAGCATAAGCTGTCAGTGCGATCGCAGGAATTTGCCCGCCTTGCTCTGGCGGTAATTTTCTCACCTCACGCAGCAACATATAGCCATCCATTAAGGGCATTCCAATATCGCTTAACAGAATATCTGGGTTTGATTGCATTAATATTTCTAGTGCTTCGGCTGCTGATTCAACTGCTGTTACAGTCGCGCCATATTGTTCTAGTGCAAAGCTAAAAAACTCTCGCACATCAGCTTGATCGTCTACAAGCAGGATTTGTACCCCAGCCAGTAATGTGTTGTCACTACTTAGTTCTGCTTCAGAAACCTCATCGCTGCTGACTCGCAATTCAGAATTTTTCAGCAAAGGTAGTCTGACTGTAAAAGTAGCGCCTTGCCCTTCTCCTAGACTCTCTGCCTGAACTGTACCACCGTGAAGTTCTACTAAATGACGTACAATTGCCAGCCCTAATCCCAGCCCGCCAAATACTCTGGTTGTCTTAGCATCTGCTTGCCGGAAGTAATCAAAGACGTAGGGCAAAAATTCCGGGATGATTCCTTTACCTGTATCAATTACCTGAATTTGAGCATCTAAGCCAACTTGTTCTAGACGCACTTCTACTCGTCCATCTGTGGGTGTGAATTTAACGGCATTGGAGAGGAGATTCCACATTACTTGTTGTAAGCGATCGCTATCGCCGAGGACTTTGCCGATATCATTACTTAAAACCGTTTGAATTTGAATCGACTTGGCTTCTGCTGCTAAACGCACCGTTTCTAATGCACCTGCGATCGCTATTTTCAAATCCACTGCATAGAGATTTAACCTGACTTTACCTTGTAAAATCCGCGAAACATCAAGTAAATCTCCAATTAATTGAGTTTGTAACTTGGCATTCCGCTCGATTGTTTCCAATGCCCGAATTTTAGTAGCTTCATCGAAGTTGCGGGTTCTGAGTAACTTTGCCCACCCTAAAATCGGATTCAAGGGAGTTCGGAGTTCATGAGAAAGGACAGCGAGAAATTCATCTTTAATGCGATTGGCTGTCTCAGCTTGGTCCCTGGCGGTCTTTTCGGCTTCGTAAAGTTGAGCGCGAGCGATCGCTTGGGCACACTGCTGTCCCAGCGTTAACATAAATCCCCGGTCTTTTTCGTTAAATATTTGTCCAGTGGTAAAGCTTAATCCCAGTGCCCCAATTACTTTGCCTTCTGCTATCAAGGGAATGGAAGCCCAAGAATTATTCCCTATAACAGTCACAACATTTGCTAAATCTGGATATCTAGCAATCATAGCTGCTAAATTTTCTAAAAAAATCGGCTGCCCAGTTCTGACTGTTTCTGCTATTTGGTTTGGTGATGTGATGGGAAAAGTTGCCCAAGTATTGATGAGTGTTTGTGGATAGCCAATTGCTTGCACAACTTTTAGGGTAGTATCTCCCTCAGTAAGTAAGACAACAGAACCACTAGTAGCTTCCAAGGCAGCAATTCCTTGGTTCACCACGACATCGGCTACCTGTTGAGGAGTTAAGGCTTCTGAGAGGGCGGCGGTTATTCTTTGTAAAAGTATAGTGCGATTGACAGACCTTTCAGCGCCCTGTTTTGCCTGTTGAGTTTCTTGGTATAGTCTGGCGTTGTCGATAGCTGTCGCCGCCCGACGAGCAATATCTTCAGCTAAGGCTAAGTCTGTTTGTTTGTAGTACCTACTTGACTCGGCTGTGAAAAAAGAGATTGCTCCAAATAATTGCCCACGGGAACGAACTGGAATCACCATTAGAGAACAAATACCCAGACTTTGCAGTAATTGCAAATGTTCATCGTCTTCAGCCATCTCTACCAGATGAGAGTCAGATAATTTGGGATAAAAGACAGATATACCTAGCCGTAGCTGCCGTACAAGCTGTTTGGCTCTGGTTTTGGGTCGATAACGCCGCCGGATTTCGTCTAAAGTATTTAGTTTTGTGGGATCGGCAATTGCGATCGCAATTTGTTTACTTGACCAATCTTCCTGGAAAACATCTACAATACACCAGTCAGCTAAGGTAGGAACTGCGAGATTAGCCACACTTTCTAAGGCAATTTCATAATCTAATGAGGCAGCGAGTAAGGTGCTGGCCTCGACTAAAAACTGTTGTGTTGTTTCAACTCGTTTGCGTTCGCGTAGCGCGGCTTGCCGTTCGCTAATATCCTCAATAATGCCTAACGCATACTTTGGTTGTCCGTTAGTATCCCAAACTGCTGATGAAGTTAGGTTTACCCAAACTATAGAACCATCTTTGCGGATGTAGCGCTTCTCTAGGGAATAACCACTAATTTCTTTTGCTAAAACTCGCCGAGCATTTTCCAAGTCAACTGCTAAGTCGTCAGGGTGGGTAATTTCCTTAAAGGTTATTTGCATTAACTCTTCAGGGCTGTACCCAGTAATTTCACATACGGCAGGATTAACCTGAATAAATTTTCCATCCAATGCTACCAGGGTAATACCCACAGCTGCCTGGTCGAACATTGCCCGGAATCTTTCTTCGCTTTCTCGCAAAGCCACTTCTGTTTGCTTGGCTGCTGTCACATCTGCCAAAATAATCCCAATTCCTACCGTTTCGCCCATTGCGTTGTTGACTGGGTAATAGTTGCCCAGCCAGTAGCCGTAACGTCTGGATTGTTCCCTTGTCTCACCGCTAATTTCTACATTCAGCAGTGGTTCTCCAGTATCTAAGACGCGCTGTAACTGTTGCTCCTCCTCAGCCGCCATTGCTGGTAATACTTCCCCAAATTTGCGTCCTAGATGTTCTTCTATAGTCAAACCATTAATGTCAGCGAAAACTTGATTAATTCGGAGATATCGCAGTTCCCGATCCAAAAAGCATACGGCAACAGGAGCGGCTTCTAACAGTGCATCTAGAAGAGATAGAGATTCGGCGTAATGGACTAAAGCGTGTTGGATATCTTGATAAAGTCGGGCATTTTCTACTGCTAAGGCTGCACGGTGAGTAATCTCTGTTGCTAAAGTGAGGTCAGTGCGATCGTAGCGACGGTTTGATTGCGTGCTGACAAAGCTAATTGTGCCGAGTACTCGCCCTTGTGCCATTAAGGGCACAATCATCACAGACTTCATCCCCAATTGTCGGACAAGTTCTAAATGTTCCTGATTCTGAGTGCTTGCCACTAATAGCGAGTCAGATATTTCTGAGATTAATTCACTTTGCCCGGTTTGCAGTACTCTAGTAATTGCACTTGCACCCTTGTAATCTGTTGCATACTCCTGAAGTTTACGCGCCAACTCTGCTTTCGATGGGTCTGCATGGGCAATTGGTAGGCGGCGAATGGAACCATCTTCATTTAAAATGTCAACACTACACCAATCAGCTAGCTGGGGAACTGAAATTTTGGCAATTTGTTCTAAGGTTTCTTCATAATCTAGCGAAGTCGATAGGACACTACTAACTTGCGCGATATAGCGGAGTTTTTCTTCAGCCTGCCTGCGTTCTGTAATATTCACAGCCGCACAAGTAACACCATGAATACTATTGTCTGTATCTTTCAGTGGTTCAACCAGCAAATCATAGTAACGATATTCTCCGCAAGTTGTCAAATAAACCTCTTCACGGGTTGAGATACCAGTCTCTATTACCCTCAGCTTAATTGCCTTCAATTGCTCTGCTACTGAAGCTGGAAATAATTCATCATCAGACTTACCTAACATTTCCTCAGCAGTATCTAGACCTTGAGGATTATGAATCCACTGATATCGCAAATCTCGATCTTGTTGAAAGACCACAATATCTGAACTGCTTAACGCTAATCGAAATCTCTCCTCACTAACTCTTAGCTGTTGGAGATTTCTATCAGCCCGTCTTTTAGCAGTCTTTAATGCCTCACATAAGATACTAAAGAGTAATCCTTGTAATGCAAACAACCCAATTCGCACAGAATTAGATAGGTCAAAACTCAGCTCATAAACTGGCGGGAGAAAGAAGTAATTGCTCAGTAATGCAGACAAGGAAGTTGCTAATAGCCCTGATTTAAAACCACCATACCAAGCACTCACCATTACAGCGCCAAAAAACAGCAAGAAAGGAGTTCCACTCATGCTTAACCAAGGGTCTAGCATCAACATTAACACTAATGCGAGTGTGACAATTAATACAACAATTCCATAGCGCAGTAACTGGGAATAATGAATATGAGGCATGAAAATGTCTAAGAACAACCAATACTTATTGCAGAGGCTCTACATACCCTAAGCTAGTTTTCAAGTTTTAGTAATTTATCTCTAGATAGATTTTTTTCAGTTTTAAAAACATCTTTTGCTAGAGGCTAATTATTAAGTTATATAGTAAGGTCAGCGATAATTTATCATGAATATTCTATATCCACAACATTAATTTGCCGATTGTGAATAGTCAATTATCAGAAATATAGTAGCCTAATTTGCTTATAAAAATTATGGTATAAAATTTACCAATGGCTAGTTTTCCATTAGTCAGTCGCAATTATCAGAGGATATAATACAAAATTTTACTTGTCGTCAGAAGTGCTTCTACTGTCTGGTGGCTTAGAGGCTTAGAAAATAGATAGCCTTGACCAAATTCGCATCCCAGTTCCTGTAACCATTGAAGTTGCTGCGGTGTTTCGATACCTTCTGCAACAACGGCTAATCCGAGTTGATTGCTTAAAGCAATAATAGTACTAACTACCTGATAATTACGGTTTCCTTGCTGCATCTGACTTACAAAAGAGCGATCAATCTTTAAATTATTAGCAGGTAAACGATGGAGATAATTGAGCGACGAATAACCAGTACCAAAGTCATCAATGCTAATTTGAATTTTTCTAGACTTTAATTGGCTTAATAAATCAATCGTCTGACTAATATTCTCAATTAGCATACTTTCAGTAATTTCTAGGGTTATACAGTCGCCTTCTAAACCTGTTTGGGCTAGTATTTGATCGATGTATTCAATTAAGTTTCCTTGGCGAATGTCTTGAACAGAAAGGTTAATATTAACCTTTATTGGGAAGTGAGTAGCAAACTTTGCTTTCCAGTTTGCTAGGTGTTGACAAGCTTTGTAGAGCATCCAGCGATCAATTTGCACAATTAACCCCGTTTCTTCCGCGATAGAGACAAATTCTTTCGGTAAGACTAACCCACGAGTTGGGTGTTGCCAGCGCAGCAATGCTTCAAATCCAATCAGTCGTCCTGCTTTGCTTTGCTCATCCCCAAGTATGTCAACAATTGGCTGGTAATATATAACAAACTCTTCTCGTTCGATAGCTTTGCGAATATCGGTTTCTATAGTTAGTCGATTTACGGCTTGAGTGTGCATTTTGACATCAAAAATTTTATACGAGTTTCTCCTTTGAGCTTTGGCTTGATACATAGCAATATCGGCATCTCGGAGTAAATCGGAGGCTTGAGAATATTCGTTTGTTCCTAAAACAATCCCGATGCTTGTACTGATAACTACTTCAGCATCATTAAGTATCAATGGTGTTTGAAAATCTATGAGCATACGCTCAGTAATTTGAATAGCTTTTTCAATATCAGAAATATCTTCCAGCAAAATTACGAATTCGTCACCACCAATTCGAGCAACTAAATCAACTTCCCGCAGATGAGTTTTTAGTTTGTGAGCAATATTCTTTAACAGTTGATCTCCAGCCAGGTGTCCGAGGCTGTCATTGATCACTTTAAATCGGTCTAGGTCTAGAAACAAGACGGCATAACGATAGGTTTCTAATCGTTTAGCTCGGTTGATGGCTAGTTCTAGCCGCTCTATCAAAAGTGTGCGATTTGGTAAATCCGTTAAGGGATCGTGTAAAGAGTTGTGGATAATTAACTCTTGTGCTTGTTTGCGATCGCGAAGTGCAACTTGCCGTTCGCTCACATCTAATAAAACACCATACCAGACAATATCCCCATTTTCTCGACATTCTGGACGAGCGCTTGCCTGTACCCATTTGAGTTTGCCAGAAGGTGTAACTAATCGCCACTCGTAAGAAAATGGTTTTAAAGTTTGAGCGCTCTCGTTGGCCGCGGCATAACATCCTGGATAATCATCGGGATGAATTTGTACAAAGCAAAGAGAGGCATTTTCTAAAATTTGATCTGGCGTTAACTCTAAAAGATCCAGACAGCCAAAACTGATGTAATCAAAGGCAATAGAACCATCAGAATACTGAACAAAGCTGTAAATCATTCCGGGTATATTAGACGCTAATGTTTGTAACAGCTTTTGAGCTTGTTTGCGCTCCGCTCTCACCTGTGCATCCCGAAGTTCTCTACGCACTGCCTCTGGCAATCGATTTAAGTTGTCCTTCATGACATAATCATTTGCACCCGCTTTCATCATTTCTACAGCAAGTACTTCGCCAATTGTGCCGGAAACCAAAATAAAAGGAATATCTTTTTGGCTCTGCTTTGCTATTTCCAAAGCCGCAGGAGCATTGAATCCTGGCAGTCGGTAATCTGAAATCATCACATCCCAAGTCTGACTATTGAGTGCTATTTGTAGTTCCTTGTCTGTTTGCACACGCTGCCAGTTTGGATTGAAACCACCGCGACGCAATTCATGAATAACTAACATAGCATCCTCCTCTGAATCTTCAACAATCAGGATGTTCAACAGTTCATTCATACCCCACAATCTCCTTGGGAACTATTCAGTAAACTTGTATAATCAGGTTTGTGAGTCAAGTGATTTTGGATTTTAGATTTATTCTCTGGCTCAAAGCGGTGGCTCTGAATAAAAAATTTTTAGGATTTATGATTTTACCTTTGTTCTCATGTTTAAATTTATTTACTTTAAAAATTTCTTATATTTGGTATTCTAAAATAATTTAATCCAAAATCAGAAATTTAAAATTACCTCATACTAAATTTATCTTTGTATCTAACAATTGTAGGCAGTTTAACCATGCTGGAAATTCCTGAATATAAAATTCATATAAAAATTCATGAAAGTGCTAATTCACGAGTCTATCGGGGAATTAATCAGCAGAATAACTTGCCTGTCATCTTCAAAGTTTTAAAGAAAGACTACCCGACACCAGAAGAAATAACACGCTATAAGCTCGAATACGAAATTACACGTAGCTTGTCATTGGAAGGTGTTATCCAGGCTTATAGTTTGCAACAATATCAAAGGAGTTTTGTCATTATTCTGGAAGATTTTGGGGGCGAATCTTTAACAAAGATCATAGCAAAAACACAGTTTTCATTAACAGATTTCCTGAAAATAGCCATTCAGATTGTTGAAACCTTGGGTGCAATTCATACAGCAAATATCATTCATAAAGATATCAATCCATCTAATATTATTTTTAATCCAAGAACACAACAACTTAAAATTATTGACTTTGGTATTTCAACTGTATTGTCGCGGGAGATATTAACTCTCAGAAATCTACCGACATTAGAGGGAACACTAGCCTATATATCTCCAGAGCAAACAGGCAGAATGAACCGTTCTTTGGACTATAGAACTGATTTTTACTCTTTAGGTGTTACCTTTTATGAACTGTTGACCCATCGATTGCCGTTTGAATCCAGTGATGCGCTGGAGTTAATTCATTATCACCTAGCTTTGGAACCTGTTCCACCCCATTTTATCAATTCAGGAATTCCTGTGATAGTCTCAGGAATTGTACTGAAACTATTAGCAAAAACAGCAGAAAATCGCTATCAAAGCGCCTGGGGAATTAAAAATGATTTAGAAAAGTGCCTGAAACAGCTACAACACACGGGAAGAATTGAGTCTTTTTTGCTAGGAAAAGAGGATATTTCTGATAAGTTTCATATCCCTGAAAAACTCTATGGCAGAGAAAGGGAGGTGGAGATGTTATTAGCGTCCTTTGAAAGAGTAGCAGGGAAAGATAACTCTGATTTACCCGCGTCTGCTTCTCATGTTGAAGTGATGTTGATAGCAGGATACTCTGGTATTGGTAAGTCAGTTTTAGTGCAGGAAATTTATCAGCCGATTACGCAACAACGGGGGTACTTTGTTTCTGGTAAATTCGATCAGTATCAGCGCAATATCCCTTATTTTGCGATCGCTCAAGCCTTAGAGTCACTGATCAAACAATTACTGTCTGAAGACGAAGTGCAGCTGTCTCAATGGCGACAGAACCTTTTAGCTGCCCTCGGCTCAAACAGTCGAGTTATTACCCAGGTGATTCCAGCACTGGAATTGATTGTAGGCAATCAACCAGAAGTACCTGTATTACCACCAACGGAAGCCCAAAATCGCTTTCATCAAGTTTTCCAAAATTTCATTCGCGTTTTTACGCAATCAGAACATCCCCTCGCCATATTTTTAGACGATCTCCAGTGGGTAGATAATGCCTCGCTGAAGCTGATCCAACTACTAGCTACTGCGACCAAAGGGCAATCTTTGTTGTTGATGGGGGCATACCGAGATAACGAGGTTAATGCCGCTCATCCCCTCATTCAGATGGTGGAGGAAATTCAGGAGAGTGGAGGAGTGGTAAACCAACTTTCTCTTTTGCCATTGAGCCTAAATCATATCAATCAGTTCATCGCTGATACATTTCGCTGCCAACCAGAAGATTCCCTGTCTTTAGCTGAACTGGTGCAACGAAAAACTGGTGGTAATCCCTTTTTCATGAACGAATTTTTGAAATCTCTCTACACTGAAGGGCTACTGGAATTTAATCACCAAACCAAAAAATGGCAATGGTCGATCGAGCAAATTCAGCAGCAGGGAATTACAGATAATATTGTCGATTTGATGGCTCTCAAGATTCAAAAGCTCAATAAAAATACGCAGGAAGTGTTGCAGCTAGCTGCCTGCATTGGCAACTCTTTTGAGCTGGAAACTCTGGCACTGACTGCGGAATTATCCCAGCGAGAAACCGCCCAGGCTTTAAGAATGGCGATCGCTCAAGAGTTCATTCTACCCCTAAGCAATGCCCACAAATCGGTTGAGTTAGATGTACCACTCCCTAGCAATTGTCCTGCCATTGAATATAAATTTGCCCACGATCGCATTCAGCAAGCAGCCTATTCCCTGATTCCCGAAGCCGAGCAAAGCAAGATCCATTGGCAAATCGGACAGTCCTTATTGCAAATAACTCCAAGGGAAAACTTAGAACACCAGATTTTTGATATTACCAACCAACTGAACCTGGGCAAAAAACTCCTCAAAACTCAATCCGAGCAGGATAACTTGTCTCGCTTAAACTTGATGGCGGGAGAAAAAGCCAAGGCATCAGGTGCTTATGATGCTGCGTGGCAATATTTGCAAACTGGTTTGGATCTACTGACAACCGATAGCTGGCAAACAAACTATGATTTTACCCTTACCCTCTATAGTGCAACAACAGAAGCAGCCTATCTGAGCGGTAATTTTGAGCAAGTAGAGCCACTGTTCCAACAGGTAATTAACCACGCCAAAACCCTACTAGCCAGCTTAAAAGTCTATGATGTCAAAATTCAGACTTATGTTGCTCAAAGTAAATTACTAGAGGCAATTCAAATTAGTTTACAGCTACTTCAGCAATTAGGAGTTCACCTCCCCATCCAGCCAACCTTTGAAGATGTTCAGCAGGCACTCTCGGAAACCGCCTCCAAATTGGCGAATAGAAGCATTGAAGATTTAGTTGACTTACCAATGATGTCTGAGCCAGAGGTGCTGGCAGCAATGCAGCTTTTGACAAGTATGTGTGCATCAGCTTATTTGGCAGTCCCTCCCCTATTTTTGTTGGTTGTACTCAAGATGGTGGATTTGCTAATTGAGTACGGAAATATGATGTTAGCTCCCTTTGCTTATGCCGCTTATGGGATTATTCTCTGTGGAGTTGTATTGGACATTGAAGCAGGATATCAATTTGGTCAACTAGCTGTAAGTCTGCTCGATCGCCTAGATGCCAAACCCATTCAAGCCAGAAGTCTATTCGCGGTTAGCAACCAGATTAATGTTTGGAAGACACACCTAAAACACAGCCTAAAGCCACTTCAGGATTGCTATCAGGTTGGTATTGAGCAGGGCGATTTCGAGTTTGCTGGCTACGCTGCGATGTATTTCTGTGGTAATTCATTGGCAATCGGTCAACCCCTGGCTGAACTCCAATTACATCTGACAAGTTATGCCCAAGCAGTGAAACAAATCAAGCACTCGGCGGGGATTCATTTAGTAGAGATTTGCTGGCAAACTGTTTTAAACCTGGTTCAGAAAGTTCCGAATCCTGGGCTGTTATCTGGTCAAGCTTATGATGAAGCAACCCGACTATCCCAGATGCAACAAACCCATTTTCACGGGGGTTTGTTCTATTTCTACCTAAATAAATTATTTCTCTGTTATTTATTTGACGATACAAATCAGGCAATTGGCAATGCTGTCCTCGCCCAAGAGTACTTACCAGCAATGACCGGAGCGGCATTGGTTGCCATCTTTCACTTCTACGATTCTCTATGCAGACTGGCGGTGTATTCCAACACAGATACAGCAAAACAATCCGAGTTGCTGGAGCAGGTGGCAGAAAATCAGGCAAAAATGAAAAATTGGGCGCACCATGCCCCGATGAACTATCTACACAAGTGGCATTTGGTAGAAGCAGAATGGCATCGGGTATTGGGTGAAGTAGTAGAAGCAATGGATGCCTACGATCGCGCCATCGCCCTGGCGAGAGAAAACGAATACCTCCAAGAAGAAAGCCTGGCCAACGAACTAGCAGCAAAATTTTATCTGGCAAACAACCGGATAGCGATCGCCAAAGTCTATCTACAAGAGGCAAGGTACGGCTACCGACGCTGGGGAGCAATGGCTAAAGTCCAAGATTTGGAAAGACGTTATCCCCAACTGCTAGAGGTGCAAACTGAAAGAACTAACATCGGAAAAGTTGACATTACAGAATCGACTTCTAGAAAGTTAGAAGCACTTGATTTAGAAACAGTATTGAAAGCCTCCCAAGCGATCGCCAGTGAAATTTTGTTAGATAAACTCCTGGCAAAAATAATGACGATCTTGATTGAAAATGCCGGGGCACAAACCGGTTATCTAATTTTACCAACACAAGAAAAATGGCAGATTGAGGCAATGGGATCGATTGGCGATGAGAAAATAGCTGTTTTGCAATCAATTCCTCTGGAATCAATATCAGCAGACAGTACTCCTTGCTTGCCAACTGCCCTCATCAATTATGTAGTTCGCACCCAAGAAAGCATCGTCCTCAATAATGCGGCTCAAGTCGGTAACTTTCAATCTGAACCCTGGATTGTGCAACGCCAATCAAAATCGATTCTTTGTGCTGCTTTATTAAACCAGGGAAAACTGACAGGAATTGTCCTTTTAGAAAATAATCTAACCACTAGTGCATTTACCCCAGAGCGAATTGAAATCTTCAGTTTACTTTCGACTCAGGCAGCTATTTCCATTGACAATGCCCGTTTATTGAAGCAACAGTCAGAACTGAATCAATCCTTACGGGCTGAAATTGCCGAACGCCAAAGAGCAGAAAAAGATCGCGATCGCTTAATTGCCATTCTCGAAGCATCCACCGATCATATTGGCATGGCCACCCCCCAAGGCAATGTTTTCTGGAATAATGCTCAAGCTAGGAAACTGGTAGGGCAACCAGTGGATGCAGACCTCTCTAGATTAAGCATCCTAAACTACCATCCCCAGTGGGCATTAGAGATTATTCAAAACCAGGGTATTCCTCTGGCGATTCGAGATGGTACCTGGGTGGGTGAAACCGCTTTGTTGGACATTGATGGCAGAGAAATTCCGGTTTCCCAAATGATCATTGCTCATAAAGCAACAGATGGCAGTCTGGAATATTTATCTACCATTATCCGGGATATTAGTGAGGTAAAACGCCGGGAAGAGGATCTGAAAAGATCAGAAACAACGCTGCAAAATTTGGTTATGGGAACGGCTGCGGTTACAGGACAAGATTTTTTCGCAGCTTTGGTTGGTCATATAGCCAAAGCCTTGCACGTCCGCTATGCCCTCGTTACCGAACTAGTAAATGGCGAACTTAAAGCCCTAGCTTTTTGGGCGCATGGGGCATTACAACCACAAAAATCCTACTTTCCGGCCCGTACACCATGCGAATTTGCCTTGAGAAACGGCTTATTCTACTGCAAAAAGCTTGTTCAGCAAGTTTTCCCGGAAGACTTAGACTTAGTGGTAATGCAGGCAGAGAGTTATCTGGGTATTTCCTTAAAAAATGCCAATGGCGACCCAATTGGTAATCTTTGTATTCTTGACGTACAACCACTGGTAGATACGGAACGAACAGAAGTAATTCTAAAGGTATTTGCCGCACGAGCAGCAGCAGAATTGGAGCGCCAGAGGGCAATTGAAGCCCTGCATCAACTGAACCAGTCTTTAGAAACCAGGGTCAAACAACGAACTGCCCAATTGGAAGCTGCTAACAAAGCATTAGAGGCGTTTTCCTACTCTGTTTCTCATGATTTACGGGCACCACTGCGGGCGATCGTTGGTTTTTCGAGAATTATGCAAGAAGACTATGGTGAGCAACTTGATGCGGAAGGCAATCGTTATCTGAAAATTGTCCGAGACAATGCCAAACGCATGGGTGAGTTGATCGACGACCTATTGAACCTATCCCGCCTAGATCGTAAGGAAATGTCCCGGCAGCCTGTTTTTATGAATGAGATTATTCAAGAGGTGCTGAGTGATTTAGCCCCAGATTTTGAAGGTCGTCAAATTGAGTTTGCGATCGCTGATTTACCCATCTATCAAGCTGATCTTTCGTTGTTTAAACAAGTTTGGCTAAATCTATTGTCAAATGCCATCAAATATACCCGCTACAAATCCAGTGCCTACATTGAAATAGGCTATGAGATTATGGCTGGTGAAGGAGTGTATTTTATCAGAGATAATGGGGCAGGATTTGATATGCGGTATGCAGATAATTTGTTTGGGGTATTCCAACGGCTGCACCGCGAACAAGAATTTACAGGCACGGGGATCGGACTAGCGATCGTCCAACGCATTATTCAACGCCACGGGGGGCGGATCTGGGCCGAAGCAGCGATCGATCGAGGTGCGACGTTTTATTTCACCCTTCAAGGGGAAATTAACCCATGAGTGACCAACCCATAGATCAGCCCACTGATCCATATTTTGAGCAAGCACTTTCCATTGTATTAGTTGAAGATAATGCCACCGATGCTGAGTTAACTATCCGAGCATTACGTCGCGGTAAAATTGGCAACAATATTCAACTGCTCGAAGATGGAGCCGAAGCCCTAGATTTTTTCTTTTGTCGGGGAGAGTACGCGCACCGTAGGATGACGAATCAACCCAAAGTCATTTTGCTGGATTTGAAACTGCCAAGGATAAGTGGGTTAGAAGTTTTACGGCAACTCAAATCCGATCCACGCACACAAATGATTCCGGTTGTGGTGCTGACCTCTTCTGCTGAAGACCAGGATATGATCGAGAGTTACCAGCTTGGGGTGAATAGCTACATCGTTAAACCTGTGGATTTTGAACAATTTAACCAAGCAGTCCAACAGCTTGGTTTTTATTGGATCTTGTTTAACCGATTGCCAGTTTTTTAAAAGGATTTGTCATTTGTCATTTGTCATTTGTCCTTAGTCCTTAGTCATTTGTCCTTATACCAATTCTGTATGAAGATGCACAGAATATTAAACGAACCGCCAAGTACGCCTTCGCGAAGCGTCTCGAAGAGAAGAGCGCCAAGAATAGAGAGTTACTCATTTAGTGCAGCTTCACATTAAATTGGTATTAGTCTTTAGTCATTAGTTATTTCTTATTCTCCCATTCCCCATTCCCCATTCCCAATTCCCCATTCCCAATTCCCAATTCCCCATTCAAATAACATCCTTCAGCACTGCTACCAATTTTTCAATATGTGCTACTTCATGAGTCGCCATTACAGATATTCTGATTCGACTTGTGGGTACTGTGGGAGGGCGAATTGCTGGGGCAAAAATGCCAGCATCTCTTAGCTGTTTTCCAGCTTTGAGCGCATCTGTAGCATTAGGCAATTGAAAGCATAATATGGGTGATTCAGAAGGCAGCAATTTTAAGTTAGGTAACTGTTGCAGCAAAGTTTTCAAGTAATGTATATTCCCCCACAATTGGGCACGATGTTGCGGTTCTTGTTGCACTATCTTGATTGCTGCTAAGGCTGCTGCTGTATCAGCAGGTGAAAGCCCAGTGGTATAAATCCAACTGGGTGCGCGGTTCCGCAAAAAGTCAATTAAGGCGCTACTTCCTGCCACATAACCGCCTAAACTACCTAAAGCTTTACTCAAAGTCCCAATTTGAATTAATTGCTTTCCTGTACACCCAAAATGCTCGACACACCCAGCGCCAGTTTTTCCTAGTACCCCAGTGGCATGAGCCTCATCGACTAGCAGCATACAGCTAAATTCATCAGCCAGATCGAACAGCGCGGGCAACGGACATAAATCGCCGTCCATGCTGAAGACAGTATCAGTAAGAATTAAGCAGCGTCGGTAATTTGGCCTCTGCTGATTCAACTTGGCTTTGAGTACTGCCATATCACAGTGCGGATATTCCACAACTGTTGCACCGCTCAGAATCGCTCCATTTTTCAAACTGGAATGATTGTACTGGTCAGATAAAATTAAATCACGCTTGCCCACAAGGGCGGTAATAGCACCCAAATTAGCCAGATACCCTGAACTAAATACCAAGGCATCTTCTGTTTGTTTGGTAGATGCGATCGCCTGTTCTAACTCCCCATGCAATTCTCGATGCCCACTGAGTAATCTAGAACCGGTACTACCAGTGCCAAATTCTGCGATCGCAGCAGTTGCGGCTGCCATCAACCGCTCATCCCCAGCCAAGCCCAAATAGTCATTGCTGGCAAAATTAATTACCTCTTGCCCAGCTAAAACCACCGTTGCACCCGGACGACCGTTGATAGGTTGTACCGAACGATACCAGTCCGCCCGATGAATTGTTGCTAAGGACTGTTCTAGCCAGGCATAAGGGTCGGTCATTGGGAATGGGGAATGGGGAATGGGCAATGGGCAATGGGGAATGGGGCAGGGGGGCAGGGAGTAGGGGAGGCGGGTAAGAATAAGAAATAACTAATGACAAAGGACTAATGACCAATGACAAATGACAATTAAACTTGTTCGCTGCTGAGATGAGCGATCGCTTGTTTAATCCAATCTTCAACGTAGGCATCTTTGGGTAGGCCGATGTCTTCGCTGACTACGTGCAGGGCGTGACTGACTTCATGAGCAGTATATCCCAAGGCGAAGAGGGTCATTTGCACCTCTTCGAGAATTCCTGGTGCTGGCCCGCCTGTGGCGACGAAGAATCCGGCTGATTTACGCCACTCGACTAATTTGCTTTTCAGTTCCAAACAGATGCGCTCTGCGATTTTTTTGCCGACACCGGGAGCCTGAATTAAGATTTGTGTATTGCCAGCGATAATTGCTTGGACTAAATCTGGTAGTTCCAGAGTGTCCAGGAGTGCGATCGCTAAGGCTGCACCAATCCCTGTGACAGTCAGCAAGTGGCGAAATAAATCGCGTTCGGCTGGGGAAGCAAAGCCATATAAGTAGGGCACTTCTTCCCGAATTTGGAAATGGGTAAAAATTTGCGCCACGCCTCCCGATTCTGGTAACTGGTTTGCTAGCCGTTGGGGAACTTGCAAATCGTACCCCAAGCCATTGACTTCCAGAGTCAGAATCACGCGATTAGCGCCAATTGTTTGGATACCAGCGACTATACCTTTTAGATAACTAATCATTACAAGAGACCAAAATAATTTAAGCCTTCAATAATTCCACCTGCACAAAAACCTTTTGCTAGGTAGCGGTGCATAGCGGGATACTCGTTATGCCATTGGAGTAACTCTTTTCGGGCATTCCCGACGATGATTCCCCGTTCGTTGCCTACAGCAAATAAAGCAATATCATTACCCGAATCACCACAGACAACTGTTTGTTCTGCTGCAAATTTCCACTTCTGGCGTAAAAACTGCATTGCCTGACCTTTATCGCTGCTATGGGGTACAATGTCAAGGTCAATACCGCTACTGTAGATTAACTTTACATTTAATTTCGATTTCTGCAACTCTGCTTCAAGTTGTGGTAGAACATTCGCAGATGCTTCTTGTTCTAAAAAAAAGCTCACTTTGAAAGGACGCTGTTCTGAATCTGGTTGCCGAAGTAACTCACGGTATTTATGGGTAATAGATAATACAGTTTCCCGTTCCCATCCCGGAGACAGGGTTTCTGACCAATCTGAGTCTGGAGTATCAGTACCATTGAGATAAATTTCCGTCCCTACAGAAAGAACAAGGGCATCTGGTTGCAAAAGATTTTTTTGAGCTTGGAGTTGTTTGTAAAGTAAGGGCGATCGCCCAGTAGAATAAACAATTTTAGTGCCGTATTCTTGGCGATGTTGACTCAGTAGTTGATTTAGTTCTGGTAAAGCACTGTCATCGCCAACGGTGCGATATACGAGGGTGTCATCTAGATCGGTTACAAAAAGAAATGGTTTCATGATTAAAACTCTTGCAAAATTTCGTTATTTTACCGCGTGAAGAGAATTTTGCAAGAAGTTTGTTTGCTAAAAACCAAATATATCAGACATTCGATTTGAGGTTAAGGATAGTTGCAATTATCATCAGGAAAGGGTTATAGGCATTTTCAATCAAAAAGCCCCTTCTTTTCCCACAGGATAGAACCTTGGAGGGAAATCAAGTGATAATCAGCTATTTACTTATTGGAAATCGCTGTAGTAATAAGCCAGGAAGCAGAAAATCATTTTCAAAAAATGGATAATTAAAGCTTTAATGCCTTCAGCTTTTTGTAAGTCGATAAATTGCTTTTCTATTGGTTGTATATTTTTTGTATTTTCTGCTAACTCAGTTGCACAAAGAGCGATCGCTAACGTGTAGTTTCTCATCAGGCGATACATCCAAAACGTAAATAATTGCCAAAGTTTGTTACAAAAAATGTCTTGTGGGGAATTCTAAACTGACTAGAAAAATTCCCTGAAAAAGTGATGAGCGCAAAAGTGGATGTAACTGTAACACTGGCAGGCTACCAAATTATAGAGCAACTATACTCAGGTTCACGTACACTCGTATATCGCGCGGTCAGAGAAGCAGATAACCAAGCAGTTGTAATCAAGCTTTTAAAACGGGAGTACCCCAGCTTTAGTGAACTCGTACAGTTTCGCAACCAATATGCCCTAGCCAAAAACCTAGAGATTCCTGGGATTATTAAGCCCTACAGCCTAGAACCCTATAATAATGGCTATGCTTTGGTGATGGAAGATTTTGGTGGCATATCGCTGCGACAATTTATTAAGGAACAGCCGCAACACTTAGACCAATTTTTAATTATAGCCCTACAACTAACAGAGATTCTGCACCAGTTACATCAACAACGGGTGATTCATAAAGACATTAAACCTGCTAATATCCTGATTCACCCAGACACCAAGGTGTTAAAGCTGATAGACTTCAGCGTTTCCTCCTTGTTACCGAGAGAAACCACCGAAATCCAAAATCCAAATGTCCTGGAAGGGACTCTAGCTTATCTATCACCAGA
Organism: Nostoc sp. FACHB-133; assembly: GCF_014698055.1. NCBI lineage: Bacteria > Bacillati > Cyanobacteriota > Cyanophyceae > Nostocales > Nostocaceae > Nostoc > Nostoc sp. FACHB-133. The sequence goes on from NZ_JACJSH010000003.1 coordinate 280,002, forward strand.
ACAGACAGGACGCATGAATCGGGGGATTGACTACCGCAGCGACTTCTATTCATTGGGAGTAAGTTTCTTTGAGATACTGACAGGAAAAGTGCCTTTTGATGCTCAAGACCCGATGGAATTAGTGCATTGTCATATTGCAAAACTTCCTCCTAATGTGTGCGATGTCAACTCTGAGATCCCTGTAGTTGTGGGAGAGATCATCCATAAGCTGATGGCGAAAAATGCCGAAGACCGCTACCAAAGTGCGTTGGGACTAAAACATGATTTGCATCTATGTATAGAAAAACTGAACGGAATAGGGAAAATTGAGCATTTCGCGATTGGAAAGCGAGATATAAGCGATCGCTTCGTAATGGCAGAAAAACTCTATGGCAGAGAGCAAGAAGTTAAAATATTACTAGAAGGATTCGAGCGGGTTGCCAGTGGGACATCGGAGTTCATGTTAGTGGCGGGGTTCTCCGGCATTGGTAAAACGGCAGTGGTGAATGAAGTACATAAACCCATTGTCCGGCAACGAGGCTACTTTATTAAAGGCAAGTATGACCAGTTCAACCGCAACATTCCCCTCAGTGCCTTTGTACAAGCCTTCCGTGACTTAATGGGGCAGTTGTTAGGCGAAAGTGACACCCAATTAAAGCAATGGAAATGGAAGATTTTGACAGCGTTGGGGGAAAATGCCCAAGTAATTATCGATGTGATTCCTGAGTTAGAGGAGATTATTGGGCAACAATCCCCAGTGGTGGAACTATCAGGTAATGCTTCTCAGAACCGTTTTAATCTGTTGTTCCAAAAATTTATTCAAGTATTTACTACAGTTACACATCCCTTGGTGATGTTTTTGGATGATTTACAGTGGGCAGATTCAGCATCACTAAACTTGATTCAGGTGTTGATTAGCCAGAAAAAAAGCGGCTTTATGTTATTGATTGGTGCATATCGTGATAACGAGGTATCGCCTGCTCATCCGTTGATATTAACGTTAGAAGAAATCAAAAAATCTGGGACTACGGTCAATACAATCACACTGGCTCCCTTAAGTCAAGAAAGTTTAAACTTGCTGGTTACAGATACATTGCAATGTCCAGCAGCGATCGCTCAACCTTTAACCCAGCTAGTTTATCAAAAAACTCAAGGAAACCCCTTTTTCAGCACACAGTTTCTCAAGGCTCTACATGAAGACAGAGCTATTGAGTTTGATCCTCAAGCTGGGCATTGGCAGTGTGATATTAGTGATGTACAATCGCTCTCTCTGAGAGATGACGTGGTAGAGTTCATGGCAATGCAGTTGCAGAAGTTGCCAGTTGCCACTCAAAATATCCTCAAACTCGCAGCGTGCATTGGTAATTCTTTTGATTTAGCAACATTGGCAATTGTCGATGAGAAGTCGCAAGCTGAAACTGCAACTGACTTGTGGAAAGCCCTTCAAGAAGGATTAGTGATTCCCAGCAATGATATTTACAAGTTTTATCAGTCTAAATCAGAGTTGTTGATTGAGGAGAATGAACAGATAGAAGCAGATAATAAAGTAGTTGTTTTCTACAAATTTTTACACGATCGCGTCCAACAAGCTGCTTATTCGCTCATTCCCGATAACCAAAAACAACTGATGCACTTAAAAATTGGGCGATTGCTCTTAAGTGTCATGAATGAAACGGAAAAAGAGGAAAAAATCTTCGAGATTGTTAATCAATTAAATAAAGGAGCCGATTTAATTGTCTTAGAAACAGAACGAGAGAGATTAGCAAAGCTAAATCTAGCTGCTGCACAAAAATCCAAATCTGCAACCGCTTACCTCACCGCGATTGAATATACAACTAAAGGCATGGAACTTCTCACATCAAATTGTTGGCGGAAATGCTATGAGTTAACGTTGGCTCTATATGATTTAGCCGCAGAATTAACCTGTCTGAGCGGTTACTTTAAACAAATGGAGCAGATAGTTGATGAGGTACTACAAAATGCTCGTCAATTACTAGACAAAGTAAAAGTTTATGAAGTGAGAATTTTGGCTGATGTCGCTCAGAGTCAACAGCCTAAAGCCATTAAAACCGCTCTTTCTGCTTTGAAATTATTTGGAGTGTCGTTTCCAGAGGAGCCAACTGACGCAGATATTACTGAAAGTTTGCAACAGACTCAAGATGTATTAAAAGGAAAACATTTAGAAGATTTGTTGGAACTGCCTGAGATGAAAGACCTCCGAGGTCTGGCCGTGGTCCGAATTTTAGCAACTGTGACAGCAGCAGTCTATCAAGCGGTTCCAGCATTGCTGCCGTTAATCGTGTGCAAGCAGGTGAGGTTATCGGTTGCTTATGGTAATGCTGGGGTATCAGCACAGGCTTATGCTTGGTATGGAGTAATTTTGTGCGGTATTGGAGAAATAGATTTAGGCGATCGCGTTGGTGAACTGGCAATGGGACTACTATCACGCTTCGAGAGTAGAGAATTTAAAGCCAGCACGATTAACATGGTTTATCCTTTTGTGAAACCTTGGAAACATCATATTCAAAATTCACTCACTCCTTTGCTCGACGGATACCATAGCGGTCTGGAGATGGGTACTTTAGAATATGCTGCTTACTGTGCCTACAATTATTGTTCGCTGTCCTTTTTTCTCGGAAAAGATTTGTCAATCTTAGAACCAGAGATGAAGGTTTACAGTCAAGCATTGGATCAACTCAAACAGGAAGTTGCTCACAATTATCTGAGAGTCTTTTACCAATCCGTCTTAAATTTACTGGGACAGAGTAAGTGTCCTTGGGAAATTAAAGGTGTGGTTTATGACGAAGAAATGATGTTGCCCAAGCATCAGCAGGCTAACGATCTCTATGCAATGGGAACACTGTATATTAATAAACTAATTCTTTGTTACTTGTTCAATGAGTGGGAACAAGCAACAAAAGTGGTAGTTAATGCCAAACAATATTTGAATGGTGTATCCGGTTGTTTCATGATTCCGGTGTTTCACTTTTACGATTCATTAACCCATCTGGCGATGTTACCCAACGCCCAAGGTAAGGAATGTAATAGTTTGCCCCAAGAAGTTGTTAGCAACCAGAAGAAGCTCAAAGATTGGGCAAACCATGCCCCTACAAACCATTTACACAAATTTTATTTGGTTGAAGCAGAGCAGTATCGGGTGTTGGGGCGAATGTATGAAGCAATGGATTACTACGATCGCGCGATCGCCTCCGCGAAAGCAAATGCATTTCTTCAAGAAGAAGCCCTCAGCAATGAACTAGCAGGCAGATTTTACCTCAATTGGGGTAAAGAAAAACTCGCCCAAGCATATATGCAAGAAGCATATTACTGCTACGCCCATTGGGGAGCGAAAGCCAAAATAACTGACTTGGAACAGCGCTATCCTCAGCTTTTAACCGCAATTGTGCAACAACCGCAACCTTTACTTAAGCCATCTGACACAATTTTTGCCCCATCTTTTCATTCGACTCAAACCTCTAGCTCCAGCAATATTACAGAATCGCTCGATTTGGCAACCATTCTCAAAGCCTCTCAAACTCTTTCTGGTGAAATTGAATTAGAAAAACTCCTAATGATGCTGCTTCAGATAGTAATTGAAAATGCTGGGGCAGAAAAATGCGTGTTAATGCTCCTGCGGGACAATCGCTTGTTGATTAAAGGGACTATCAGCGTTAATACTCAACCCATCGTTCTGCAAAGAATTCCAGTGGAGGAAAGTGAGGAAATTCCTCTAAGAGTAATTTATCACGTCAAACATTCCTTACAACCTGTGGTGTTGGCGGATGCCACTAATCATCCAGTCTTTGCCAGCGATACTTACATTTTAAGCCAACAGCCAAAAAGCATCTTGTGTAATCCGATTCTCCATCGGGGTCGATTCGCAGGTATCCTTTATTTGGAGAATAACTTGACGACTGGGGCATTTACTAGCGATCGCGTCGAACTGCTTAACCTGTTATGTACTCAAGCCGCTATTTCTCTAGAAAATGCCCGGCTTTATGAACAGACACAACAAACACTGGTAGAACTGCGTGCCAGTGAAGCCCGCTTCCAGAAGGTGGTTGACAATATTCCAGGGATGGTATTCCAATTCTGTCTGGCTACCGATGGCTCTCTCTGGACACCCTACGTCAGTTCGGGTTGCTATGACCTGTATGAGGTTGATCCAAAAGCAGTGATGGCAGGGGTACACAACATTCACCTCATGGCGCATCCAGACGATTCCCCAATGCTGGGACAGTTAGTTGCTGATTCTGGTCGAATGTTAACGCCTTTTAGTCACGAGTGGCGAATTGTGACTCCTTCAGGCAAAATCAAATGGATTCAATGTGTTTCTCGGCCAGAACTGCAAGCTGATGGCTTGATTGTGTGGGATGGGGTAGTGATTGATATTAGCGAACAGCAAGCTGCACTTCGTGAACGCAAACGTGCTGAAGCTGCTCTACAAACTTCTGAGAAAAATCTCCGCACTATTTTTAATAGTGTTAATAATGCCATCCTTGTTCACGATTTGAATGGTGTGGTTTTGAATGCTAACGATTCGGCTTTAAAGCTCTATGGACTAGACAAAGAGGAAATTACACGAATCTCTGTCTTGGAACACTGTTCTGCACCCGATAATCCCTTTCACCTTGCTCCAGACTTTTGGGCAAAGGCATTAACTGGAAAAACCGTTAACTTTGAGTGGAAAAGCAAAAAATTCAGGGATGGTACAGTCTTTGATACCGATATCACACTTACCAAAATTTTTCTGGATGGTGAAACGGTGATTCTTGCCAATATCCACGATATTAGCGATCGCAAACGCGCCGAAGTCCAATTGAATCATCGCACAGCAGAATTAGAGCAAATCCTGCAACAACTCCAGCAAACCCAAACCCAGATGATCCAATCCGAGAAAATGTCAGGATTGGGGCAACTTGTGGCAGGTGTTGCCCATGAAATTAACAACCCAGTCAACTTTATCTTCGGCAATCTTAGCCATGCAAATGAATACACCAAAAATATTCTGAGACTCCTGAAACTTTATCAGAAATATTACCCAATTCCCGACCCTGAGATTCAAGAAGAAGCCGAAGCGATGGACTTGGAGTTTTTAGTAGAAGACTTACCCAAACTTATTTATTCCATGCGAGTTGGAGCAGAACGCATTCAAAAAATTGTTGTCTCTCTACGCACTTTCTCGCGCATGGATGAAGCCGAGATGAAAGAAGTCAATATTCATGAGGGTATTGATAGCACACTGATGATTCTGCAACATCGGCTGAAAGCGAAACCTGATTCTCTTGGCATTGAGATTGTCAAAGCTTATGGAGAGTTACCGTTAGTCGAATGCTATGCCGGACAACTCAATCAAGTGTTTATGAATCTTTTGAGCAATGCCATTGATGCCCTAGAAGAAGCGAACGCTCAAGACCAAACCTTAACTCCTACCATTACGATTAGCACTTGCCTGGTAGAAAGCAAACAAGTTGTCATTAAAATTGCAGATAATGGCTCCGGAATTCCTGCTCATATCAAGCAAAAATTATTTGATCCATTCTTTACGACAAAAGCTGTCGGCAAAGGTACAGGAATGGGACTTTCTATTAGTTATCAAATTGTGGCTGAAAAACACAAAGGCACATTACATTGTGTTTCCGAACCGGGACAGGGAGCCACATTCATTGTGATGATTCCGATTTGCCAATCTTGATCTGTGCGAGTGCTACCACAGCTTGAACTAACTCTTCTGGATCGAGGGGCTTGGTAACGTGGCGTTGATAGCCACCGGTTATGGCTCGCTGGTAATCATCAACTCTGGCATAAGCAGTCAAAGCGATCGCGGGAATTTGTCCGCCTTTTTCGGGGGTTAAAGTTCGGATCTGTTGAATCAAGGAATAACCATCGACTTCAGGCATCCCAATATCACTGACTAACACATCGGGTTGAAAGGACTCCAGGTTTGCTAACACTTCTGCCGCAGAAGCAACAGTTAAGACTGTTGCTCCGTATTCAGTAAGCAATACTGTTAATAGCTCACGGGCATCGGGGTCATCATCCACTGTCAGAACTCGAATTCCCGTGAGTTCAAGTCCTGGTTGTGGCAACTCATCTGTCTGCTTGATTTCTGGTTGAAGATTCAGCAGTGGCAACTGGACTGTAAAGGTAGCTCCCAAGCCAACACCCGGACTGTCAGCCATGATGGTGCCGCCGTGAGCCTCAACCAACTGCCGGACGATCGCTAATCCCAATCCTAACCCGCCATACTTACGAGTAATTGAGACATCTTCTTGACGGAATGACTCAAAAATATATGGGAGAAACTCAAGGTTAATGCCTTTACCAGTATCACGGACGATAATCTGCGCCTGCTCATCTACTTGCTCTAATCGGATTTCAACCCGTCCTCCCTTGGGGGTAAACTTGATAGCATTGGAAAGTAAATTCCAAACGATCTGTTGCAAGCGGTTGGAATCTCCAGAGACTTGCCCAATATTTGGCAGCACCGGATGCAACGCAATTGATTTGGCAATGGCTGCTGTAGTTACCGTGTCGATCGCAGATTCAATAATAAATGCCAGATTCACAGGTGCAGCATCTATGGTGAGTTTACCGCGTAGAATCTTGGCAACATCCAGCAAGTCATCAATCAGTTGAGTTTGCAGTTTGGCATTGCGTTCAATGGTGGCTAAGGCTTCAGCTGTTTTGGTTTCACTAAATTTACGGGTTTGCAGCAGTTTTGTCCAGCCAAGAATCGGGTTGAGAGGCGATCGCAATTCATGGGAGAGAACGGCCAGAAACTCATCTTTGATCCGATTGGCGCGTTCGGCTTCTGCTCTGGCTGCTTGCTCTTGGGCAAGTAGGCGATTGCGTTCAACTTCTAGTTCCTTTTGATCGTGAATATCTGTACAGGTGCCAAACCATTTCACCACCTGCCCCCGTTGGTCTTTTAGCGGCATACCCAGCACCAGATGCCAACGGTAGCTGCGATCAGAAGCTCGTCTAAAGCGATATTCATCACGATAGCTAATACCTTGATGCACAGCATTACTCCACACCGATTCAGCCGCTTGCATATCGTCTGGGTGAACGGCTGATATCCAACCCTGCCCAGTAATGTGTTCAACACACAATCCGGTATAATCACGCAATCGCTGATTCGCGTAATCGCACGAACCACTGGCATTGCAAGTCCAAACAAGTTGCGGAATCGCCTCTGCTAGGTAGCGGTAGCGTTCTTCACTTTGCCGTAATTCTTCCTCTACCTGTTTGCGATCGGTGATATCTTGCACGTTGCCCAGCATCCGTACCCCATTGCCCGCAGCATCATAGAAAACCTTAGCTCTAGCTGCTAACCAGCGAATGCCATCAGGATGTAGGATACGGTAATCTGTTTCATAGTACTCTTGCTGTTGCTGGATGGTGCAATTCACTATTTCATTGGCAGAGTTGCGATCATCTGGGTGCAAGCGGCTTAACCACTCTTCAAAGCTGACTTCCTGTGTGGTTGGGTCAAACCCGAGTAGATTGCAGTACTCTTCAGATACATGAGCGCTATTGCGGATAATGTCCCAATCCCATATTCCTGATCGCGTAGCTTTGTACGCCAGTTTCAACCGGGCTTCGCTCTCCTGCAATAGGAGTTCTGTCTTTTTGCGCTCGGTGATGTCTCGTGAAATCAACAAGATTCGTTCTAGTTGCCCGGAAGCATCCAGAATCGGGCTAACAACCACTTCCCACCATTTGGGAGTGCCTTTTACAGTTGGGCAGTATCCGCGAAAAATGTTGACTTCACCTGTTTTAGCGGCAGCGAGTGCCTGCTCTGCCTGTTGTCGATAGTTGCCTTCCCAAAAACAGAGCCATTCAGTATTGAGATGGGAATTTAAGTCGTCAATTTCCATCAAACACAGTCCACCTGTATTCATGTACAGGAGCCGCCCATCAAGGCTTAATACTTTGATGCAGTCAGAACTGCTTTCTAAAATGCGGTTCTTAAATTCTTCACTCTGGCGCAGGGCTTCTTCGGTTTGTTGCCGAGTGGTGATATCTCGCCAGGTGGCAACAAATCCATCTCCAAATTTAGCCACGCGGATATCAAAGGCTTTAACTAAGCGTTGTTGTCCGTACTCATCCTGATAAATTAGGCTGTCTTTAATCAGCGGTTGTCCTGTTTCTAATACCTGGCAGTATTCATCAAACAATCCACTTTCACGATGCCCTGGTAGTAATTCACACAACCCCCGCCCAATCTGCTCCTCATAAGTCATTTGATTGTTGACACAAGCCGCATTATTGACATATTCAGTCACAAAATCGACAATCTGTCCCTGCTCATTCCGCACAGCACGGTATACGCCAAAGCAGTCCAGCATATTTTCAACCGATGTGCGGAAGCGTTCTTCGCTATCTTGGAGAGCTTTGAGAGAGTGTTTGCGATCGCTGATGTCTTCGGCAATACCTGCAAAACGATAAATCTCTCCTGTTTCATCTCGAAGCCCAAAACAGCGATCGTGAACCCAGCGAATACTACCATCGGGTAAAATAATGCGGTATTCTTCATCAAAGTTACCTGCGACAGCTTTTTCATGAAACGCTCTGTCTGTCGCTTCTCGATCCTCTGGGTGAATACAATCGACCCATGCTTGTTGTCCTTGATACAATTCCTGCGGGTTCAATCCCCACAGTTTTTTATATGCAGGACTGACATAGCTAACTCGATTTTCCGACACCTCTTTGATCCAAAACACCGCATCAATATTTTCTGCGAGTTGGCGAAAACGTTCCTCACTCTCGCGCAGAGCTTCGGCTGACCGTTTACGTTCGGTGATATCTAGATCGATACCCGCCATCTGAATCGGTTGTCCGTGTTGGTCGTAAAATACCTTGCCCTGGCTCAGTGCCCACCGAATCGTACCGTTGGGATATACTACCCGAAATTCAATGTCATAGTTTTCTCCAGTGGCGACAGCACGATCTACAGCTGCCAGCAAGCGATCGCGATCGTCAGGGTGGACTCGCGCCACAAACATTTCAAATGAGCCGTCAAACTCTCCTGGTTGCAGTCCAAATAAGGCTTCCAGGTTATCCGACCAGGTAATTTTTCCTGTTTGGATGTTCCAGTTCCACGTTCCCATCCGAGAGGCTGATAGTGCCAATCGCAGATGTTCTTCGCTTTGGCGCAGTTCTGCTTCTACCTGTTGGCGTTCCTTTAGCTCACGCTGTGCCTGCTGATACAGTTCTGCCTGTCGCAAGGCGATACTCACCTGAGTTGCCAACTCTTTAAGCAAGTCAATTTCTAAGGGCTGCCAAAATCGCGGGGAGGTACAATGATGAGCAATTAGCAATCCCCAAAACTGGTTGTCTTGCAGAATTGGTACAACCAGATGAGCTTTGACTTGAAACTGTGCCAACAATTCACAGTGGGATGGGTCAATACTGCTGTCATGAATGTCCGATACTGCCGTTACTTGCCCCTGATAATAGCCTTCGATATAATTCTTGATAAAGGCGGGATCGTAGCTGACAAGTTGCGGTTGATTGGAGGTGATGTAGGTTTCAGCTAGGAAGGGATCTTGGATAGTAGAGGAAAGAAGCGATCGCCACTCTGTCCCAACCGATTCTGCCACTACTGTCCCATCCCCACTAGGATTTAACCGAAAAACCAGGACGCGATCTGTGTGGAGAAACTGCCGCACCTCGGCTACAGTTGCCTGAAGAATTTCATCCAGATTCAGAGACAAGTGAATTTGCTGGGTAATTTGCGCGACTACGCGCTCTCGTTCAATACGCTGTTGCAGTTGGGTGCGTAGCCGCACTGTTTCAATTGCCCCATTGATTGCTATTTGTAGCCCTTGTGCGGTAATTTGCTCTTTGACAATATAATCTTGTGCGCCGGCTTTCATCGCCTGAACTGCGATCGCCTCATTGCCCTGCCCTGTGACAACAATCACAGGTAGGCACTGCTGTTGAGTTGAGGGTTGCAATTTAGCCAGAAATTCCAGTCCGTCTATGTCAGGCAGTCGATAATCAAGTAAAATGGCATCTGGTTGATGTTGCTGGCAAAGTTCTAGCCCTTGCTGTCCCAGGGTTCCTTCTAGGAAAGTGTAAGAATATTCGCGATCGCGCAACAAATACCGCCGATATAGCTCTCGATCTTCTGGGGAATCATCGACAATTAAGAGGGTGCGCTGTTGCTGAGACATCGTGAATTAATTGAGCGGATAGAGTTCAAGCCCACATTCCGCAGGTTACAGCACTTCCGGCTGTTATGAGGTACAGTAGCAGCAATTAGCAAACCAGTTTCTTAAATGTTGAGGATTTATTAAGTCGAGTGCAACTGATATTAGTTTATCAACCATTTCTGTTGTAGTTGGAGCAAAACTGCGTAAGAAAGATTTAAGTTGTGACCACCATAATTCAATTGGATTAAAATCGGGAGAATATGGGGATAAACAAAGAACTGAAGCGCCGACAGCTTCAATCATTGGCACAATTGAATCGAGTTTATGCGCGGATAAATTATCCATCACTACGACTGCTCCTGACCATAACTCTGGTACTAAAAACTTCTCAATAAATACTTCAAAAGCTTCGCCATCCATTGAATTATTCATTGTCATTAATGCGACTACTTTTTTAATACTAATTGCTCCAATTACTGTAACTTTTGATCCCCGATAGAAGGGGTTAAGAGAGTAAGCTCTTGTTCCAATTTGTGAACGGGCATGAGTCCTTGTTAAACCAAGTAGAACGCCAGTTTCGTCCAAAAATACTAAATTTTCTGGCTCTATATGTTTGACCTTTTCCCAAAAATCTAATCTTAAATTCAGGACTCTCTCCGTGCCTGCTTGGGTACTCCGCTTTGTTTTTTTTTCCGATTTAATCCTAATTTCTGTAACGCACGACACATTGCACTTCGACCTACGAAATTGCCAGTCTTGTCTGCAAATAATTCACACAATTCTATTAATGTTGCATCTGGATGTGATGCAACTAATTCTGTCAACTCTATGTCAGCATTTGTTAGATGACTAAATTGTGGCTTTCCTCGCGGCTTGGATTGTAAATTTCCTTCAACTTTTTGTTGTTTTACAAGCTTTTGGACTAAACTCTTTGAGACGGAAAATATATTAGCTACTTTCCTGATTGAGATGTTTTTCTGAAGATGTGCCGCAACTATTTTTTCTCGAAGCTCGACAGAGTATGACTTCATTTAAAAGTATTTATATTTTAATCTAGTGTACCTTATAACAGACGGAAGTGCTGTATCATAGAGAGATTACTATTTTTGAAATAGCGCTAAAATCCTCATCCATGTAAGAATTTTACCATACCCTCTATTTTATGACTTTAGGAAAAGTCTATGATAATCCTGTGCGCCGACCGATCGCCTCAAAGCATTGCAATTGCTCGTCCGAAAAGGCAACAGTTGCAGGCAATTCAGGATTATCTCGTCCCTGAATCAGTTGAGCGTGAACTCTTATTGGATTTTCCACCACCTCTTACTCCCTACAACTCCTTCTGTTAGTAGTTTACTTGGACTTGTCTGTACACCGTAGCCGACTCGGAGAGGGAAAGAGTTAAGACCTGATTTCGATATCGTATAACTGGCAGAGGGTGAGGAGTTTTTGTTTAAGGCGATCGCGCACATTCTCAGGTAATATCACTACACAATCTGGCGCATACTGCATAACTTCGCGGCTAAACCAAAATGTACTAGATACTCGCCTAACAACTCGCCGGACTCGCGCTTTATCTGGTAGCCATTCATTAATATTGTCTTCTGGTTTAGCTTGATAGGCAAAAGCCAAACCTGCAAATAGATGCATTTCCACTTCTATCTCAGCCAAATTAGTACGCCACTCACCAGAAATTGGCATAACAGCAGCTTCTGTAATCCTGTCTAATCGTAAACTCCAGTTGTGAACTAGTTCTGGGATATCAAAATTCCCTTCTGTCTCTTCGCACCAGCAATCAATATATTGCCGCTTTTCGTGGGGTGTAACTTTGGCGTGGCGAACCGTGAAGTTTAATAAGCGTCCGGTTGCATCTTGATAAGAAAGCTGAAATGGTTGGTTTCGTAAGATGTATTTATCTATTTGTAAACGCCAAGCTGGGGGCAAATTTTCTAAGAAACGTTCGATTTCGCCCCGCAACGGTAATGATAGTTCGCTGCGTTCGAGAAGTAAGTTTGCAATAATTTGGGCTTGTTCAATTTGCCCGATGTCTGTTAACGCATTGATACATCTATGTAATGCCCTGATGCGTGGTTCTTTCCAATCGTTATTGTTACCGATGAGTAACTTACGTTGAGCGATCGCTTTAATTAACTTAGAGATGTTAGGCTCTTCTCCCCACATCATACCGAATTCACGAGCGATCGCTTCTAGCTCGGCTTTATCATGTTCTGATATCGACAGTGTAATAGATTGACCTTTTCGACTCATATTTTATACGGACACTTTTATACGGATATATATTGGCAACTTCTATTTTGCATGGCATTATAGGGAATAACAACGAGTTACGGACAGTTTTTAAGTAAAGTGAAAAACTCGCACCAATGGTGCGAGAAATAGCCTGAAAATGTTTTATACCCATCTAAAAAACTGCAACCAATGGTTGCAGAAATTTGTGGGTGGTATTTAGCACATATATAAAACTGCCACCATTGGTGGCAGAAATCGGATTAGATTTACTAAATCTGTCATTCTTTTTGTATAAAAATTCCGAGAAACCAAGCATTTAACATAGGAATTTCAAGGATATGTCTGAAAATTACAGTATTAGCCTCAAACCTGTTTATTCTAAAACCGTCCCTACACCTGATGGTGTGAAATTACCTAATGATTGGTCACTCTCTTGGCATCAAGTGGCAACTCTGGAGGCATTACGCGATCCAAGTATTGAGGTAATTTTCAACACTGCAATGACTGGAGATGGTAAAAGCTTGGCTGCTTATTTGCAGGCCATGACAAGTAGGACACCGACTTTAGCAATGTATCCAACAAACGAGTTAGCAAGAGATCAAGAAAAACAGGTTCAAGGATATAAAGATATTTTTAAACCTCAGAAAGATCCGCAAATAAGACGATTAACAGCAGCTATTTTGGAGAAGGATATAGCGACTGGTAAACTCTCTTCTAAACGAGATGGGATAGAAGACTTTTCTATTAACTATGAAATTCTACTGACCAACCCTGACATTTTCCACTACATCCATAATTTTTACTACTTGAGAGGAAAAATAGATAACCCTGACAGGTTATTCAGACGTATAGACGAGAATTACAAATTATTTATATATGATGAATTTCATGTTTTTTCATCTCCGCAAATAGCTAGTGTCATTAATACAATACTTTTAATGAGACACACTGGAAATCCAAATAAGAAATTTCTTTTTCTTTCTGCAACACCTAATGAATTACTCAAGAGTTATTTTCAAAAAGCTGGAATAGAACCGAAGATTATCGATCCGGTTGATGTTGGAGCTTACAAATTTTCATCAGATGATTCAACGGATGGGTGGCGGCAGATTAGTCAACCTATTAACTTATGCTTTGCTCAAGGGATAGAGCCTAATCTTAGTTCTAGCTACAAATGGATAGAAGAAAATGCTGAAACGGTGATTTTAAAGTTTTTTCAAGACTATCCTAACAGCAAAGGTGCAATTATTTTAAATTCCATCGCCGCAGTTAAAAAGCTAATAGATAAGTTAAAACCTATTTTTGAACCACGATGGAAGGTTAGAGAAAATACTGGTTTAACTGGAGAAACTGAAAAATCTCAATCAGTTGCTGAGGCAGATTTACTTTTGGGTACGTCTACAATTGACGTTGGTGTAGACTTTCGGATTAATTTTCTAGTTTTTGAAGCTGCTGATGCAGGAAATTTTATTCAACGATTTGGTAGACTTGGCAGACATAAAGGTTTTGAAACTTGTCAAGCTTACGCTCTAATACCTAACTTTCTTGTTGCAAGGCTATTTACAGATAAATCTCATCCTTTACAAGATGATGAAACTTACGATCGCGTTAATTTTAATAATACAATTAATCAATTTTGGACATTTAAAAATCAGTTTGAGCGATATCCTCAGCGATGGGGTGGTATTCAATCAGCTTATATCTATTCAAAGCTGCAAGGAAACCATCACATGAAAGAGAAATATCCAGAGGTAGCTAAGAAATTTGGTACTAGTGTACAAAATGCTTTAGGAATTAGCATTAAACAGATGAATGCACAGTTTTATCGCTGTCAGAGTGAAGGAAAAACAAAAATTATTGATGAGGCTAGGAGTTTTCGGGGAAGTAGCCAGTTAGACTGTGGAATTTATGACTTAACTAATCCAGATGAGCCAGAAGCAGAAAGATTTAAAATGTATAATCTTCCTGGCATTCTCAATAACTTTATTTTCGAGTTATGGGATAAAAATAGCTTTATGGAAAAAGCCGAGAAAGCTGGAGTAATTACTACTCGCTTTGATAAAGCTTTGTGTTATTTAAAGTTCAAAAGCTATCGGGATGTGCGGGAAGATTGGCACTTCTATTATCCGGGGAATCTGAGAGAATTAGCTAAATGCGGTAAGGTGCAAGTTCTACCAGATAAACAACACGAACTACAAGGTTTAGAGATTTCGCAACGACACGGCTACGGTATCAACCAAATTAGTGATGCTGTGAGTAGACGTAAACTAGTGTGCTTCATTTCAGACCGCGATCGCAACTTTTTACGCGCCACTCTCGGATTACCTATGCACTTTCAAGCTTACCCCCTTACTGACGAGCCAGAAGAGACACATCCGCGCTACACCATTACTTTTGGACAAGATGCGCTGTTATTGGAAACCTTAACTTGGCATTGGAAGCCAAAAGACGATGAAGGATGGATATGTTAGAACTAGAGGCTATTAGAGGTGAAGCTACATGACTAACAATGATTTGCTTTCTCGTATTTCCATCGATCCGAATATTTGTTTTGGTAAACCGTGCATTCGCGGACACCGGATTTGGGTATCACTAATTTTGGATTATTTAGCTGGTGGTACAACAATTGAAGAAGTTCTTGAAGCTTATCCAAGCATAGAAAGAGAAGATGTACTGGCTTGCATCGCCTACGGCGCAGAGATGGCGCGGGATGTTTTTGTGGAACTTCCTTTAACAAAAAAAAAGGAAGCAAATGCGTGAAATTAAAGCTAGATGAAAATATCGACTTGCGTGTTGTAACTTTATTGCAATTAGCAGGACACGATGTTGCAACAGTACCAGGACAAGGCTTAAGTTCTGCACCCGATCCCGAAGTTATTGAGGTTTGTCGCCGTGAGGGTAGATGTTTAATCACTTGCGATCGCGGCTTTGGAAATCGTCTGAAATATAAGCCCTCTGACTATTCAGGAATTGTAATTATTCGTCTACCCTCTCGCTACATATTTGCTGATTGGCGTGAAGCTATTGAAATATTAATCACTGGGCTAGAATCCGCCGATGTGATAGGGAAATTATGGATTATTCAACAAGAAAAAATACTTGAATATCAAGCTATTGAAAGCGAGGAAGCAAATTAATGAACGAATTTGATGATGATTTACCGGAAGAAGTGCCAGATTTTGATTCAGAAAAAGATGAAGATGACGAATCGCCTATCAAACGTGAACTTCTCACTATTCGGTTATTTAAAGAAGCTGTAAAAAAGGCAAAAGGAAATGAAGGCGATCGCATCCTAGAAAAGTTTGCAGATTATGTCTTACCTAATTTAATTCGACAGCTAGCAGGTGCAACCGCTAAAGGTGGGAGGTTTACTGAAGACAGAAGAGCAGAAGGTAAAAATGTTGAGCGGAGTAAACATGATCAATCTCTCCTTGCACATCTTTTAAATGGGTTATTTCCTACTTATCGAATTCTGAAAAAACTACAGGAAGAGAAGTTAGGAACTAATGCGGTTAAGCGATTTTGTGAAGACCTGCAAGCTAATGTGTTTATTACATCCTATCTACTTCATGACTATGATAAATTCCCTGATTATACAACTTGGTTAATTGCTAATAATCAAGAGGGTAAATTCAAAAATCGCAACTGGAGACAAAATCCATCCAAAAAATCAGATGCTCCCAATCTCGGACGTAGGTATGTTGCCCAAAAAATTCTGGATTTTGGTTTAAATAATCTACTTGGAGAAGAATGGGAGGATTACATTGATGACATTATCTGGATTAGTAATAATTCTGGAGATAAGTATGATGCTGATCTGGGTCTTAAAAGTCGTGGGCTATCTCCTCTAGATGATGAAAGATTGGATGATAGAGTTAGGGGTATCCTTGTTAATCTTGTCAAACTATCTGATCGTTTTGCTTCAGTTGTCAAACACCCAAGAGATGCTGAGGATGGTAGTATACCTAAAATACTACAACATCTCAGTAATCATCAATTACAACTTACCTATCATTCCCTTTCAGAAAATCGTGGAATTCTCACAAATATTTTCAATAATGCTTTAATCGCAGCACATCGTGAAGAGTTTTATACACCATTACTCTATCTACCTGATGGCGTTGTCTATTTAGCTACTGCTGATGCTCCTCCGATTACAACTGATGGAATTCCTGAACAAGTTATTACCAAAATAAAGTACTTATGTGCAGAGAAACTGAAGGAAAGACAGACAGGTTTTAATCGTGGTGGTAAGGGATTAAAATTTGCAGATTATTACTGGTTATTTTTTGATGTAGTTGAATTAATGGAAGTTAGTATTAATGCTACTTCTCGACTACTTCCAGACTCAAAACCTGCTTCTGCTGATAAGCGAGGCGAAAGCTTGCTAAATTATCAAGCACAAGGCGAACTATCAGCACACTTAAATTTACAAATTGCTAATGAAATTCGCATTGATCGCTTGGCAGAATTTGGTGATGTTTTGTGTCGAGGGATTTGGGGTAGTTGGTGCGAAAAAGTTAATAATTGGCAGAAACAGCTAACAAAAAATCAGAGAAAAAGTATTCCAGATTTGGATTTGACACAAAAGCTAGCTGAATATTTGGAATTGTCAGCAGAAATTCCAGCCGTCAGAGAAATTCAATCTTTGAAAAAAACAGGTGGTGTACCTCTTGATTGGTATTACCTAGCAGCACAATACTTTCGTAATCATTCAGGATTAAGCTTTGCTCAAATCCTGGAAGTTATGAAAGGGATGGTGAATCATGCTGCTACTTTGATTAGACCAATTTTAGTAGAGTTTCAGAATATGCCCGATGGCTGGGATGACTTAAAAACTTATGTCAATCAAGTTATTTCTTTACCAACAGGCGCAGTTATAGAACCAAACCCAGACTCATTTTTAGTTGAACTTAAACGCTATAATGCCGCCAAAATTACAGGTAGAGGACGAAAAAATGTTTGTGCAATTTCTAGTTCTTCATATACTGTGACTGAACAGATGGAATCAGCAACTTTATTTGCTCCTCAAGTCTACAGTAATCGTCAGATTTTATTTAATGCTCAAGCTGCTAAACGGCAAATTTGCTCAATTTGGTCAATTGAAATTATGTTGAGACAAATTTTGATGAATCAAACAAATGCCGTAGGAGCAGATTTTGAAGGTCGGAAATATCGCTATCTCTACCTTTACCCAACTTACTTTTTTACCCCAGAAACCAATAAATTTTTGCAAAAAGCTTACAATCAATTTTCTCGAACTCGGTTTGATGCCGAAATGCGTAAGCATTTTATCTCAGAAAATCAAGTTGCAAAGTTTCAAATTGATGATTATCAAAAAGTTGATTCTCTCTTGATTAAAGAAAATCTAAAACCAGAAGATGACCGCACTTTTAAAATTAGCTTTCCAGAACATGAAACTCTGACATTTTTCTTTTTAGGTTTACCGCCTGGAAGAGACGCTACAGATACAGAATCTTGGGTAACACCAGCTTGGTTAGCATTAGCGTTACCGCTTGTTCTAGATGTGAAAGTCGTAGCATCAGAATCACCTGTACCACCTTTTATTAGTGGTGCTGATTTTGAACAAACAGTTTTAATTGATGGAGAACATCAAGCAATTCGTTCTCTGATTCAAAAAGATAACTATCGTTTAGATAGTATTCTACCTCGTAGTTTAGAAAAGCGTGAATTTTCTCCCCTCAATGCTCTCACTGCTGCTTACTCTATTCACTTGGAAGTTAACCGTAAAAAGGATGGCGATCCAGATTGGGGTAGATTAGCAGATTTAGCAAGGGATTTAGAAACCAATCCTCTCTATGTCTTCCATTACCTTAACAAATGGTTGCGAAAGCAAGACAAGATTGATTCTGTATCTATTGCCAAGATTCGGCTGTATCAAAAATTTTACTACTACTTCGATCCCAAAGGAGATGACATGACTAAACTTCAGGAATTAACAAAACTGTATCGCAGTTTTTATCGAGCTAAAAGTAAGGGGAAATCACCAAAAACTAATGCAATTATCAAGCCAATTGACGAGGCTGCTGATATTATTTTGAAATTTGAAAAATCTATAGCTAGTGATGAAAAATCTCTTACGGAGGTAGTAGCATCACGTTTAGCAAAACTCATGAATAATGTTCGACGTAAAGAAGCAGAAGGACAGGCTGCTTATGACTTAGTTAATGGAGAATTACGATATTTAACACCTGAAGAAGAACGACAAGCAATTTACAAGTTTGCTGAGTATTTTGTAGAGGTAATTTTTTATGAATGTTTTAAAGGTGATCGCGCTCGTTTAGCAGGTACACAACTAAACCTTATTAAGGATACTTGTGAATATCTTTATCGTGTAGCAGAAGATGAATATTGGAAAAACCGGAAGCAAAATTATCCTGAAGATATTACTGATGACTATGCTGAAGATGCAGCATAATATCAAATCTATCATTTTTAGCAAAATCCATACTTAAGGAACCTAACCATGAAATTATTGAAAACACTCGATTCTAAATTTTTCCACGATGTAATTCCTGCTAAACCAATGGGCAAATATGCTCATTTCATTACTATACGGGTTACAGAATCTTATCCTTTATTCCAGACAGATGGTGAACTGAATAAAGCAAGAGTACGTGCTGGAATTGAAAACAAAGAATCTATTAGTCGCTTGGCAATGTTTAAGCGCAAGCAGTCTACACCAGAACGTTTAACAGGTAGAGAATTACTACGTAAATACAATATCGGTGATGCTGAAAAATGTGATTATAATTTCGATTTCAGCAAAACTACTCCTGATTGTATTCTCTATGGTTTTGCTATTGGTGATTCTGGTTCTGAGAAATCTAAAGTAGTTGTAGACACAGCTTATTCCATCACACCATTTGATGATTCTCACCTTAACTTTACCCTTAATGCACCTTGGGAAAATGGGACGATGAGCCGTCAAGGGGAAGTAACCAGCCGTATTAACAGTCAAGATCATATCTTACCTCAAGTCTTTTTTCCCAGTATTGTCACGCTGAAAGATCCCACTGAAGCTGGATTTCTCTACGTTTTCAATAATATTCTCAGAACACGCCATTACGGAGCGCAGACTACCCGCACTGGTAGAGTGCGTAATGAGTTAGTTGGAGTTATTTTCGCTGATGGTGAGATTGTTAGTAATCTTCTCTGGACTCAAAAGATATATGATGTAATGAGTAATGCAACTCCAAAGCAAATTAATCCTCCCGATCCGCTCAATGAAGACGATGTTTTAGAGGCGGCTACACAAGCAATTACTGCTCTAATGTCTCAAGAGTGCATTTCTCATACTGATTTTGTTGGTGAATCCTTCACACAACTTTTGACTAAAGTGAAGTCTATCACCAGTGATGAAACTCGATTGCAAGAAATGTTGAGTCAAGCAAATTCTGAATCATCTATTTATGCTCAAACATGGGTTCTTAAATCAGGTAAGAAAGACCCTAAGAAAGATACCAAGGTTAATAAGAAACCTGCTGCTGTCACGGAGTAAGCAAGATGGCAATTATTTATCGCTGTCAAATAGAACTACATGACAGCCTTTATTACGCAACTCGTGAAATCGGGCGATTGTATGAAACAGAGCCAATAATTCACAATTACGCTCTTTGTTATGCACTGGGTTTAGTTGATAGCCAAATCTACTCTACTACCGTTGCTGAAGAACATTCTTATCGCTATTTTTGCCCAGAACAAGTACCAAAATATGAGGAGCATTTAACGCCACTCAATCAACAGGGAATTTACGTAACTCCGGCGCGATCGCTCAATCATTCTTCCATCCTCAACACCTGGAAGTATGCTAACAACAACTACCACGTTGAAATGGAGAAAACCCAGAAAAATATCCCTAGTTTTGGGAGAGCGAAAGAAATAGCCGCAGAAAGCCGATTTGAGTTTTTTGTCATTTCGCAAAAAGAACTCAAACTACCAAAGTGGATTCGCTTGGGTAAATGGATGAGCAAAGCTGAAGTGACAGTTGAACCATTACCGAAACCTAAAATTGCTGAGGGTATATTCACTTGTACACATCCATTAAATCCTTTAGATGTGATGTTTACTAATCAAGTGATTAGCTATGATGTTGTGAATATGCCTCCAGTTAGTTTAATTCAAAATGTCCAAATGCGAGGTCAATACTATCAATTTGATGGCATTCAAAACTTAAAAATTCCAGTTCAGATACAATATCGTTTTCGGAGTTAATCACTTCCCAAAACCTTTACTACGGCTTTTATTTTTTCGAGGCTCTATCGTCATTAACTCGGCTTTAAAACTTCTGGAATCTTGCAACATTAAATTACGTATTCGCTGGCGTTGGTAAGCCTGCACTTCAGCAGCTAGGGGATGATTAGAGTCAATTTTTAGATGAGTAATAGAAGAAACATATTTTTCTTTACTTTCGGGATTATTTGGATCTTTTAGTCCGCACATAATCCCGCCTTCATCTCCTGAATAGCCAACGAAATCAATTTCAAATTCTCTGTCTGGATCGGCGTTTACTCCTTTTTGCTTTAATGTCTTCAAAAACTCCTTCCCTGCTCGTGCTTTAATAGGTAAGTTCTCTTTAAGTTTTTCAGTTAATGCCTTTGCTGCATTGTAATCATCAATTCTCATTAGTCTTTCTCCATACGTAGTTTTTCTCACTTAAAAGAATACTACTATCATCACTCAACAGTCTTTAAAATTTTAGATACCACACTCAGCGATCGCTCCTCTATCCTCAGTGAAACACTATCAACAACAAACCAACGCCTTCCCCAGCGACTACCTAAACAACTTGTGGGGAGAAATCCAAGCTTGTCCTTACTTTGCTATCAACAACCTCAACCGCGATTTTGTCGCTACTAAAGGATTTTCTGTAGTATTTCAGCGTTCTGGATTAGCAAAAGTAGAACAGCAGTTTCCCTACTTCAAGCCTTACCTAGATTTAGCTCTCCAACCGAGTTGTAATGCTTTTTACCTCAATCCCTTACAACTAAAGGAAGGCTCCCGCGTCGATCCGCATATCGATCGCTCCTTACGTTCCTACTCCAAAACCATTGAACCGCCTGCGGTTGTCAGTGTGCTTTATGTGCGAGTACCTGCGGATATGGAAGGGGGAGAACTGGTATTGCGATCGCACAAACGCCAACTTGGGCAAATTAAGCCCCAATTCAATACTTTAGTTTATTTTCAAGGTGATTTAACCCATTCTGTTAACGCTGTCAAAACCCCAGGAAATCGTCTAAGTCTTGTTTGTGAACAGTATAGTTTGAGTGAAACTGAACTCCAAGAAATCCCTGAGTTCACTGTAGAGTCAAGAATCACTCAGTCTACAACCAAAAAGAGAAAGTATGCCTCATAGTTTAGTGTTGAATTTGCTACCTCAATCGCCTATTCCACCACAGTATCTTACAGGTAGACATCTCCACGCCCTATTTTTAACCCTTGTTAGTTCTGTAGATAGCACATTAGGCGATCGCTTGCACGATTCCACCGCAGATAAAGCTTTCACCCTCTCGCCTCTACAAATTAATTCTCCCCTTTTGAAGGGGGGTAAAGGGGGATCTAAATTGCAATATTCACATCAACAACCCATTCCCGCCGGAACTCCTTGTTGGTGGCGCATCTCTTTATTAGATGACACTCTATTTGGCAAACTTACCCAACTTTGGCTAAATCTTAATCCCAATCGCCCTTGGCATCTTGGCCCGGCTGACTTGTATATTACCAGCATTCAAGGCACACCCCAATCTATTCAACCTTGGGCAAATGCCAGTACTTACGCTCAATTATACGAAGAAGCTAGCGATGTCTGCGACGGGCTACGCCTACGCAATTCTTCCATTAATCTTACCTTCTCCACGCCTACCGCCTTCCGTCAAGGACAGTATGATACTACCCTTCCTACTAGAGAATCTGTTTTCAATTCCCTACTTTCACGGTGGAATAAGTACAGTGGCATAGAATTTCCTCAGATTGCGATCGAGTCAATCTTTCCCTCATTTGTCAATATTCACACAGAAATATTAGCTGATTCTCGCAGCAAATTTATCGGCATTCTTGGCGAAGTTACTTATAAAATTTTAGGGACAGTTGAACCAATACAAATTAAGCAAATTAACGCTTTAGCTGACTTTGCTTTATATAGCGGTGTCGGAAGAAAAACAACAATGGGTATGGGAATGACACGACGGCTGTATTCTCCATAATTTCAATAATCATTTAAAAACCACCTAAGTTATGAATCAAACTGAATATATTTCCATTGCGGCATTGAATCAATATGCCTATTGTTCGCATCGCTGTTGGCGGATGTTTTGTACAGGGGAGTTTACCGATAATCAATACACAATTGAAGGTACAACTTTACACGATCGCGTCCACACGACAAGCGATATACAGCGAGGAGAAACTTGGCAGATTCGAGCAATTTGGTTGAAGTCTGAGCAATACAAGTTAATTGGTAAATCTGATTTAATTGAAGCTGAATCAGGTCAAGTTTATCCAGTGGAATACAAACGAGGACGTAAAGGCGAATGGGATAACGATGAGTTGCAAGTTTGTGCCCAAGCCTTATGTTTAGAAGAAATGACAGGACAACCTGTTACTACTGGATATATCTATTATGCCCACTCCCATCAACGGCAATTAGTAGAGATTAATCAAGAGTTACGGCAAAGTGCGATCGCAACTATTCAATCTGTCACAAATCTCCTAGAAACAGGAGCAATGCCAAAACCAGTTTACAGCAAACGTTGTGAAGGATGCAGTCTTTATTCGCAATGTTTACCCAAAGCAACCGATAAAGTCAAAAGTTATCAAGAAGCTAATTAAGTTATACCCTAATACAGTTCGGTTAAGGATTTCTGTCTCCTCTCTGTGTCCTCTGCGTCTTGGCGGTTCGTTAAAACAATTAACTTTGATAAAGGGTTTTAGCCTTAATTAAACCCTATTGAGTTATACCCTAGCGAATTGTACTTACTCAAGCCCCAATTATTACTAGGAAGAATCCAAAATGGGAACACTTTACGTAACACAAGCCGATGCTTTTATCGGCAAAGTTGACGAACGTCTCACCGTCAAAGCTGAACAAAAAACTATCATGGATATCCCTTTAATTAAACTAGAAGGGATTGTAGTACTAGGGCGGGCTACTATTTCTCCTGCCGTCGTCAGTGAACTTTTAGAACGTCACATCTGTTTAACATTTCTCACCCAAAACGGTCGATATTTAGGACGTTTAGAACCAGAAGTTACCAAAAATCTCTTTGTTCGGAAAGCTCAATGGCAGGCTGTGGGAGAATCAGAACCAGCAATCCATTTAGTTAGAGGATTTGTGCGGGGTAAATTGAAAAATTACCGCCATAGCTTACTTCGCACTCAACGAGAACATCCTGATACTGACCTGAATGATAACATTACTCGATTGGAAAATGCGATCGCACCAATTGAAAAAACTAGCAGCATTGATTCTCTCAGAGGCTTAGAAGGTGCTGGTAGTGCAGCCTATTTTGGTTCCTTTCAACAGCTAATCAAAACCCCAGAATTTCGCTTTGAAGCCAGAAATCGCCGTCCACCAACCGATCCTGTTAATGCCCTACTAAGTTTCGGGTATTCATTACTACGCCATGATGTGCAAAGTGCTTTAAATATTGTTGGCTTCGATCCTTATCTAGGATACTTACACGTTGAACGTTATGGTAGACCTTCCCTAGCTTTAGACTTAATGGAAGAATTTCGTCCTTTAATAGTGGATGCTGTAGTGTTGTCGCTGATTAACAAGCGATCGCTAACCTTAACTGACTTTACCACCGAACCGCTCAGTGGTGCTGTGTCTTTAACCAAAGAAGGACTGCATACATTTCTTCGCGCCTATCAACAAAAGAAACTATCGGAGTTCAAACATCCAGTGATGGGAAACAAATGCACTTACCAAGAATCCTTTGAAATTCAGGCGAGGTTACTGGCTAAATACCTCATGAACGAAATCGATAAATATCCTCCTTTAATTCTCAAATAACTTGTAATTTCTTCCCATTCCCCATTCCCTATTCCCTATTCCCTTCATGTATATTGTTGTCAGCTACGACATTCCAGAAGATAAACGCCGTACTAAAATCCATTCTGTTCTCAAGTCTTATGGACAATGGATGCAACTGAGTGTGTTTGAGTGCAATATCACTTCTACTCAGTATGCTAAACTGCGATCGCGTTTAGCCAAATTGATTAAATCCGATACCGATAGTGTGCGCTTTTATTTTCTCTGTGGCTGTTGTCAAGCAAAAGTCGAACGTATTGGCGGAGAACAGCCACGAGACGAAACAATTTTCTTTGCTGAGTCCCCTTCTAGCTAGGTTTCTGTATTTCAAATGCGCGGATGGGTAGGTGTACAAATTCCACAGGTCTAAAAAAGTGCTTCTATCCCAAGTACAGTAAGGCTTTCAACCTATTAGTCGCTTAATCCTCATCCGCGCAATCTCTGAAATGCTTATCAAAATACGATTTCAGCCTTTAAATTTTCTTGGCGCTCTTTCCAAACGAATTCTCTAATGCTATGATTGCCCTTGAATCGCGCAACCGTACCTTGAAAACTAAATACAGCTTGGCTTTCAGCCTCCCGCCATTGCAATTCATTAAAATCCCTATCAGGGATTGAAACGTGGCCCCACAGTACTGCCGCTCAATCTCCCAATTGCAATTCATTAAAATCCCTATCAGGGATTGAAACAGCCGGAGTGTTGGCTTGTATTGAAGCGTAAAACATTGCAATTCATTAAAATCCCTATCAGGGATTGAAACAGCTATGTTGGGAACCTTTAATATTATATCTTTGCATTGCAATTCATTAAAATCCCTATCAGGGATTGAAACTCTGCTTTGGCTATTTCAAAATTAAGGGATAAAATTGCAATTCATTAAAATCCCTATCAGGGATTGAAACCTAGTACTTCTACTCCTGTTGTTGCTGAGATATTGATTGCAATTCATTAAAATCCCTATCAGGGATTGAAACCTTTTCCGTATCTGTAATCAAAGTTGTCGTAGGGATTGCAATTCATTAAAATCCCTATCAGGGATTGAAACTTGGAATTCAAAACCCAAGCTTATGAATCTGCCAATTGCAATTCATTAAAATCCCTATCAGGGATTGAAACCTGATTTCTTCCTTTCAATTTGTTGATGCCGTATTTATTGCAATTCATTAAAATCCCTATCAGGGATTGAAACACTACGCCGCGACCGAACACGCTGGGGTGCATATTGATTGCAATTCATTAAAATCCCTATCAGGGATTGAAACCAAAGTTTCTCCGAGAAGCAGCAGCGCTGGATTACCATTGCAATTCATTAAAATCCCTATCAGGGATTGAAACTTGATGCCGTACAGGGTACTATGCAAACCTTTGGTAATATTGCAATTCATTAAAATCCCTATCAGGGATTGAAACATGCTTATATGTTAGGTTGCCCTTAGCATTCCAGAGATTGCAATTCATTAAAATCCCTATCAGGGATTGAAACAGCGTTTAGTGGCGGTAAAGACTCCACAGCATTAAATTGCAATTCATTAAAATCCCTATCAGGGATTGAAACTTAACCCACTGTCAACCCTATTCTATTGGTGCGCCTCCAATGATTGCAATTCATTAAAATCCCTATCAGGGATTGAAACCAGTCCTATGGAAACCCCTAATGAATATTTGTGAATTGCAATTCATTAAAATCCCTATCAGGGATTGAAACATCTTTCAAGCCAAAGGAGGATAACTGACCTTGAATTGCAATTCATTAAAATCCCTATCAGGGATTGAAACAGCTACAGCTTTTTTACTGGCAGTTAATAGGATTTATTGCAATTCATTAAAATCCCTATCAGGGATTGAAACCGTTACGACGGATGGCTTTGGAACTCAGGCGATCGCAGATTGCAATTCATTAAAATCCCTATCAGGGATTGAAACTGAACTCAAGCATCAGATTATTAAGCCTTAGTGCATTGCAATTCATTAAAATCCCTATCAGGGTTGAAATCGTTGGCCCCTGCCTCCTTTAATTTAACTTACCGATATAGCCAAACACGTAAGAGTGAAAGCAGTTGTTCAGTATCTACGGGTTTGGTGATGTAGTCTGATGCACCCGCTTCAATACACTTCTCGCGATCGCCTTGCATGGCTTTAGCTGTCAGTGCAATAATCGGCAAAGATTTAAATTGCTCGTTTTGGCGGATTAAGCTTGTTGTTTCGTAACCGTCCATTTCTGGCATCATTACATCCATCAAAACGACATCAATATCTGGTGTATTTTCTAATACGTTAATCCCCTCTCTGCCGTTTTCAGCGTATAACACTTGTATTTGATAACGCTCCAGCATACTTGTCAGCGCGAAAATATTACGCACATCGTCGTCTACAATTAGCGCTTTCTTGCCAGCGAGTAAGTAATCTATGGAATGCAATTGTTCAAGTATTTGTCGTTTGGGTGCTGGTAAATTTGCTTGGACTCGGTGTAAAAATAATGCCGTTTCATCAAGGAGACGTTCGGGCGATCGCACATCTTTAATGATAATTGTTTCGGCAATCCGTCTCAGTTCGGTTTCTTGAGCTTTGCTAATGTCTCTACCTGTGTAGACAATGATGGGCAATGTTTTGCCGTGAGGTAGAAGCTTAATCTGATCGATCAATTCAAACCCGGTCATGTCGGGTAGCCCTAAATCGAGGACGAGGCAATCAAAATGCTGGCTGCGGATGGCTTCTAACGCTTCTGCACCTGTGGCAACAGCAGTAGTATAAACATCGTTGTTGCCAATTAACTCGACAATACTATGCCGTTGAGTGTCATCGTCTTCGACTACCAGTAAATTTTTTACCTGGCGTTCAACAAAACCTTTAATTTTGAGCAATGCCTCGGATATTATCTCGCTGCTTAAGGGCTTTTGCAGATATGCGATCGCACCTAGTTGCAAACTGCGCTGTTGCCCTTCTTCAACGGTCATAATGTGTACAGGTATGTGGCGGGTATTTGGGTCATGTTTCAGACGATCCAATACTGTCCAACCATCCATTTCTGGCATTCGGATATCTAGCAAAACGGCTGAAGGATGGAATTGTTGCGCTAATGCTAAACCTGTACTGCCATTTTGGGCTGTTATCACCTTAAATCCATGCTGTTGCGCCATCTCTATAAGGATGCGGGCAAAATTCACATCGTCCTCGACAATTAACAAGACGCGATCGCCCATGCCAATAGTAGCGCGATCATCACTAATCAGTGCTGAGTGCTGAGTGCTGAGTGGGGAGTGAGGAGGGAGGAGTGAGGAGTGGGGAGTGGGGAGTAGGGAGTAGGGAGTAAGGAGTTGTGTTGATGTAGGTTCAGGATTCAATTGGGGGAAAAAGAATGTAAAGGTGCTACCTTGACCGGGTTGACTTGTTAGTTTAATTTCGCCGCCAAAGAGACGGGCGATTTCGCGGCTAATTGATAAGCCTAATCCAGTACCACCATATCTCCGGCTGGTGGAGCCATCGGCTTGTTGAAATGCCTCGAAAATAACTTTTTGCTTGTCGGGAGCGATGCCAATCCCTGTATCGCTAACTGAGAAGGCGATGACATTTTGAGCGCGATTTAAAGTTACTTGATCGTTGCTCCATCCCTGTTTCGCCACCGCAATCTGCAAGCGAACTTCCCCTTGCTCTGTAAATTTAAAAGCGTTGGAGAGAAGATTTTTTAACACTTGTTGTAAGCGTTTGACATCTGTATAGATGGTTGTGGGTAAGTCGGGAGTAAATTCAATTGTGAATGCAAGTCCTTTGCTCTGAGCGATTTGCCGGAAGGTGCGCTCAATTTGTTCGCCCAACTCTACCAAAGGCATTTGGGTCATGTCAATTGACATGGTTCCCGATTCAATTTTAGCGAGATCCAGAATGTCATTGATTAATGCCAACAAGTCAGTACCGGCTGAGTAAATTGTCTGGCTGTATTCAACTTGCTTGCTGGTGAGGTTGTGATCTATGTTATCTGCCAACAACTTCGCCAAAATTAATAAGCTATTTAGCGGTGTCCGCAGTTCATGGGACATATTGGCGAGAAACTCTGATTTGTATTTTGAAGAAAGGGCGAGTTGTTCAGCCTTGTCTTCTAAAGACATTCTTGCTTGTTCGATTTCTCGATTTTTGCGCTCGACTTCTTTCTTTTGCATCGCTAACAACTCTGCTTTTTCTTCTAACTCAGCGTTGGTTTGTTGCAGTTCCTCTTGCTGTCCTTTGAGTAAATCTTCAGAGGTTTTGAGTGATTGGGCTTGTTGTTCTAAGCGTTTGTTGGTTTCTCGGAGTTCATTTTGCTGAGTTTGGAGTTCTTCAGCCAAAGATTGCGACTGCTTGAGTAATTCTTCAGTTCGCATGGAAGCTGCGATCGTGTTGAGGACGATCGCTATACTTTCGGTAAGCTGGTCGAAGAATGTCAGATGAATTTCGCTAAAGCGGCGGAAAGATGCTAATTCTATGACTGCTGTTACCTGTCCTTCAAAGAGTACAGGTAATACCACAGCATTAAGTGGAGACGCTTCTCCTAAACCAGAGGCAATTCTCACATAATCACTTGGTACATCTGTCAACAGAATTCGCTCTTTTTCTAAAGCGCATTGTCCCACTAAGCCTTCACCCAAGTGGAAACGGTTAGCTAGATGTCTGCGTTCGCGGTAAGCGTAGCTACTAATTAGTTTTAAAAACGGTGTATTTTCCCCAGACTCCATCAGGAAGAATACGCCATGTTGCGCTCCTACCAAGGGTGCTAGTTCTGAGAGAATTAATTTAGATACGGTTTCTAAGTCTCGCTGCCCTTGCAGCATTCGGGTAAACTTAGCTAGGTTAGTTTTCAACCAATCTTGTTCAGTATTTTTCTGCGTTGTCTCCCGCAGATTGGCAATCATCTGGTTGATGTTGTCTTTGAGTATCGCTACTTCACCCAGTGCTTCGACGGCAATTGAACGAGTTAAATCACCTTTAGTTACAGCTGTAGCAACTTCGGCGATCGCTCGCAACTGAGTTGTCAGTGTAGCAGCGAGTTCGTTCACGTTATCAGTTAAATCTTTCCAAGTCCCAGCCGCACCAGGGACTCTCGCTTGTCCGCCTAACTTCCCTTCAATTCCCACTTCCCGCGCTACTGTAGTTACCTGATTGGCAAATGTCGCTAGAGTATCAATCATCTCGTTGATTGTCTCTGCCAAGGTTTCAATTTCTCCCTTAGCATCTAACATCAGTTTCCGTTTCAAGTCACCGTTAGCAACCGCCGTTACAACTCTGGCGATACCGCGTACTTGTGCCGTTAAGTTACCCGCCATCGAGTTAACGTTATCTGTCAAATCTTTCCAAGTACCCGCGACACCTTGGACTTGCGCTTGTCCGCCTAACTTTCCTTCAGTTCCCACTTCCCGCGCCACCCGCGTTACTTCACTGGCAAAGGAACTAAGTTGATCCACCATCGTGTTGGTAGTGTTTTTCAAGTCTAAAATCTCGCCTTTGGCATCGACGGTAATTTTTTTAGATAAGTCGCCATTCGCTACCGCTTTGGTAACTTCCGCGATGTTGCGAACTTGTCCGGTGAGGTTCCCCGCCATTGAGTTAACGTTATCCGTCAAATCTTTCCAAGTACCTGCAACTCCTCGGACGTAAGCTTGCACACCCAATTTACCTTCCGTTCCCACCTCACGGGCAACCCTAGTAACTTCTGATGCAAAAGAATTTAGCTGATCCACCATTGTATTAATGGTGTTTTTAAGTTCCTGAATTTCACCTTTCACATCGACGGTGATTTTCTTGGATAAGTCGCCGTTGGCTACCGCCGTGGTAACTTCGGCAATGTTCCGCACTTGCGCTGTTAAACTTCCCGCCATGAAGTTTACACTATCGGTTAAATCCTTCCAAGTGCCGGCTACACCTTTAACTTCTGCTTGTACGCCCAGCTTACCTTCAGTTCCCACCTCACGGGCAACTCGCGTTACTTCACTTGCAAAAGAATTTAGTTGATCCACCATCGTGTTGACGGTATTTTTCAACTCTAAAATTTCACCTTTGACATCAACGGAGATTTTCTTCGATAAGTCGCCATTAGCTACGGCGGTGGTTACGGCGGCAATGTTTCGCACCTGTGCCGTTAAACTTCCCGCCATGAAGTTCACGCTGTCGGTTAAGTCTTTCCAAGTTCCAGCGACACCGCGCACATCTGCTTGTACACCTAATTTACCCTCACTTCCCACCTCCCGCGCCACCCGCGTCACTTCACTTGCAAAGGAGTTGAGTTGATCCACCATTATATTGATGGTATTTTTAAGTTCCAGAATTTCGCCTTTGACAGCAACAGTAATTTTCTTGGATAAGTCACCATTTGCGATCGCAGTTGTCACTTCGGCAATGTTCCGCACCTGTGCCGTCAAGCTTCCCGCCATGAAGTTCACGCTGTCGGTTAAATCTTTCCAAGTGCCAGCAACGTCCTTAACTTCTGCTTGTACACCCAATTTACCTTCAGTTCCCACCTCACGGGCAACTCGCGTCACTTCACTTGCAAAGGAACTGAGTTGATCTACCATTGTATTAATGGTATTTTTCAACTCCAGAATTTCACCTTTGACATCAACGGTGATTTTCTTAGATAAGTCGCCAGTTGCAACCGCCGTAGTCACTTCCGCAATATTCCGCACCTGTGCCGTTAAACTTCCCGCCATGAAGTTTACGCTGTCGGTTAAATCTTTCCAAGTGCCAGCCACGCCGCGTACTTCTGCTTGCACGCCAAGTTTACCCTCACTTCCCACCTCACGGGCAACTCTTGTAACTTCTGATGCAAAGGAATTGAGTTGATCCACCATTGTGTTAATGGTATTTTTCAACTCCAGAATTTCGCCTTTCACATCGACGGTAATTTTCTTGGATAAATCGCCAGTTGCAACCGCCGTAGTTACTTCGGCAATATTCCGCACCTGTGCCGTTAAACTTCCCGCCATGAAGTTCACGCTGTCAGTTAAATCTTTCCAAGTGCCAGCCACGCCGCGCACATCGGCTTGCACACCCAGTTTACCTTCACTGCCCACTTCACGGGCAACTCTAGTAACTTCTGATGCAAAGGAACTGAGTTGATCCACCATTATGTTGATGGTATTCTTGAGTTCGAAAATTTCACCTCTGACATCGACAGTGATTTTTTTGGATAGATCGCCATTGGCGATCGCAGTGGCAACTTCGGCAATATTTCGCACCTGTCCGGTGAGATTACCCGCCATTAAGTTAACGTTGTCAGTTAAATCTTTCCAAGTCCCCGCTACTCCCCGGACTTCTGCTTGAACACCCAACTTCCCTTCAGTTCCCACCTCACGCGCAACTCGCGTCACTTCACTTGCGAAGGAATTGAGTTGATCCACCATTGTGTTGATGGTGTTTTTCAACTCCAAAATTTCACCTTTCACATCGACAGTGATTTTCTTAGAAAGGTCGCCATTTGCAACAGCCGTAGTTACTTCCGCAATATTCCGCACCTGTGCCGTCAAGCTTCCCGCCATGAAATTCACACTATCGGTAAGGTCTTTCCATGTACCCGCTACCCCGCGAACTTCTGCTTGACCACCTAATTTTCCTTCAGCACCCACCTCACGGGCAACTCTTGTTACTTCCGATGCAAAGGAATTAAGTTGATCCACCATGATGTTGACGGTGTTTTTCAACTCTAAAATTTCGCCTTTGACATCAACAGTGATTTTCTTAGAAAGGTCGCCATTCGCTACCGCCGTTGTTACTTCCGCAATGTTACGGACTTGGGCAGTTAAATTTCCTGCCATCAAGTTAACGTTGTCAGTCAAATCCTTCCAAGTACCTGCAACACCTTTAACTTCTGCTTGTACGCCCAATTTACCTTCAGTTCCCACTTCACGGGCAACTCTTGTCACTTCTGATGCAAAAGAATTAAGTTGATCCACCATTGTATTGACGGTGTTTTTCAACTCCAGAATTTCACCTTTCACATCCACAGTGATTTTTTTGGATAAGTCACCATTGGCGATCGCAGTGGCAACTTCGGCAATGTTGCGAACTTGACCAGTGAGATTACCCGCCATCAAGTTAACGTTATCCGTCAAATCTTTCCAAGTGCCTGCCACACCTTGCACTTCGGCTTGAACGCCCAACTTACCTTCAGTTCCCACTTCACGGGCAACTCTTGTTACTTCACTCGCAAAAGAACCAAGCCGTTCTACCATCGTGTTGACGATATTAGCAGTTTGGAGAAACTCACCTTGAAGAGGTCTGCCGTCAATTTCTGTGGCGATCGTTTGGGATAAGTCACCATTAGCGACCGACCGAATTACCCGCGTAGTTTCAGCAGTTGGTTGAACTAAATCTGTAATTAGAGTATTGACAGAAGTAACACAATTTGACCAAGAACCACGAACATCTCCTAGAGAAGCACGTTCAGCAATTTTGCCTTCTTTGCCGACAACATTACCAATTCGCTGTAACTCTGCCGCCATCCGCTCATTTTGGTCAATAATATCATTGAGCGTGTCAGCTATTTTCCCCGCCACACCAGTATGGTCTATGGGCATCCTAGCCGAGAAGTCACCTTGCTTAACAGCATTCAGCGTTCTTAGTAGCTGATTTAAATCTAGATTATCGCTGTCTCTAGTTAACTGTTCGGTCGCCATAGCCGTATCCTTAATCTTAATTCTTGAGTAATTTTTTGTATTTTTTGCACCCCGTACCTAGTGAGATAACTTTTAGGTAATGCGAATCATAATACAGAGCAGGGAATAGAAAATGGATCAAACTAATTTTTATGGGTGCGAGTGTAAGCAGTTGATAAAGACTGCTAACTAAATGGTATTACCGTCAATGTATCTGGCATACCACTTTACCACTTAGCTAATGATAGCTAGTTGGACGCTGTTATGCAGCATCAATTGTGGGCGATGTCTAACTTGGGCGAGTAAGCGATCGCACAGTAGAATACACGATGACAATTACATCAGTAGGGGCGCAAGGTCTTGTGCCCCTACCGCGTGGTCTACTTGAAAATGGCGATCGCTTTTAATACGGTTCGCATAAGGTTTTTTGATGACACCCCTAGATCGGAAAGACGCGATAAATCGCCGTCTCTACAAAGGGCTGATTATTGTAGAGACGGCAATTTATCGCGTCTCTTGCTTTAACCGAACCATATTGAAGCATCTCCCAAATTGATTGATAAATTCATAAGTTCATTACAACAATTGCTGCAATGATTTAAGCCTTTCTTATATATGGAAGAGCATTTGTTGTAAAGTATTAAACAATTGCAGCAATGACTTATACATTTGCAAGAAAGACTTAAGCCTTTCTTATACATGGAAGAACATTTGTTGCAAAGTATTAAGCAATTGCAGCAACGGCTTATACATTTGCAAGAAAAACTTAAGCCTTTCTTATATATGGAATAACATTAGCTGCAAATGTTTAAATTTTTACAACCTCAAGCGTAATAGCGTAGGCGTAGCCCGTCGTAGACATCGCTTTCAATACGGTTCGGTTAAGCAAAGACGCGATAAATCGCCGTCTCTACAAGAATTTTTATTAATGGTTAGTGTCTTGATTTGAACTTTTAACGCATCTACTTTCTAAACTGTCACGCCCTCCAACTCTTCATCTGTTAACTCATACAACTGACGTAGCTTATCTAACTTATCACTATCAGCTTCCCAGAAACCGCGCCCATGCGCCTCTAACATTCTCCCTAAAATATTGCGAAAAGCTTCAGGATTTGCCTTCCGTAATTTCTCTGCCATCTCTGCATCTAAAGCATAAGTATCAGCCGCTTGGTCATAAACCCAATCATCGGTAAAATCGGCAGTACCACCCCAACCAATCAACGCCGTCATTCGTTGGGAAATTTCAAAAGCACCACCAGAACCTTGATTGGCCATTGCTTGGGCCCATTTGGGATTTACCAACTTAGTGCGATATTCCATTCGCAGCAAATCATCTAAATTGCGCGGTGTAGTATCCTTCGAGAAACTTTCTACAAAGCTAGTTGTAACCTTCTTACCGCTTTGTTTTTCTGCTGCCTTTTTCAAACCGCCGGTATTGGCGTAATATTCTTGAATATCAGTTAAACCATATTCTACCGAATCGATTTCTTGGACAATGCGATCGCTAGTTTTTAACAACGTATTTAAAATTTCCGGTCTAGCTTGACCTTTATCCTCTCTCCCGTAGCTGAATACATTGCGGCTTTGCCAAGTATTGCCTAACTCCTCACCAGATTCCCAGTTACCATCAACCACCCTATCATTGACCAAAGAACCAAAATCACCCGCCGGATTAGAAAACAATCTCGCCGAGGCATTTTCTACCCCTTGGGCTTTTAAAGCCAAAGCGTGTTTCCTAACAAAATTCTGATCATCCGGTTCATCAGCATCAGCCGCCCGTTGAAATAAATCATCCAACAATTCAATGATATTTACAAAACTATCCCGGAAAATCCCAGACAAATTACCCAACACATCAATCCGGGGATGTCCAACCTCCGCCAACGGCTTCAACTCATAACGAACAACCCTACCAGTTCCTTCCTTAACAGGTTCAGCCCCCACCAATTCCAACAGAATCCCCAAAGATTCACCCTTAGTTTTAATCGCATCCAATCCCCAAAGCATCACCGCCACAGTTTCAGGATATTTTCCATATTCCTCCAAATGCTGGGCAATAATTTTTTTACCAATTTCCCGTCCCCGTTCATACGCCGCAGGCGAAGGCATCCGATAAGGATCTAAAGCATGAATATTTCTCCCAGTCGGCAAAACACCAGCCCCATCCCTTAACAAATCCCCCCCAGGCGCAGGCGGAATATACTCCCCATTCAACCCCCTCAACAAATTCGTCAACTCATCCGTAGACTGCATCAACAAATCCCTTATTAATCTTTCTTCTTCTTCGCGTCCTTGGCGTCTTGGCGGTTCGTTTTCTTCCTCTTCCCCCCCAAAATAAGCCTCCAAATACGCCCCCAACTCCTCCTCACTCGGCCTTTCCCCCAAAGTATGCAACCCAGAAGAAAACAACCGATTCTCTAAAACCTGCAAATATTCATACAACTCCACCAAATAAGCATCAAAAGCATGACCGCTAAACATCCGAACATTCTCCGGCGTAAACGCAATCCCCAACTTCCTCGCATCCTCAAACGGACAATCGGCATCCAACCCAGAGTCCACAATCTTTTTACAAATCCCTTCTTTCAAAACATAATTCTTTTGTGGATCTTCACGATATTCCGAAATCAAATCCCGCAACGCCACCAATTCCTTATACAAACCTGCACGCCCATAAGGAGGAACATTATGAGAAATCAACACACCATAACCGCGACGTTTTGCCAACATCGATTCCGAAGGATTATTCGCCGCATATATATATAGATTAGGCAAATTTCCTAACAAAATATCCGACCAAGAATAACCCGTATTCCCCAACGGAGAACCAGGCAACCATTCCACCGTTCCGTGCATTCCAAAGTGAACTAAAGCGTCAGCTTGAAACTCATTTTGCAGCCATTTATAATAAGCAGCATATTGCGGATGAGGCGTTAAATCTCTTTCAAACATTAAGCGCATCGGGTCGCCTTGTATCCCCAAAGGTGGTTGTACACCTATCCACACATTGCCTAATTGCACACCACCAATCTGAAATTCCTCGCCATAAGTTTTAATACCAGTTCCCGTAAGAGATTTCCATTGCTTTTCAATGCGGGAAGTTTGTAAATATCCCAGCCATTTTTCTAGAGTGCGGAAATTTACAGTACTTGTGGGGTGGGCAACATGAGTGCCATTATCTAGGGGCAGGCGAGACGACTGCCCCACAAGAGGATTAGCCTCATCAGCTTCCTTTACCCAGCGAATCAATTCTTCGCCATCTTCTGGTAAATCCCCCACGGTGTAACCTTGTTCTTTGAGTGCGTGGAGAAACTTCAGCAAACTACGCGGCACATTTAATAATGCAGCAGTCCCCACAGCACCATAACCTGGCGGAAACCCATATAAAATAATGGCAATTTTGCGTTCCGAAGCAGGTTTTTGCCGCAAAGACACCCAGCTTTTCACCCTATCAATTAATCGCTGCACCCGTTCAGGAACCAAATAAATATTTTCGCCCACCAACCCACCGAGAGGAATGGTATCAATAGCCCCATCTAATTCTGGTAAGGCGTACAACACCACACTTTGCAATCCGCCAACACCTTGGCGCGTCCACGAGTAAATATCTTGAATTAATAATGGTGCAGCAACAATATAAGGTACATTCTTGGCAGTCAGGATGCGCTTTGCTACTTCTATTTGGCGGCCTGCTTCCATTGAACCAGCCGGGCCACCCACCAGAGGAAAGCCAATTGTCGAAACGATCGCATCTACTTTAACTGCTTCACTTGATAGTGAGGGAGTCTCTATATTACCTAGTTTTCGTTGCTGAATTTCATAGTCGGTTGTCATCAAATCTCGTACCGCCACGTGTCCTTCTACGCCGTTGATGAAAATGGGTAAAGGAGTTAACCCGGCTTTTTCAAAACTGCGAATTAGTTGGGGAATGTAGGGTAGTTTGGTGATGACGTGTTTGCGGTAAAGGAGAATACCGACAACTGGTTTTGTAGAGACGCGATTCATCGCGTCTATTGGGAAGACGCGATGAATCGCGTCTCTACAATGGGTTTTATACCATTCCAAATATTCGCGGGGGGATTCAAAAAATCCTTGATAGTCGGGGTGGAGTAATCCGATGTTGGGGGTTTCAATTAACGGGGGAATGTCGCCGACCTTTAAATTTAAATATTTTTCTGCTAGTGTCCAGAATAATGAAGCGACGTTTTCTGGGCCGCCAGCATTCCAGTAACCATAGATAATTAACCAGTTGCGTAAGTCTTGGACTTTTTGCACTGGGACGTATTTCAGTAGTTTGGGGCCAATTTTTAAGAAGCTGATGTAACCAGCGAGTTTGTCTTCTTCTCGTCCGTTGCTAAATTTGTCAAGAATGAATTTAACTGGTTTGGGCATTCCTTTGGGTTTGTCGCCAATGGCAAAGTCACCCAACTTGGTTAAACTCATCAATTCCAAGGCTGACTCAAAGACTAGGCGAATGGGAATTTGGGAAATGCGATCGCGCAGCCATACAACCTGGTCATAATCAAATAGTAGACTACCGAAAAATACATCAGCGTTATCAAGTGCTGCTTCTACCTCGGTGCGTTGACTGGTAATATTGCGATCGCTAAATACCCGAATATCCAACTCAGGACAGCGAGAGTTAGCCAAAAAAGCTGCTTTCCTGTACAAGTCAGCGTTGAATGATTCAAACCCAGCAACCAAGACGATGCGTTTCATGCCTGTAAGCTACGAAATATTTCTTTACTTAAATCTTAAACGTGCTTTCAGGTTGATTGTCATATATCTACCCACAGATTCGGGTGATTAATTCCTTGAGGTCGTTAGGGCTTGATCATTGCCAAGACGAAAAATTCGGTCTTAAGCGCGTTTTTCGCCCCAGTTGGGATTTATTCTAAATATTGGTGGCGATCGCAGTCCTTTCATGTAACTATTTAATTGGAATCAGTGGACAAAGTAAACTACTGCAAGTTCAATATTTCTACTCATAGCTAAAAAATCAGATTAAAAGTATAAGTTTTTACATTTTTGTTCTATTGTTTAAAGG
This sequence comes from Nostoc sp. FACHB-133, assembly GCF_014698055.1. NCBI lineage: Bacteria > Bacillati > Cyanobacteriota > Cyanophyceae > Nostocales > Nostocaceae > Nostoc > Nostoc sp. FACHB-133. The sequence continues at coordinate 318,109 of NZ_JACJSH010000003.1, forward strand.
TGACAAATATGTTTTTTGCATTGCAGGTTAAGCTTTTAAGAGATAGTTGCTATCTAAATTGCAGATAACCGCAGTCATTTATGTCACATTAGCAATGTGAGCAAAAACACTTGCTATAAAAAATTTTTGACTATATTATCTTTTCAATTGCCGATCTAGCAAGCACAAATACATTTGATAACTTGCTATGAGTTTTGATTACCCGCACTACAGAACTCAAGTGTGGTTATACAGATATTGATGGAGAAATAGAAGTTTATGACCTCAACCACAACATACACTTACGATGCCAATGGCAATGTTACAAGTGAGAGCGTAGACAATAATAGTGATGGAACAATAGACTCAGTTATTACCTATAGCTATAACCTAACATCCGTAAATAGTGGCGACAACAGCGACGGCGTAGTTGATAATGTCAACGCCTATACTTATGATGCCAACGGCAACTTGATATCCCTACGTATAGACGGCAATGGCGACGGCATAGTTGATGATTTTGTAACCAATACTTATGATGCTAATGGCAACAGGATATCTAAAAGCACTCCTGGGCAGGTCATAACCTTTACTTATGATGCTAACGGCAACTTGACATCCGAAAGCTATGACGGCACCAGGGACAGCATCCCCGACGGCATAGTTGATTATGGCTCAACCTATACTTATGATGCCAACGGCAATCTGACATCCATTAGTCAGGACGACAACGGTGACGGCATATTTGAGTATGTCATAACCTATACTTATGATGTAAAAGGCAATCAGACATCTGAAAGCTTTGACTACAACGGTGATGGCATCGATGCTATGGTTACAACCTATACTTATGATGCCAAAGGCAACCGTACATCTAAAAGCATTGATAACAATGGCGACGGCATATTTGAGTATGTTACAACCTATACTTATGATGCCAACGGCAACCTGACATCTGAAAGCATTGACAGCAGCATCCCCGACGATGTAATTGAGAATGTCACAACCTATACTTATGATGCCAAAGGCAACCGGATATCCAAAAACTCTGACGGCAACGGCGACGGCATCGCTGAGAATGTCGAAACCTCTACTTATGATGCCAACGGCAACCTGATATCCTTTAGTATTTCCTTGAACGGCATTGCTGACTTTGTTGATACATTTACTTATGACACCAAAGGTAATCGGACATCCATTAGTCGTGACTTCAAGGGTGACGGCATAGTTGATGACTTCAGAACCTATACTTATGATGCCAAAGGTAATCAGACATCCTTTAGTGTTGATGAAAACGGTGATGGCATAGTTGATTTTTTCACAACTTATATTTATGGACGCACATCTGCCAGCTATGACTTCAACAACGATGGTGTAAAAGATGCAGTCGGCATTTATAGTTATGATTTTAGCGGCAACCAGCTTCTTGACAATAATGGTGATGGCATCATTGATCGGGTAACTGCTTCCAGCTACGATGCTAACAACAGACTAGCTGCACAGGTAGTTGACACAAACAATGATGGTTTGGCTGACGAGATTACCAGTTACAACTATAATTCCAAGGGCAAACTAACTTCCGCAGATATTGACAACAACAGTGATGGTATCACTGATGCAGTTGCCAGTTATCTATTTGATGCCAACGGTCAAATAATCAGCAAGACTACCACAGAAAAAAATGTCCCAAACATTACCTTAAACGGTGGCAACTTTGCAGATGTACTCGCTGGTGGAGCCGGCAATGACAAAATTTCTGGCAAAAACGGCAACGATAAGCTCTTTGGATTAGCTGGAAATGACAACCTATCTGGTGGTAAAGGTTGTGACATTCTCAATGGCGGCGCTGGGCGTGATACCCTTACAGGCGATAATGGCGCTGATAAATTTGTGTTCAACAGCTTGAGTGATTCGTTGCTGTCTGGTTTTGATGTGATTAGCGACCTGAACATCTGTCAAGATAAAATAGATGGTCTGAATGCAGTTTCAGCCGATAAGGTGGTTCAACTTGGCCCTGTTGCTAATTTAAATCTTTCAGATTTACAACAAGCATTTACTATATATAATTTTGTGGCTAAGGGTGCGGCAACTTTCACCCTCGGTACGGGCAATCATGAACGGACTTTTTTGGCACTCAATGATAGTAACAATGGATTTTCTGCTCTTACTGATGCTATTATTGAAATTAGTGGTTATAAAGGCAACTTGAATAACTTAGCCATTGTCTAACCTAAGTTAAGTTATTGAATTCAAGTATAAAAGTTATTTTCCTAGAGGTTTTGCATCATTTGAGTTTATATCGGGAGTGCTTTTAAGGGCATTGGGCATTGGGCATCTCCATAAATTAATTATGCGTTTTCAGAACCCTTGTAGAGACGTAGTATTGCTATGTCAATACTGCTCGGTTAAGCATTTTTAACTCGGAATTGGGTTTGGGGAAAAGGTTAAAGGTTTTTTCTTTCCCCTTTCCCCTTCCCCTTTTCCCCAAAACCCGACAAGTATTGATTGCTATGTCTCTACATTCTTTTTCGCTCATATCTCTAATGGTTAAGTATTTCTGCCTTGCCGCTAGAATTTGAAGAGTTTTAAACTAGTGTAAAAATAAGTAATTTGAGGATAAAATCATGAAATTTGGAATTGATAGCGGACACAATTGTCCACCAGACACAGGAGCCAGTGGGATTAAGTTTGAGGATAATTTAACTCTAGATGTAGGTAATAGAGTTATAGCCAAGTTAAGAGCTTTAGGTAATGATGTTGTAGTATGTAGACCGAGTAGTGCTAGTACAGTCCGTGACTCACTCTCAAAAAGATGTTCTACAGCCAATGGCAGTAAGGTAGATATTTACGTCTCGATTCATTTTAACTGTTTTAATGGACAGGCTAATGGTACAGAAGTATTTGCCACTAGTGAGACTGGTAGAAGAATCGCTAAACCTGTATTAGATGAAATCGTCAAGTTGGGATTTTTTAATCGTGGCGTTAAGAGTGGTTCCCACTTGTATGTTCTGAAAAATACAGATATGCCTGCTATCTTGATAGAATGTTGCTTCATCGATTCGCAAAAAGATGTGAATCTTTTTAATCCTGAAGCAATGGCTAATGCGATCGTCAAAGGCTTAACTGGTAAAGTGCCAAGTACTCCTGTTAATCCTGTACCAGATGAAGAGGAGAATGCAGATGCTACGATTCTCAGACTGCAAAAATCCTTAAATCGGCTCAAAATAACTGATAAAAATGGTAAGGCGTTAGTAGAAGATGGCTTCACTGGGGCTAACACCAAATCTGCGGTAGAAAAATTTCAGGCTGTTGTTGGAGTTCAGCCAACTGGAGTTGCTGATGAAGCTACATGGAATGCTATAAATCTGATTTTGGCAAAACGAATTATCAGACCAAACCATGCTGGTGGTGCAGTTGTTAGATATTTACAATACCGTTTAGGCGTTGAGAATGATGGTGTTTACGGGCCACAAACAGAGGTTGTAGTCAAGAACTTTCAAAAGCAAAATGGTTTAGATGCCGATGGGATTGTCGGGCCTGCTAGCTGGCAGAAATTAATTGGTTAGTAGGTTGGCGCAATTAAAGGTAACTGGCTAGGGCTATCATTTGTCCTTCGTCATTTGTCATTAGTAAGGGTTTTAAGCCTATTTGCGTTTTGTAACATACTTGGTTTTTTCGCACCAACTTACTTAGATTGAGTAGTAGATATTATTTGTAGTTGTAGATCCTCCTAAATCCCCCTTTGCTTAGGGGGACTTTGAGAGGTTTTTGCCTTTTTTAAGGCTGGGGTTCTCCGGCTTTAAATAAATTAACCACAGGGAAAAGCGATCGTGAAACACCTTGAGGGAAGAGTGGCATTGGTAACAGGTGCTACGCGGGGAATTGGTAGGGGAATTGCTATTGGTTTGGCTGAGGCTGGGGCAACTGTATACGTCACAGGACGCAGCCTCAGCAACTCCTCTACTGATGCGGTTTCAGGAAGTCTTGGTGAAACCAAATCAACTATAGAGGAAGCTGGTGGTGTGTGTATTCCTGTCCAAGTAGACCACAGCGACGATGAGCAGGTGCGTTTACTGTTTGAGCGCATCCAAGATGAGCAGGATGGACAACTTGATCTATTGGTGAATAATGCTTACTCAGGAGTTGAGGCATTAAAAAACGCTTTTGGGCAGCCTTTTTGGGATTGTGAACTAAGTCTGTGGGATGCAAGCAACAACGTTGGTCTTCGTAGCCACTATGTTGCGAGTGTTTTTGCTGCGCGAATGATGACCAAACGTAACTCTGGACTAATTTGCACCATTTCCTCGTGGGGCAGTATGTCTTATATCTTTAATACAGCTTATGGTGTGGGAAAAGCAGCTTGCGATCGCCTAGCGGCTGATATGGCTGTTGAGTTAAAACCCCATAATGTCGCTTCTGTTTCAATCTGGCCAGGTATTGTTGGGACTGAGCTTTTTTCCCGTTTTGCTTCTGAGATGAATCAAACCGATACTACTGAGCAAAAAAACTCATTTCTTAGCGATCGCTACAACTGGGAAACTCCCTTATTAACTGGACGGGTAATTGCTGCACTTGCTTGTGAACCAAATTTAATGCGCCGTACAGGACGTGTGCAAATTGTTGCCGAACTCGCTGATAAATATGGAATTGTCGATGAAAATGGCGTAGGCGAAGCCCGTCGTAGACATCGCCCCGCATCGCTACGCTCTTTACGTTTTGTGCTACCTGCGGCATTACCTATACTGAGAAACTACTCATGGCTCGTACCCGATATTAAAATGCCGTGGTCACTGCTATTACTGAGTGTCCTTGGCTCACCTAAAATTTAATGGGCATTGGGCAGCAGTTAAAAAACTTCTTGCCCCAATCCCCAATTCCCCATATCCAATTTCCAAACAAGCTGTTTGAGATCGTAAAACTTTGTATCCTGAATTAATAGGTCTTAATAAATAGTTCTTTTAAAACTGGTGCAAGAAGATTTTAGGCTAATCGTTGATTTAGTTTTAGTTTTGGGCGTTGCAGCCTGTGGTGGATTGTTGGCGGCACTTTTACGGCAACCCGTGCTGCTAGGCTATCTCATCGGCGGGATGATTATTGGGCCAGCCGGATTGGGATTGATTAAAGAAGTTATTCAAGTAGAGACTCTGGCACAGTTTGGTGTCGCTTTTTTGTTATTCGCCTTGGGTGTAGAATTTTCTTTTGCGGAACTTAAGAAGGTAAAAGCGATCGCTCTTGGTGGAGGTGGACTCCAGATTGCTTTGACGATTTTGGTGACAGTTGTGGTATCCGGGTTAAGCGGAGCCTGGGGAACCTTACCTGCTAAGGGGATGTTTTTGGGATGTATTCTATCCTTGTCTTCCACAGCCGTTGTCCTCAAGTGCTTGATGGAACGCAATGAAACAGAAACGCCTCATGGACAGGTGATGTTGGGGATTTTGGTAGTCCAAGACTTGGCACTGGGACTGATGTTAGCAGTTCTACCAGCCCTCAATCAACCAGCAGAAACCATTGGCATCGCCGTGCTGACAGCCCTACTGTGGATTGCTTTATTTGCTGCTGGTGCAGTAGCTGCGGGGATGTGGCTGATACCGCCTTTGTTGCGACTGTTAGCCCGTACTGAAAGCCGAGAACTATTTTTATTAGGGGTTGTAGCTTTATGTTTGGGCATTGCCCTATTGACAGAGCATTTGGGGCTGTCCATTGAAATGGGCGCATTTGTCGCGGGTTTGATGATTTCTGAGGTGGAATACGCCGATCAAACCCTAACTTATGTCGAACCACTGCGAGATATCTTTGCCAGTTTATTTTTTTCCGCCATTGGGATGTTAATTGATCCAGTGTTTTTGTGGAACAACCTGGAATTAATTTTGGGGCTGGTAGCACTAGTTTTCATAGGTAAATTTTTAATTATCACGCCCCTAGTGAAACTATTCCGCTACCCTTTAAAAACAGCCATAATCGCCGGTTTGGGACTGGCGCAAATTGGGGAATTTTCCTTTGTTCTCGCCAGTGAAGGGCAGTCTTTAGGGCTAGTGTCCCGACAGATATACTTATTAATTTTGGGAACCACCGCAGTTACTCTCATGCTGACTCCCTTTGTCTTGCGGTTAGTACCATTTTTATTTAACTTTGCCGAATCAATGCCTTGGTTGAAACCGTACTTAGAAGAACAAGAGGCACTGGATGTATCAGAAGATTTGCCCTTCAAAGACCATGTGGTAGTCTGCGGTTATGGGCGAGTCGGCAAAAATTTAGTGAAATTGTTACTGCAACACAACCTTCCTGTGGTGGTAATCGACCAATCAGAAAGTAGAATTCAGCAGTTGCGTGAGGCTGGAGTGTCTTATGTATATGGCAATTGCGTGAGTTTACACGTTTTAGAAACCGCCGGAGTGAATCATGCCAAAGGAATGGCGATCGCACTCCCTGACCCGATGAGTACCCGTCTTTGTTTGAAACGCGCCTTGGAATTGCACCCAGAATTAGATTTGGTTGTCCGTGCTACCCAGGATAAAAATATTGAGGTGCTGTATCAATTGGGAGCTAGAGAAGTGGTACAACCAGAGTTTGAAGCCAGCTTAGAAATGGCAACCTATTTATTAACTGGCTTAGGTTTGTTGTCACCAGCAGTCGTTCAACGGGAAATGCAGCAAATCCGCAACGATCATTATTTAGATTTGCGGCCAGAGCGTTCTGCAACTGAAGTTGCTCGTGATTTACGCCAAGCCACCCGCGATTTAAATCAGCGCTGGTATCCTCTCCCAGCAGATTCGCCCTTAATTGGTATGAGTATAGAAGAGGCAGATATGCGCTACTTAACAGGAGCGAGTTTGATGGCAATTCGTCGCGCTAACGGCGATGAAATCGATTATCCCAATAATCAAACTAAATTGGAAGAGGGCGATCGCTTGCTGGTAGTGGGAGCAGATGAAGAACTGGCAGCTTTGGCAGAATTCGCCAAGGGACAAGCTGCTGTTCCTGGAGAAAATAGTGCTTGCCAGTGGGTTACAGTTAATGCAGATACGCCAACACTAGGTAAAACCCTTGCAGATTTAGATATCAACAAGCAATTTGGAGTACAGGTACAGGCGATCCGGCGCGATGGTAAATTTATTCGCTATCCTGATGGCGGCATGGATTTGCGAGTTGGCGACCAAGTATTATTATGTGGTAGCTTGACAGGTCTGAGTCAAATAGAACAATTATTTGCGATCGCAAATTCACTACCCCTGTCTCTTCCAGTATTGAAGGCTGCTCAGGCAGAAGCACTTAAAGAGTTTCTACCTGTGGATCGTGTGGATTGAAGGGAGCAGGGGAGCAGGGAGCAAGGGAGCAGGGGGATGATAATAATTAGCGTTTGATGAGCCAGGGGGATGGATTTTTGATTATGGTTACTAGAATGCCCAGAACTCGGTTGTAAGTTTCATAAAGTTCTCTGCCTGTTTCAACATTTAGATAATTGCATTGAACTGCGAATTTAAGCCAAGTCTGGGTTTCTGCCGCTTCCGATTCGCAATCGTTCAATTTAGCCACAAAAGCTGCCTCATAACGACGCTTTCTCCATGCTTCTGCAAGATTTGCACAAACAGAACGAGATGAACGACGAATTTGATCAGTCAATGAATACTTCTCCTCCACAGGAAACTTTTTTGACAGTTCAAAAATTTTCATGGCAACATCAAAGGCCATTTTGTATACTTCCAAATCTTCATGACTTTTAATTGGCTCTTTTTCCATTCCCCTTGCCCCCTGCTCCCTGCTCCCTTGCTCCCTGCTCCCCTGCTCCCTGCTCCCTTGCCCCCTGCTCCCCTGCCCCCTGCTCCCCCTTGCACAATTTACTTAAGCGATCGCTGCTCTACCGTATTGTGTAAAGGGATAGAAAGAGAAAACTCCGCTCCTTTTCCCGGTTCGGATATTACACTTATTCGTCCCCGATGTTTTTCTACAATCGAGTGGCTAATTGATAATCCTAAACCTGTTCCTGTGCCTATAGGTTTTGTTGTGAAAAATGGGTCAAATAGGCGCTGTTTCACTTCGTCAGACATCCCAGATCCATTATCTGCAATTTGAATAGTTACTGTATTAGCATTAGTCATTTTGGTACGAATTTGGATAGTGGGGATTTTTGTCTGTCTATCTTCATTTGTGAATGATGAATCCAAGGCATCAATAGCATTGTTCAGAATATTCATGAATACTTGATTGATCTGACTGGCGTAGCAACTAACTTCTGGCAACTGTCCATATTCCTTAATCACATCGATTCCGGGGCGGTGTGCTTTCTCTTCTAGACGGTGGTGTAAAATTAACAGGGTGCTGTCAATGCCTTCATGAAGATTGACACTTTTCATTTCAGCCTCATCCAAACGCGAGAAATTGCGGAGAGAAAGAACAATTTGACGAATGCGATCTGCCCCCACTTTCATTGATTGCAGCAATTTTTGTAAGTCTGGTTTGAGGAAGTTTAAATCTATTGCCTCTAGTTCTTCTTGAATCTCAGGGAACGGTTGAGGATAATAGTGCTGATACCGCTCAACCAGATGCAGCAAATCTTGGCAATACTCATTGGTATAGGTGAGGTTGCCATAGATAAAGTTAATCGGGTTGTTAATTTCATGGGCAACACCTGCTACCATTTGTCCCAATGAAGACATTTTTTCAGTTTGAATCAGTTGGCTTTGAGTGTGTTGCAGTTCCTCTAAAGTTTCTGAGAGATGCTGATTTTTATCATTCAACTCCAAAGTTCTCTGCTCCACCTTTTGCTCTAAAGTATGGTTGTAATCTTCTAATTGAGCTTTTGCTACAGCTAGATTGTTATACAACATGGCATTTTGCAGCGAGATGGCAGCTTGTGCTGTGAGCAACCGCAAAACCTCAAGACGGTTTTGGGTAAAGGCTCCAGTTGTCAAACTGTTTTCTAGGTATAGGATGCCAATCAGCTGTCCACGATTGTGAATAGGCGTACATAGCAAACTTTTAGGTTGCCATAGAATGATGTAGGGATCGTTGGCGAAGGTAGTTTCCTTGCGGGCATCATCTAACACAAGGGTTTCGGTGGTGCGCGATACATAATTCACAACCGCTTTGGGAACATCCTGACTGGCTGAAAGAGGAAGGGAGCGCAGGTTGATTATCCCCAAGTTTTCATCGGTAGGCGTAGGGTGTGGCAGAAATTGCTCTTCTTCAAAGATCGCTCGGCTAGTTTTTTGAGCCACAACGACCCAATTATCCTCTTGAAGCAGCAGAAAAACTGATTTGTCAGCCCCGGCATTTTCGATTACAACCTGCATTAGGGTTGTCAACAGCTTTTCTAACTCAATTTCTCCAGCCAGTGCATGAGAGGCTTTCATCACCGTTGCTAAATCTAATGCTTCAGTCCCAGTGGAACTACTTTGGTTGAATTCGATTGTAGTGGTAAGGGTTGAAGAAGTAGTTTCATCCTGCTGAAACACCTTCAGCAATAATTGAGAATATTGGCGTTCCAACTGGTTAACTTTAGCGATCGCTCCCCAGCTAAGGTAAGTGTAATAGGCATTTTCGAGGTAAATTTGCGCGATCGCTTCTTTGTTCCATTCTAAATAAAATCGGGCAGCCAGTTCATTGGCAAGGGCTTCTTCCTGAATATATCTATTGGCTTTTGCCTGTGCGATCGCGCGATCGTAATGATCCACTGCCTGCGCCATCTGTCCCAACACTCGGCATTCTTCGGCTTTCACCAATTCAAATTTGTGCAAATAATTCATGGGTGCGTGGTGTGCCCATGTCTGCATTTTTTCTTGGTTTTCTGTAACCCGTTCTAGTAATGTTTTTTGGCGAGAGGCTATAGCTGTGCGATACTCTGCTAAAGCTGTCAGAGAATCATAAAAATAAAATATCGGCACAGTGGCATAGCCCGTTCCCGCAACTAGATATTCTCTAGCTTGAGCGGCTGTTTCCACTGCTTGAGAAAGGTTTTCAAACAGATAACAGAGAATCAATTTGTGGAGGAAGAAATAGTGAAGCCCTGTCAATTCATTGGCTTGAACCAGTTGATTCACGAATTCGGCTTCGTTGAGTGCTTCGCCTGTTACAATACAGGGATTCTCAGCTTTGCCAAGCAAATTCAAAACTGTTTGCCAGAAAATACGGCAATAGTTTAGAGTCGTACCTTGCTTAAAATTTTCCAAAACATGACAGTAAGCCCGGATATCTTCCTCTAACGAGTTCAATTCTCGACCGAGAAAATAGGAATATTGGCAGATATCTTTGGTATTGAAACCTACGTAATATACATTTCCAGTTTCTAGAGCAATCTTGTAACCATCCAGCATTAACTGCAAAGATTTTTGCAGTGGAGACTTCAAATAGGTGATGAAAGCACCTACGACATAAAATACTGTGGGTTTGATGTCGCTAATATTAAATTTGTCAGTTAGTGCCAAGGCAAGATTGCCAACTCGATCGGCTGTTTCAATATCCTGAAGAATTCCGCTCAATAGAATGCCATAACAGCCATAACAAAAGGCAGAAAATGGAGCATTACCATATTCAATAGATGCTTGGACTTGAGACAAAATCAGTAGTGGAAACAGATTAGGATCGGCAATGTAAACGGCTGGAGCAACGTTTGCCACAATTCGGGTGACAGCTAGCTTCTCTGCGGCTACCATCACAGGTAAGTCAACCAATTCTGCAATATCACGACCGTTAATCAGAGTAGCCGTTTCTTGCAGGGCTTGCTGAATGTCTTGTGAGGTAGGTGTTTCTGGGAAAACCACGCCAAATTTACTCATTCCTTGACGTGCGATCGCGATCGCGCCCAGCACATCATTTTTAGCTGTATACGCCTGGATTTTGGTTTCGTAAATACCGACTTGATCCAGTGGAGTTTTGGCTTGCTGGATGACTGTTTGAGTCAATTTTTCCATCTGTTCATACGCGCCACTAAGATAAGCAGCATCGGCGGCTGATTCGTGCAATGCCAGAGCCAATTCATACTGACTTTGCCAACAGTCACTTCTCAATAAACGAATCCCAGTAGTTAAATACTCAATTGCTACCTGGTAAGCTGTGGAAAATTTGGCTTTTTTTCCTGCCGACAAGTTGAGTTGTGCCAGTCGATCACGATCGGTTTGAGATGCGATCAGTTCTATGCCAATATTCAATTGATTGACAATTTCAAAAATCAGCAATTCTTGCTCAGTTTCCGGGGTATTGCTCAACAGCAATTGACCAATTTTTAGGTGAGTTGCTGGTTTCTGATAGTCTGGAATTAGTGAATAAGCGGCTTGTTGAATGCGATCGTGGAAAAATTTGTAGGTAATAATTATGGGTGTGTTGTCATTTGTCAACTCATCCATGACAACAGACTCATCCTGAAAAAATGTATACCCTTCCCCACTGGGTAAGATCAATTCATCCTTGAGGGCTGGCCACAAATCTGCTGCGGTTTGGACTGGAGATTTTTCATAGACAACTGATAGGGTTTCTAAATCAAACTGATTGCCGACACAAGCAGCCAGTTTGAGAACATTCTGAGTCTGCTGTGGTAATTTGTGGAGTTGCACTGCCACAAACTCGACAATATCTTCTGTAAAAGATAGCGCCCGGATTTGAACCAGATTGCACTGCCAATCTCCCGTTCTGCTAGCAAAGGCGATTAACCCATCTTCATGCAGCGACTTGAGAAACTGGTTAGTGAAAAATGGATTACCTTTAGTCCTTTGATACACCAGATTGGCGATCGCAGTTGCTTGTTCTGTTGAATATTTGAGGGTATCTGCAATCAGTTGATTTAGGTCGGTTTCGGTAAGGGCAGAAAGAACAATACTACTAACTGTAATCGCTTCTTGACGCATTTCCTCAATGGTTAACATTAGGGGATGGGCTGAGGAAACCTCATTATCCCGATATGCTCCAATCACTAATAAATAAGAGTTGCTGGCTTCACTCATCAACAGATGCATCAATTTTAAAGAAGCCGAGTCTGCCCATTGCAAATCATCAAGGAAAATAACTAGGGGATGTTCTTGGGTTGTGAATACTTGAATGAATTTCTGAAACAGCAAATTGAAGCGGCTTTGGACAGCAGTACTCGATAATTCCGGTAGTGAAGGCTGTTTTCCAATGATTCGTTCGAGTTCTGGAATCACCTCAATAATTACTTGACCACTTTCACCCAAGGTAGATAAAATTTGAGTCTTCCACTGGTCAATTTGAGCATCACTCTCTGTCAGCAGTTGTGCCATTAAGTCCCGAAACGCTTGCACCAAAGCAAAAAAGGGAATATTCCGATTAAATTGATCGAATTTGCCCTTGATAAAGTATCCGCGCTGACGGGTGATTGGTTTGTGAACTTCGTTGACAATTGCCGTTTTTCCAATGCCAGAGGAACCTGCCACCAGCATCATTTCAGAAGTTCCCTGGCGCACCCGTTCAAAAGTTGCTAGCAGCATAGCCACTTCTGCTTCCCGTCCATAGAGTTTTTCGGGAATTGCAAAGCGATCGCAAACGTCCCTGTGGCCTAGCTGAAATGGGATAATATTTCCACTTGACTGCAATTGCTCCAAACAAATTTGTAGATCGTGCTTTAGCCCTAATGCACTCTGATAGCGGTCTTCAGCATTCTTCGCCATCAGTTTCATGACGATATCACAGAGAATTTGGGGAATCTCTCCTCTATCATTTAAAAGTGGTGGTTGTTTTGCTATGTGACAATGCACCAATTCCATCAAATCATCCGATTGAAATGGCAATTGCCCAGTTAAGAGTTCATAGAAAGTGACTCCAAGAGAATAGAAGTCAGTGCGATAATCAATCCCCCGATTCATTCGCCCGGTTTGTTCGGGGGAGAGATAGGCGAGAGTTCCTTCTAAAACAGTCGGGCTGGTTGAAAGTTGGTTAACTCTCGGCAGCAGTGAAGCAATGCTAAAGTCAATGAGTTTGACCTGCTTTGTGGTAGGGTTTATCAGGATATTGGCGGGTTTGATATCCTTGTGGATGATTTCGTGATGATAGAGATCAGCCAGAATATCGGCAAGTGCGATCGCAATCTGTAAAAACTCAGTCAAAAAATCAGGATGCAGAGATGAGGAATTTTCTTGATTTCCTGTCTCACCGAGTCCTTTCCTTCTAAAAGCAGTGTACTCCTTCAAAGAAATTCCGCCAAAATCTTCTAAAATCAGGACGGGTCGATTTTGACAACTTTCCAGACTATAGATCCGAACAACCCCAGGAACATTTAAGATTTTCGTAATTGAGTACTGATTTCTGAATTGAGCCAACTCAACCTGACTGGGATAAGAATTTTTCAGAAGTTTGATCACAACAGGAGTTTGATCGGCCTCTCGCCAACCTCGGTAAACCAGGGTGCGAGTGCTGGTGTAAATTCTTTCACCAATCCCATAACCGGGAACATCGACTCGATTTTCTACCATAAAACTTGCGACTGGATAACCTGAGTTCAGTTTTCCCCAATTAACTCGAAGTATCACAATTCATGCTGTAATTTTCTGAAGGTAAAAAATCGAGAAACCCGGTTGATTTTGCTCAAACAGGTATAGTTAAATACTGTTCATCTAGGGGTGATACCCTGTGGGTTCGCCTTTGTCATTTTTGCAGAGTAGCCGCTTTGCATCTACTGCGTGTATTTTTATATAAGTACTATTTTGAAGAAGAATTCAGAAGTCAGAATGAAGACGCTCGTTCCTCTCTACGAGACACTGCGCGTAGCTCGCTTCTCCGTAGGAGTACGCTAACGCTGCGCTATCAGTGGGGGATTCAGACTCGCCACTGAATTGTTGCACCACTAAATATGCAGATTGAGTGGGGGTCTTAAGGTGATTTCTGATGAAAAAAAATACCTATGTTGACGAGTTTCGGCTACGCTTAACTACCGCTATTCGTTGTGTCGCACAAAATACCTTTCCTGAATTCTGGCTCCTGACTCCTGAATTCTGTTTCGATAAAAAAATGTTTGAAAAATCGTTAATAGCAGGTTGCTTAAATGAATGAGTTCGATCAAACTTTAGAAGATCAGAGCATGAGCTATGTGGGAATGATTGCAAAGTTTCCACTGGGTGTTCACGATCTCAAGTCTTTTATTACTCCTGAAAACCATCTATTCGTTCTTTGTCATCTGGGAATCCCAGACATTGACATAGAGCAATGGAGGTTGAAAATTTCGGGATTAGTAGAGCAGAATCTTGAGTTGTCATATCAGAATTTGCTGAGTCTAGAATATCGTGAATTAACTGTTTTCCACCAATGTTCAGGTAATCCGCTTGAACCTAAAGTTCCGACAAGAACCATTAGTAATGTTACTTGGGGTGGAGTTTCGCTCAGAGCAATTCTTAATCAATTGCAAGTTAAACCTGAAGCTCGTTATGTCTGGTTTGCCGGAACCGATTGCGGTGCTTATGAAGGAGTTTCTAGCGATTCATATATTAAAGATATTCCTATCGGAAAAGCATTAGATAATGATGTGCTGCTGGCGTACAAGCTGAACGGTGAGTTTCTGTCAGCAGAGCGGGGTTTTCCTTTGCGGTTGGTGGTTCCAGGCTACTATGGCACGAACTTTGTCAAGTGGCTCTCACATATTTATGTCACAGATCAGCGATCACCAGGGCCCTTTACAACAACTTTCTATAACGATCAAGTTGGGGGCGATGATGCGACTTTAAAACCCGTTTGGGAAGTTCCACCGGAGTCTGTAATTGTTCATCCTTCTCAAAATGAAGTATTATACCTTCAACCTCAAACACATTGGGGTTGGGCCTGGGCATCCAAGGGTATCCAGTCGGTGGATTTTAGTACAGATGGTGGTATCACCTGGCAAGCTACTGAAGTTGAATCACGGTTGCAATATGCTTGGCAACGATTCACGTTTCAATGGACTCCACCAACGCCAGGACAATATAGCTTAATGAGTCGAGCCACTGACTATGATGGAGTAATTCAACCAATTCAGCAAGAGCGCAATGCTATTTATACAGTAGCTGTCACTGTTAAAGAAACGACGATAAAAGGCTTTGACTCTTTTACCGTCGTCGAATGAATGAAAATTGAGGAAATAGTTTAGGCAGATGTTAGCGATCGCTCTGGTTCGTACACTTTAGAAAATGGTTCTTGATAAGAATGAGTCTTAATATAAACTAAAAACTCATTGATCAAGTCTGTAAAATACACAAACGCCACATCAATTAATTCAAGTGCTTGTTGACGAATTTCTTCCGACACCTCAATTTCTCTCATGATTTGCAAAGAAGAGGGAGTATGAAGAGTGTGGGTATTTTCTATATGGTTATGACGCATACCAAAGTAACGGAACTCTGTTTGAGTCATTTCTTGCAGTTGCAAGGCCGCAGACATGGTTGAACGGAAAAAAACATTCGCCGTCACCTCGGATACCTCAATGGCAACCAATCTGATGATAGGATCTGCTCCCCGAGTATACCGCTCAAAGATAGGAAACATCGAACGGGAAACCTTGGTATGATCGCTCCAAAGGAATCGCACGGCATCACTAAAACGCATAGGATAGTCAATCCCCATCTTTTCCATGTCTTCTAGTAACCATTGCCAGTGAAAATGTTCTTCGTGCGTGTGCAGATTTACCATCTTTTGAATGTAATTAGTCGTTGGCTCATCTCTAAGAACTCGTTTGCATAACTCACTGAACTCCAGTGCCAGTGGAGCAATCACAGGTGCAAATGCCAGTCTCTGGCGTGGATCAATGGACTCGTCTTTCATATACTCAAAGAACGGTAACTTGGCATATTCCTGGTTCTTCTGCTCAATCAACTCAAGAATTGATTTCATTTTCATATTCCTAACGATAGACAAATGGGTTTGTAACCGAATTGGTTATCCAGTCAGCCATAGCACTACTCAGGCAAAAGCCTGAGAGAGTGCTTATTGAGAAAGTCAGAAAGTTTGTTAGCTTAAGATGCTGCCACAGCAATTGTAATTGCTATCAAAATAAACAACTTACCTCATGAACTCTGGCAGAAAATGTTCTGAAAACTCTCCTCACATTTGTGTAAAGAGCTAACAGGAACTCAAACTAAACTATTTTTCGATGACGCAATAAAGTACATACAAATATACTGTTACTACCTTTGGTAAGATCGTAACTTTAAAGATTAGTCATTAAAAACCGTAAAATTACGACTTAAATAAATTATTTTTTTGAATTTTATTATTCAAAACTGCTGCAATGTCAGTAGTTAATTTTAAGAGAATGTTTTTATAGCTGGACTTATTGAAATAAAGAGGAAAATTCTTACGGCAAAGTTTAAAGTATAGAACTTTACTTTAAACACCTGTAAAAAAAAGAATGTCAGTGATGCTATAATCACCAGTATAATCGTATGGAAAGTTTCACAATATAACTATATTTCTGTGGGGAATCAGGTGATTTGAAAATAATAAATGTATGCGATGGTGTATTGCAACAGATAATTATTAAAATTCCCTTATTTTTGAGCTAATGTTATAGCTACTTGCAAAAATTGTAGTATTTCCCATACCTTCATTAGCTTTTGAAAGAAGTCAGTAAATCATGTGCAATTCATGTATCAGCAGCATGTTTAATCACATCAAATGGCATTCCCAATCTTTCGGCAATATCTAGTAGAGTATACTGATACCAATTCTTTTTTATGAAGCTGCGCTAAATAAGGCTTTGAAACCCAGATGATTCTTGCAACTGCTGTTTCAAGCGTTCTAATACCAATTCTGTATAAAGGTGCGCCAAACTATATGAGGAACGAACCGCAAAGGATGCATACTCCTACGGAGAAGCAAGCTACGCGCAGCGTCTCGTCAGAGAAGAACACAAAGGAAGAAAGAAGAAGCAAAGGAAATTTGGCGCAGCTTCACAAAGAAATGGTATGAGCTACTGACTCAATGTATTACTGGAGCCAGCAGCCTTTAATCAGCCATTCCCATGCTCTGTATGAGCCCATGTGCCGAAATTACAACCAATTGCCAATCAACACATAGGCAGACCAAAAGCTTGGTGCTTTGTAGTTAGGGTGTTGCAACAGTTGTAGCTGGGCACGGTGGACAGCTTTGGCTTTGGTGATTTTGCCACTCTTGAGTTCTCGATAGAAGGCACTAACAAACATTGCCGTTGATTCATCATCAATCTGCCACAGTGAGGCGATGGTACTGCGTGCGCCAGCTCGGACAGCTGCTCCTGCAAGACCCAGTGCTGCACGGCTGTCTCCTGTTGCTGTCTGGCAAGCACTCAAAACGAGTAGCTCTACTATAGTTTTGCCCTGACTGCGAAAAAGAGTATCAAAATCTTTGACATTGATCTGACCATCGAAATCCAAAATAAAAGTGTCTTCAAGGCGGGAACTAAACTGACCATGAGTTGCTAAATGCACTATGTTGAATGAAGCAGCATTAATTTCACCCTCTAAATTCTTTTTCTTAAAATCTCCATCTAGTAGGCTAGTTGTCGAGACTCCTGCTTTGGTAATGCCGTCGAATTCAGATTTGATCGCAAGCAACGGTGCAAACTTGGAAAAACCTGGTGGTGGCTGAGTCAGTCCTGCGGTTAGCGCTCTTAGCTGCTGTTTTACCAGTGGTTTAGGATCGAGGAGTTGCAGACCCACGCTCAGAGCAATTGCATATTTCTCTACCAAGTATTGCTTACCATCATATAGAGCTGCCATTGGTAAATTGCGTAAGGGGCCATCTAGGACAAACACTAGGGTATCTACCCCACTGTTTTGCAATTTTGACTCAATGGGTTGAAGCAGCCAGTTGTAAACTTCATGCGCCTGGGTTTGGATGGCTTTGGTAGCAGTGGGATTGACAAGATTTTTTCGCAGTTCTAGTAACAATTTCTCTACTTCTGTATGAGAAATCTGAGTAGTGTAGCTTTGCAGGGGTTGTTTGGGAATTTTGACAATTACCTGAAGTTCGTCAGGAAGAATAATTGGATAAAGGATGGCAGCCGTGGGATTATCTTTATCCACCATTTGATCGAGCGCTACTCTCTGTCCTTGTAGGCAAGCTTCTCGAAAGAAGTCGTCTAATTCTGCTAGTTGGAGTGCTTCAATGCGTTGGCGTGCTTTCTCCAATATTTTTTCATCTGGTTTTCCTTCTTGGGATTTTAGCAGTAACTCTACTGACTCTCGGTAGATGGGTTCTACGCTGTCCCGAAAGTTGAATTGTACATCCTGGTTAACTACATCTTTATTGACTACTAAATCTCTGCGAAGGGACTGGAGAGTGTCCACAGCAGAATCATAGGCTGCGATCGCACCATTCATATCTTTTTTTGCCCGCAGTAATCTACCTAACTGCCACTCTAAGGTGTAGGTGATTTCTGGTGCATTGCTGCTCTGTGCTAAAGCTAATCCTTGCCGGGTAAGCTCTTGCGCGTATGACAACTGCCCGGTTTCTTCATACAAACCACCTAAACTCTTTAGTGAGTATGCTTCTGCCCTCTTGTCCCCTAAACTGCGGGACTGTTCAATGGCTCTGGCGAGTAATACTGCTGAGTCTTTGGTGCTGAATCCTGAGTAGTAATGCTGACTAGATGCTTGCAATATACCACCCTTGACTTTTGCCAAACTTTGGGAAAAGTTAACATAAGCGTAAATGCTAGCACGGCTGGGAGGAAGTTGAGCGAGTTCGGATTCAATCAATGGTAAGAGAGTTTGAACCTTTGCCCATTGTTGATCTTGAATCAGTAAGCTCAGGTGATTGAGTTGAGCTTGGACTTTTATTAAAGGTGGGGGAGATGCTGCAACTGTTTCTTGATAATAGGCGATCGCCAATAGGTTGTTTTGTTGTTTACGGGCATTATTCCCCAGGCTGAACAGACTGGCTGCAATATCTGTGCTTGATTGCAGATTTCGAGCAATTGTCAGACTTTCTTCTAGCGCCAGACGTGACTTTTCCAAATCGCCCACGACTAAAAGAGCATCACCGAGCGATCGCAAACTCACTGTCTTTTCTATCGAATTTGGTTGAGATTTTAACGTCTGACTTACCCGATCGAGTGTTTTGACAGCGCGGGGGTAAAATCCTTGGGTTCGCCACGCCTGTGCTTGATTGATTAGCGATCGCACCACACCACTTTGATTATCTGCTCGCCTGTAAATTTCTTCTGTCTGCTGCCAAGTTGCTAAAGCTGCCTCGGCTTGTCCCATTCTCAGTTGAAGACGACCTTGAATATCCAGTGATTGGGCTAAGATTTGAAGATTCTGGTTTTCATCTTGTCCTTTGAGCAAGTTTAAGCTCTCTGTAATTGCCTGCTGTGCTTGACTCCATAAACCAAGTTGCTGGTAAGCTAGCGAAAGATTACTCAGTGTCGCTGCCTGTCTGAGACTTTCTCCTTGCTGCTTATATGTTTGGACAGTCTGTTGTAATACTTCTACTGCCTTAGCAAAGTTACCAGAATTGTATAAAAATTTTCCCTGTTCTAGTAGCGAACCTGGGTCATTAACTACAGCCAGCGATGTCAAATTGTTAATCTGTAATTGAGATGAAGAATTAATTGAGCCAGGAACTTTTGCTAGCACGGGTGAACCCAATATGCATAGCAAAGCTATCAGAAAGTACAAAGGCAAACGCAAAAATTGAGCCAGTGTTGTTTTATGCCAACGCCCTGGCTGCTTTTGTATTTTAACTTTTACAGAATTCGCGCCAAAAATCCTAGTTGTTTTAGCCATAACCATGACAGGAGGTAATTGATAACCAGGAACGCACAGGATTTACTGTAGTTTGGGCTACCACGGTAATGTTACCATTCACATCCATTACTCATGCCTGAGCTTCCACAATCTTATTTATCATGGCTTGGATAAGGTTTTACTATCTAAACTCCATTGTCACTGATTCCAGATAATTAGACATCTTGCAAAAGTAACAAATGCCAAGATGTCGGGGAAAGGTTAAAGGGTAAAGGGTAAAGGGTAAGGGGAAATTTCACCCCTTCCCCACTTCTGCAAGAAGTCTATTAGACATCTCCATAAATTAAATATGCTTTATCGATAACCCTTGTAGAGAAGTATTAGCATAGCGGGGCCCAATTCAATGCAATAAACCTAATCATTTAAGAATGGATGACTTAATTTCTTGCTCTATCTGATTACTAATAATCTCAGATCCCATAGTAGGTTTATCTAGGTTAACTCTAATAAAATTAGTTTTATCTTTTCCTGTAAATTTTTTATCATTATCTGAGTCTTTGATAATTTTTATAAAAATTGCATTTTGACTTGGAACAACAACCCAATTGATGATTTGAGTATTGTTTGGGGTAATTTGCTGGAGATTCTTACCTGATAAATCAGAAAGATAACCAACAGTAGCATCTTCGCTATTGAGTTTTGTATCTATGTTTGTGTCTTGTTCAAGGATTTTATAAAACCAAACTCTTGTAGGCGGCTTCTCTACCGCTTTTACCTCTAATAAATCAAAGGAGGCGATAATGGCTTTTTTATTTAATAAAATATGAGCTTCACCATCTTGCTTTCGATAAAAGATGATGTTAGACAATTGGTTATTTCTTTCATAAGAACGTGAAAGGCTTAAATCAGTTTTTTTATCTTCATTCTGTTCTGGAAGAACAACGGGAATCATTATATAATCAGATTGTTCTTTAATAATTAAATCTCCATAGACAAGATTCGGATCGGGTTTCGATTTATCTGTTGCTTGTGCCTGTTCTGCTTTTGTACTAATAGAAGACTTACAAGAAAAAGAAAGGAGCGTGATAATAATAGCTGTAGTAATTTTATTTAAAAATCTATTATATTCCATCAATTTTTTTTAACACGATACATTGCCATTCTATTTCTTCACTGCTTGGAAATGACTTAGTTAATTTGAGTTTATATTCTACAAAACAAGCCCATATTAGTGGGCTTTTTTATATATACAAAATGAATAAAGTAACCCAACCAAAAGGTTTGATATTTATTGGGCACATTAACTGGCTTTTGTTAAAAAGACTTTAGTTTCCCAACTATCTCTTCAAGCGTCAATTCCGGCACCATCTGCCGTACCGAGAAGATTATATCACAATAAAATACCAAAAACCTGATCAGGGTTGACCAGGTTTTATCGAGTTCACAGATTTCAAATTGTTAAACTAATTAAGTAATTGGAGGTTAATAACTAGGGTGGACTAGAGAACTAACAAACTCAGCATTCTTGCGTTTTTCCGCTTTGGGATTTGGCTTTGCCTTTGACATTAGGCTTTTGCCACTTTTGTAATCTTGATATGCTGAAATTTGCTTGGGTTGATGACAGGGGACACTAAGTCATTTACCCTTTTCTTTTGGTTTTATTTTGTTTGGTGTCCTACTATTTAAGTTATCACTTCAGTTTCTAAGTTGCAACTCTTAGTTTACTAAAGTTGATGTTTTGTTAAATTTTGCAATCTAGCTCCAGAGATTTGATCCCTGACTATCTTTTTAAGATATTTAAGGGGATCTTCGAGAGATCAGCATAGCTAATCAAACTGCATTGTCATCAATTGCACATAATTTGACTTTCATCCAGGCAATTGCTGGAAATACGTCCAATTGCATCAATTTTTACCAATTAGGCAGGATAAACCTTAATTTAGGTGGCTCATGCGTTGTCTAGTACAACACGGCGGAAATAAACCAATCATTCCAAATCAACGAAACCCTTATGCTGTATTCATTTTTGATTTTTAATTTTTAATTTTTAATTCCGCCTTGCGGTACTAGTGCTTGTTGGGGATAACGTGCCCTTGCAATAGCCTTAATTTGAGGTTGGGCAATTAACCACGGCAAAGCTAACTGAGCAGGGGTACAATTATAAATAAGGGCTATGGGACGTAATTTTTGTAGCGCTTGTTGAGCATGTTCAAAGTTTTCGCATTGAAACAGTTTATTTTTAGTACGATTATCTGCTGGGTTGCTAGCGATCGCTTTTTTATAACTGCTTTCTAATTCATTCCCTTGGACAGTTTCACACTTTATCGGTCTTAGCTTGAATTAAATCAGAGTTACAGTAGATGCTGATGGAATTGACTACAACTTTTCATGCTCTCAAAGAATGGGCAGTCGCCGTAAATGCCTTGGAGAGTGGCAAAACAATTATGTTGCTCCGCAAAGGGGGTATTCATGAACGAAATGGACATTTCCAAGTTGCCCACAAGCAAATTTTGCTTTACCCTACTTATGAACATCAACAAGCTTTCATGCTCAAACCTGAGTATGCTAATAGTGTTTATCCAGTAACATCAGGTTGGCATCCAGAGACAGTTCGCATCGGCAGTTGGGCTGAAATTACAGATATTTTGCCAGTTAGTGACGAATTTCTTGTCAACGCCTTGCTTCCGTTCCATATTTGGAACGAGCATTTTATTAGCGATCGCCTTAAATGGAAACCACGTCAGCCCCTTTATATTCTCCTCCTGCGGACATATAACCTAACCCAAGAGCAAGAAATTCCTTATTACCCTAAATACGGCGGTTGCAAATCATGGATTGATTTAGATAAATCAATCAACTTGCAAGAAACAACGCCAGCTTTGTCTGACTTTGCATACACCCAATTAGTACAGACAATTCGCGGTATTGTCGGCGACAAAATGGCCAGAAAGATTGATATGCTCAATTACCACTCTACCTTTGGCTAAACCTCGGTTGTATTGCTGCTAGGTTTTTCAATTTACAGAGAAGGCTATGGTATTTGGAAAACTCGATCAAATTGGGCTTTGATCGCAAAAAAAACTCGCCCACCAAATATTTAGAGTTTTTCTACAGCGATCGCACGCTGCACTATCCACTAGTCAGGAGCCAGAATTCAGTTCTAAATTCTGCTCTTGGCTCTTCAATACGGTTCGGATAAACACTTTTCACTTTCCTTGTGGTCTGAGGAATGGGTTTGCGGGTAAGGGTTAAAGGATGTATTCAAAACCTTTCCCCTTTTCCCTTTCCCCTTTAACCGAACCGTATTGCCTGGCTCCTGACTTCTGTTTTTTAAAAATACAGCAGATTGCAAATTCCTAACCACCCTGAAAACAGTAGTTATTGCTACACACGATCGCAAAAAACGCGGATAACATTAGAAAAATCTCACCCTAATACATAAGGTGAGGCAAATCTGTTTATCTGCATGTCCAAAAATAGCTCACAAGGGTGAGAAGTAACTTGACAAAAGTCTGATATTATGCGTTAGTTGTTAGCTAAAAGCAAAGGAGTTTGCAATGCATCGACAAATGTGCTGGTTATCTAAGTCTGGTGGCGACGGCGAGAAAATCTTGTATTTGCAGACAGAACCCAATCAGCCTTGGCGGCCCTACACGGCTTTTGGACATTTCACAGTCCCAGATTATCAAATACCAGGTGGTTCTAAAGGTTGGGCAACTTATCAAAAACTTCTCAAAGCAGGTTGGACACTAGTACCTAGCGCACGCGCCAATGAGTTTGGCAGCAGTAGCTACGTAGAGTCAACAATCCAAAATCAATAGTTATTGGTTATTGGTCATTAGTCATTAGTCATTTGTTATTTGTTATTCTGTGCGTCCCTGTGTCTCGCCAGTCGCTCACTCGTTCACAAACCTCTGGGGGAACCTTCACCGCGAGGATCTGCCGCGCCTTCTAGAGTTCCATCAGATGTAACCGCGATCGCGTTACCATTACCCCAAGGAGTAGTTTCCTTTATTTTATGCCCCCGACGGCGTAATTCTTGCAGAGTCAAAGCATCTAAACCCCAGGATTCTACACGCAACTCATCTGGAAGCCATTGATGATGTATGCGTGGAACAGAAACAGCTGCACCAACATCCATGTTGTATTCCAGCACATTTAGGATGACTTGCAAAACCTGAGTGATGATAGTGCTACCACCAGGCGAACCTGCTGCCATCCGAAAATGACCATTTTCTGTGACAATTGTGGGAGTCATGCTGGATAAGGGAGTTTTACGGGGTGCAATGCTGTTGGCATCGTTACCAACTAAACCAAAGGCGTTAGGTACTCCTGGCGCAGCAGCAAAATCATCCATTTCATTGTTGAGGATAATTCCAGTTCCCGGTGTCACCACACCAGCACCAAAACTGAGGTTAATGGTGAAAGTTAGACTTACAGCGTTGCGTTCTTCATCCACAACCGTAAGATGGCTGGTTTCAGGAGATTCATACCGCGTCGTGTGCAGTTTAAGAGACTGATGAGATAACGGAATGGTATTTTCTTCTAAACTCCGATTATTAGCTTGATTAAAACGTTGTAGTATTTTTCTATCTACCGGCTTGACCTTGGTCGAGGGTCTAGCTACTTGCATATTAATTTCTTGACGGCGTTGTTTGGCGTAAGCTGAACTGAGTAGTTCTTGTACAGGAA
This sequence comes from Nostoc sp. FACHB-133, assembly GCF_014698055.1. Taxonomy (NCBI): domain Bacteria; kingdom Bacillati; phylum Cyanobacteriota; class Cyanophyceae; order Nostocales; family Nostocaceae; genus Nostoc; species Nostoc sp. FACHB-133. The sequence goes on from NZ_JACJSH010000003.1 coordinate 342,414, forward strand.
CTTTGACAAAATCAGGATCGCCTAAATATTCTGAACGATCAGCGTAAGCAATTTTCATTGCCTCTACCATTAAGTGGATAGCGTCGGGATGATGCCATCCCAAAGATTTTAAATCACTGTCACCGATAATATTTAAAATCTGCAATAGGTGAACGCCTCCCGATGATGGAGGTGGCATAGAGCAAACTTTAGCTTTGCGGAAATTGCCACAAATAGGAGTCCGCCAGATTGGTTTGTAGGCTTTCAGGTCTTCTAGAGTAATTAAACCACCATTTTTGACCATATCAGAAGCGATCGCACGAGCAATACTTCCGGTGTAAAAACTTTGGGGATTTTCGGCAACTGCTGTTAAAGTGCGTGCCAAATCATTCTGCACCAGTTTCTCCCCTGGTTTGTAAAATTCGCCGTTGTGAGTGAAAATTTCTCGCCCTGCGGGATTATTGAGAATTGCTTGCTGGCGCTGGTTGAGCCTCTGGGTTAGCACATTGCCAAGAATAAAGCCATCTTTAGCGAGTGCGATCGCAGGTTTCATCACCTCTTGCCAAGGAAGTTTACCATAGCGACGATGCACTTCATAAAGTCCCGCCACCGTTCCAGGTGTCGCTACTGCCAAATAACCATTAATACTTGCATTGGGACGCACCTTTCCTTTTGCATCTAAATACATATTTCTTGTCGCTTTCAAGGGTGCGCGTTCGCGGAAATCTAGCGCTTTCATGTCGCCAGTTTTCTCAGAGTGCATCAGCAAAAATCCGCCGCCGCCGATGCCTGCGGAAAAAGGCTCAACTACAGAGATTGCAAAAGTTGTAGCTACAGCTGCATCCACTGCATTACCCCCTTTGCGTAACATTAAAATTCCCGCTTCACTCGCTAGAGGATGGGCTGAAACCACCATTCCCTTTTTGCTGCGTAGGGGTATTAAGGCGGCTGATGCAACTTGGCTGTAAACAACGAGGGTGAAAGAAAAGATTGCGATTGCAACTCGCTTGGGTTTAGCAACAGTAAGCATTTTTATGCCATTTGGTTTGATCTTTCTTAGCCTAGCGCCTGGGAAAGCATTTTATACGCTGCTTGCTTGTTGATTGCTCAGTTGCAGAGCGATCGCTAAATCTTGTTGAAATTCCTATCTATGTTGGTTACTATGAATTTGTAAGGACAAATGCCGTACATTTTATTTTTTGCTAAACATTATTCTTATTATGTAGAGGCTATCATGGCTGATCCTGTGGGTCAAAACCGCCAAGCAAATTTAACGCGCTCTAAGGCTGAACGTCTGGAAGCTCGTATTAGTAAAGAACAAAAAGAAATTTTCCAGCGTGCTGCTGAGATTCAAGGTCAAACATTAACAGATTTTGTGATTAGCAGCGTTATGAATGTTGCCAAACAGATTATCCAGGAAAATGAAATGATGATATTAAGTAGACAAGACCAAGAAGTTTTTGTAGAAGCACTGCTCAATCCACCAGAACCAAGTGCAAAATTAAAGGCAGCAGCTCAACGCTATGAACAAAACATGGGTGTGTAAATGGCGTTACCTGATACTTTTGATAATTATTTAATAGAGCCGCTAGGAAAGCAAGACCGGGCGGCTTTTTCTTGTGATGTTGAGAAACTTGATATTTATTTAAAACAGCAAGCCGGACAAGATGCTCGGAAGCGGATGGCTGCTCCCTTTGTTTTAATTGAAAAAAGTTCTGGAATCGTTGCTGGGTATTACACACTATCATCAACAAGTTTTAAATTTGATGAATTGCCAATTGAGATCACAAAGAAACTCCCAAAATATCCAAATGTTCCTGCAACTCTTTTAGGTCGATTGGCAGTTGATAAAAATCATCGAAAAAAAGGGCTGGGAGAAATGCTGTTAATGGATGCGCTTTATCGCAGTCTACAAAGCGAAATTGCGACAATAGCTGTAGTGGTTGATGCCAAAGACGACAAAGCGCGTTCTTTCTATGAGTATTATAATTTTATTCAATTTCCTAATTTTCCTTATCGGTTGTTTCTGATGATGCAAACAATCGAAAAAATGTTTACATAACTAATTAAAAATAACTTTTTAATGTATATTGTAATCAACTGGCTAACTTAAATTAGTGAAACAGCCGAAAATGGATACCGTAATTACACCAGAAAGAATCGAGTTACCACCTGGCGCGGTATTGAAGCTTTTGGGAAACTGGCAAGACTATCAAGTGTTGAGTCAGCAACTAGGCGATCGCTCTTCGCCTCGCATTAAATATAGACCTGGAGAGATTTTGCTAATGGCACCGCTACCAGAACATGGAAGAGATGCAAGTTTGTTGGCAGATATTGCTAAGATTTTGCTGGATCATTTAAACCGCATATACGAGTCATTTACGCCCATTACCATGAGCTTGCCAGAAATTAGTGGTATTGAACCAGACTATTCCTTTTACATTGAAAATTGTAGAGAAGTAGTTGGTAAAAAAAGAATTGATTGGGAGTCAGATCCACCACCAGATTTAGCAATTGAAATAGACGTTACAAGTTACACCGATATTAATGATTACTTACCGGATCGAGTGCCAGAAGTTTGGATATTAAAGAGTAATTGCTTATTAATTTATAGATTGCACGCAGAAAGTTATGTGCTTACGGAAAGTAGCTACTTTCCTAACGTCAGAGAAATTGTGCAGCAATGTCTCCAAATGGCCAATGAGCAATCAACAAGTGAAGTCATTAGGTGGTTAAAGAACTTTTTGCATGAACAACAGTAGGGTGCGTGACGCTAATGCTTGATTACGAATTACGTTAGCGTAGCGTTAGCGAGTCTTGTCTGCGACACGCTCCGCGAACGAGCGTCATTACGAATTACGAATTATTTTAATCCCTTCGATTTACGAAACTCCTGGACAACATCTTTAACATCACGTAATTCACCCTCAACCAAATAGTTTAATTGCCGCATTTCATCTGCCGAAATCTTTCCGGTGAGTGAAGCGATCGCTGTTTTTAATTCGGGATATTTTTTTAATATTTCTTGCCGAACAATTGGCACAGTTTCATAAGGTGGAAAATAATGTTTATCATCTTTTAAGACAAATAAACCCAATCGAGAAATTTGCCCATCAGTAGAATTCCCCGCCACCATATCTACTTGTTTTTGAATCAAAGCACGATATATCAAACCCAAGTCCATGATTTGGGGAGATTTGGCAAAACGTAAATCGTAAGTTTTAGCTAATCCAGGGAAACCATCTTCTCGTTCTAAAAACTCGTAACCAAAACCACCGCGCCATTGTGGTGTATATTTAGTAGCTTCTGAGAGAGTTTGAATATTGTAGCGTTTGGCATCATCACCCCGGACAATCATCGCAAAAGTATTTTCAAAACCCAAGCTTGGCATCACTTCCAAATTGAATTGCTGGGAGTATGCTTGTTTTAACCTTTCATAAACTTCTTTAGGGTCATTAACTGCTTTTTGCTTTAAAATTCCCGTAAAAGCTGTACCTGTGTACTCAATATAAGCATCAATTTTGCCAGTAGTAATCGCATTATGACAAACAAAAGAACCACCCAAACGGGGACGACGAGATACTTTTAAATTAGTTGTTGCCTCTATTTGCTGTGCTAAAAATTCACCTAAAATATCTTGTTCAGTAAAATCTTTGGAAGCAACAATAATATTGCCATTGCTGCTACTATTTACATTTGGTGTACAGCTAGCAATTAGTAATAACAAACTAAAAGTTAAAAAGCACGATGCTAAAAATCTTTTCATTAATTTTTAATTTTTAATTTATTTTCCAACCAGCCAATTGCAAAGTCAGCCAATAATGCAATTACCGCCGCCGGAACTGCACCAGCTAAAATTAACTGATCGTTAACTACTGATATACCGCGAAAAATAAAGACTCCCAAGCCACCAGCCCCGATCGCAGCTGCAATGGTTGCAATGCCAATAGCAATTACCGTTGCGACTCGTACACCTGCTAAAATTACCCCCATTGCCAAGGGAATCTCAACTTGCAATAACAATTGTCTATCCGTCATTCCCATACCTCTCCCAGCCTCTCGAATCGCTGGATCTACACCAGTAATCCCTGTGTAAGTATTACGAATTATCGGCAGCAAAGAATATACAGTCAGGGCAACAATTGCTGGTACAGCCCCAATTCCACCAATTATAGGAACAGGGATGAGTAAACCAAAGAGAGCCAAACTAGGAATAGTTTGGAGAATATTCGCTATGCCGAGAATTGGTTGACGGAGATATGTTTTACGTGTAATTAAAATACCTAGTGGAATGCCTACAAGTATGGCAATTCCAATAGCGATGCCTACTAAAAACAAGTGTTCTAGAGTATGCTGAAGAATTTCTGGGGCATACTTAACAAGAAAGAAATTTTTCATAAATTGTCTTGGAAGGAACGCAGACATTTAAGAAAGGCTAGACTTTCTGGGTGTTGCGATCGCATAAATTCATCTGTTGTCCCCAATACTACCAATTCTCCGCCATACATTAAACCAATTCTCGATGCCAAAACCAAGGCTTCTTGAATATCGTGGGTGACAAACACAACCGTCTTACCTAACTCTTGCTGCAAACGCCGAAACTCTTGTTGCAGTTCTAACCGCGTAATCGGATCGAGTGCGCCAAAGGGTTCATCCATCAACAACACAGGCGGATCTGCTGCTAAAGCCCTGGCTACGCCGACTCTTTGTCTTTGTCCACCCGAAAGTTCGTGCGGGTAACGCCCTGCAAATTGCGCTGGTTCTAAGCCTACCAATTGCAGCAACTCATAAACCCTTATTTTAATTTGTTTCGGTTGCCAACCTTCCAAAGAAGGAACTAAACCCACATTGCGTTCAACTGTAAAATGGGGAAATAAACCAATTTCTTGAATGACGTAACCAATTTTTCGCCGCAGTTTAATTTCATCCCATTGAGTTGTGGGAATACCATCAAATAAAACTTCGCCTTGTGTAGGTGTGAATAGGCGATTAATTAACTTCATTGTGGTGGTTTTGCCGCTACCACTGCGCCCAAGTAATACTAGTGCTTCTCCTTGGCGGATGTTGAAGTTGAGATTTGACACCAAGGGGCGATGATTGCGGCTAAAGGTAACATCGCGGAATTCAACGGCGGTTTGGTTATTTTGCGGCATTAGTAGCTTTTGGTGGACGCTAGTTATTAGACATCTCCAGAAATTAATTATGCGTTACCTGAAACCCTTGTACAGACGTTGCAATGCAACGTTTCTACATTCATTTTGAGAGATGTCTATTGTATTAAGTAAGCCGTGGGAAAAATTTATAAGTATGTAACAAAAAATTAAGCAGAAGAATTGGAGTTAAATCTTATACGCTGTGTACTATATTTTCCCTTCTCTG